>DNGI01000224.1 GCA_003486645.1 Cyanobacteria bacterium UBA11370 | reverse complement strand
CCCCTGCCCCCCTGCCTTCTTCCTCCCCACTCCCTGTAGGTTGTTGGTTGTTAGTGACGGGTGAGTGCTTACCCTACCTCCTTAAATAACTAGCACTTTCTGAGATTAGCTGCCACATTTTTCAGATTTGGAGAAGGATTGATTGCGTCCGTAGGCTTTTGCTTGATACAGTGCCTCATCGGCCGCAGCAATTAGCATAGTTGGGGAGGTATCGAGGGAAGGGTGCATACAAGCAACACCCAAACTGAGCGTGACATATTTACTGACGGATGAGGCACGATGGGTAATTTCTAAATTATTAACGACTTCACGAATTTCTTCAGCGACTTGAGATGCACCAACTGTTGTTGTATTCGGCAAAATCACGGCAAACTCTTCACCCCCATACCGTGCAACTAAATCAATAGAACGTTTGGCGCAAAACCGCAGTGCATCGGCAACTCGGCGCAAACAGGCATCTCCCGCTTGATGACCGTAGGTATCGTTGTATTTTTTAAAGAAGTCGATATCACAAAGAATTAGAGATAGGGGTGATTCTTCTCGAATCATGCGCCACCATTCGTTGTCAAGGTACTGATCAAAACGACGACGGTTTGCCACTCCTGTTAATCCATCGAGGGTAGCGAGACGCTGTAACTCTTGGTTAGCTTGTTCTAGGTGTTTGTAGAGTTGAAATTGTTGAATAAGACGGCGTACTCTCTGACGTAGCACAGCTAAGTGAATGGGTTTTGTGATATAGTCAGTTGCTCCAACGGCAAAAGCTCGGTCTACTGACTCGTAATCGTCAAGACTGGTAATCATCAGCACAGGGGTTCGGGAAGCGCCGTGCAAGAATCTGCCGTTCAGAACTTCGTCTTCTACTGAGTTGTCATCTGTAAGCATTTGTAGGTGATTACAGCAAGTAAAACCGTCCATAACAGGCATCAAAGCATCTAGCATAACTAGATGAGGTTTGAGGCGTTTGTAGGCTTCTAAACCTTGTTCGCCATTGGTTGCCTCAACAACCTGATACCCTTCTTTTTCCATGACTCGACGTAATAGCTGCCGTATAAACTGGTCGTCATCTACTACCAGAATGATCGGAGGTTCTTCGGGGAGAGAGACTGCTTTCATTCTTGAGATCGCTGATATCGCTGTCTGTGGGTCTGTACTCGTGTTTTGACCCGTTCATACTCCGCCTCTAGCTGGCCTAATAGCGTCGGTGTCGCCATTATATTGCTACTTTTGTTCATATCTTCCAGCCCCTGACAGCCGTAGATAGCACCTCTGGAGTTCTGGGGGGCGACTGGTGATTGCTAAGTGCCTGAACTAGAGTCTTGATCTGAATGGGTTTGGGGATATAGTCCTCCATGCCAATAGTGTCGGCTGGATATCCCAATAGCTGCAACATGGGCAGCCTTCTTTTCGGATGAATCAGGAATTTTTGATTTTGGATTTTAGATTTTCGATGAACATTTTCGAGTTGAAGTCCCGTTGCCTTATAAACAAGGTAATTCCAAAATCGGCTGATATCATTACTCTCTGGTAAATGCCACAGGACTGCTGATAATACAGAGGACTTGAATTTTAGCTGCATAGGCTGATCGACCAATATATCGTTCAAGACATTGTTGTGTTGAGACTGTTTAATCGGCTGTTTAAAAAGACAGATAAAGTATCTTAAAAAGTTTCAACTCCAAATTGAGCTTTTATTTCATGTCCAGGGAATTATCAATGATTAGTTTTTTGTCCCCTTACCCCCTCTTCCTCAAGTTTAATGACGGTCGAACCACCGGGCTTGATACTACTAGGACTAATCAAGATTGCTCCTAGGTAATCAGCACCATTTTTAGGCTTGCTGGATTTTTAGGTCAGTATCAATCTAGCCATCTAAGACCTCTGTATAGCCATAATCATCCCCTTAAATGTCAGTTGTCTATGATCCGTTATCCGTCGTTTTATTTTCTACAGAGGCGATTAATCACCTGTGTAGCGAGTGATCTATAACAAATTACACCCACGTTAACCAATTTCAGTAAATTTGAGATGCCAGTTGAGGCAGTTGACGGAAATCTGGCAGATGCTCTAGTCTCATCCTGCACAATTCTTACTGGGATTTGGGGATGAATCAGGTAAGCCAATTTTAGCCTTTTTTTTTGGTGGGTCGGTAGTGCAATCTGGCAGTGGGGAGTGGGGGTGGGGAGTGAGGAGTGGGGAAGAGAGGTTTTTCTCGCAAGGTTCGTGAACGCGAGTTTATGGGTGTGTCTTGCAAATGTTTGGTTCTAATACGATTTTGGATGCAAGGATTTCAGATTTTGGATCTGTTCCGTGTTCCCTGTTAAAGAGTTTGCGAATAAGCCCAAGCAGTCTATTGTAGTCTTAAGCTAAGAATAGCTAGCAGCCCATTTGGCATCAATGACAAATTAGGTTAAGAAGGGTCAATATGAAAACCTCAAACGCTGGTAGCAAGCCTTTAGAGAGTTCCCAAATCACGCGAGTTGTTAAACCTCAGTTAGCCACTTTATTTCTTTTGTTAATAGTTATATTTTCGGGGGTATTTGTCACGGCGTGGTTTGCAAAAATTGGGGAAATTGAAACGATTTTTGCTCAACTTCACTTGATGCAAGAATATCCTCCGATGTGGTTGGAAGCACCTAGGGGAATGGGCGAATTTTTACTGGCTCCTACAGTAATTTTATTTTTAGTTGCCATCACGATTACCAAAATTTCCCCTCAACCCCGCACTTGGTCGCGGATATTGGTGATCGGAATTTTATTAGGTTTGGCGGGTCGTTATATTTTGTGGCGATCGCTCTCTACCCTTAATGTTGTTGACCCTCTAAACCGCCTGTTCAGTCTGGGATTATTTTTAATGGAAATGCTGGTACTCTTTAGTACCATTCTCCAGTTATTTTTAATGCTGAATGTCAAAAATCGACATCGAGAAGCGGATCGATTGGCTAGGACGGTTAGGGATGGAACGTTTAATCCTACTGTTGATATTTTAATTCCAACCTATGATGAGCCTATTTTTATTTTGCGACGCACGATTCTGGGTTGTCAAGCAATTGAGTATGGAAATAAAAACGTTTATTTATTGGATGATACTCAGCGTTGGGAAATAAAAGAACTGGCGGCAGAGTTGGGATGTGAGTATATAACTCGACCCGATAACTCTCATGCTAAAGCCGGGAATTTGAATCATGCTATAAGCAAAATCAGTGGAGAATTAATCACTGTTTTTGATGCAGATTTCGTTCCAACGAAAAACTTTTTACTCCGTACAGTGGGATTTTTTCAGAATGAAGAGGTCGCCCTTGTACAAACTCCCCAAAGCTTTTATAACATCGATCCAATTGCTAATAATTTAGGGTTAGGGAATGTAGTTACGCCGGAAGAAGAAGTATTTTATCGGCAAATTCAGCCCATTCGGGATGGGGCTGGTGGTGTCATTTGTGCGGGTACTTCCTTTGTGGTTCGGCGCAGTGCTTTACAAACTATTGGTTGTTTCTTCACAGGTTCTTTGAGTGAGGATTATTTTACAGGTATTCGTTTAGCAGCTCAAGGCTATCGTTTAGTTTATTTAGATGAAAAGTTAAGTGCAGGTTTAGCCGCAGAAAATATATCGGCTCATGCGATTCAGCGATTACGATGGGCAAGGGGAACATTACAAGCCTTTTTTATTGATGCTAACCCTTTAACAATTCCAGGACTCCGCCCCATCCAACGATTAGCACATTTAGAAGGGTTGCTACATTGGTTTACTAGTATTCCGCGCATTGTCTTTCTCATTATGCCTTTAGCGTATTCATTTTTAGGTGTAATACCTCTGCGGGCAACAGCCGAAGAATTACTCTATTTCTTCTTGCCTTATTATTTAGTACAGATTACGGTATTTTCTTGGTTAAATTACCATTCTCGTTCTGCTTTACTTTCAGATATTTACTCCTTAGTTCTCACATTCCCGTTAGCGATTACTGTTATTAAGGTAATGATTAATCCCTTTTCTAAAGAATTTAAAGTTACACCAAAAGGAACGCGAAGCGATCGCTTTCAGTTCAACTTGGGTTTAGCTTTGCCTCTCATTTTCTTCTTTGTCTTTACCGCCGTAAGTTTGTGGCGCAATTTAGGTATTTGTATGATGAAGGGAGTGTGGACAACAACTGTAGCATCGGATGTTGGTGAACAAATTCAAGGTATTGGTTTGGGTTGGATTTGGAGTGCTTACAATCTGTTAATGATTGGGATTGCTTTATTAATTTTGGTGGATGTTCCCAAGCCGGATTTATATGAATGGTTTAACCTGCGGCGATTAGTCAACCTTGAAATTATAAATCACGAGCAACAAACCCTAAAAACCGAAGAGATCCCCGTCAATCCAAAATCCAAAATCCAAAATCTAAAATCAAAAATCGAACTGTGGGGAGTAACAACAAGTATTTCTGAAGTAGGTGCAGAAATTGAGTTGACCCAGGCGAAACTTCCAGCACTTTCTAGAGGAGAATCTCTACCCGTAACGCTGAAAATTTTGGAAGCAGGAATTTCGATGCAAGGACAGCTTACTCCCATCGGTTTTAGTGGTGAATTTCCTAGTGTACGGGTCATGTTTGAGGAGTTAACTCTTCCGCAACAACGGTGTTTAGTGGAACTGTTGTATTGTCGTCCAGGACAATGGAAGCGTCAAAATACGCCGGGAGAATTGCGATCGCTATGGCTATTATTCAAGATTTTACTAAGACCGCGAGTATTATTTGATCGAAATCCTAAAGTGAATGCGGTTTCGGTTTCTCAAGGTTAGATTTTAGTCAGATCCCTGACTTCTCCAAGAAGCAAAAATACCTGGCGATTGGAAATCGCGGCTACACAAACAAAGCCTGCCTCCGCAGGCTCAATTGAGTCCGCGCAGGCGGACGA
>DNGI01000097.1:8116-8456 GCA_003486645.1 Cyanobacteria bacterium UBA11370 | reverse complement strand
CCCACACCCCACTCCCCCAATTATGTAGCAGGTATTGCTTACGGTAGTTACGCTCGTGTTTTACTCTCACCGATACTAGAGCAATTAGAACACTTTGATGAAGAAAACATTAATACCAATCTGGCATCCCATCAAAACACAACCCTGGGAAATCTGGAAAACTATCCCGATCTATTGTGGCAAGCTGTAGCAACGGCTCATTCCCTAGTGTCCCAGCTCAAATCATCCCCAAAATTTCTACAACCTTTACCCCACTAACACAAAAAATTTAAACCTTCCTAACTCCAACTCACACCAAAACGATGAAAACTCCTACCCCCCACTCCCCACTCCCTACTCC
>DNGI01000097.1:0-7907 GCA_003486645.1 Cyanobacteria bacterium UBA11370 | reverse complement strand
TCCCTACTCCCCACTCCCCATTCCTGATACGAGCCTATGGTAAAGTCCAACATTATTAACCCCTCCATTCAACAACCATCATCTAATCAACAATCCTCAATCGTGGACGAACAGATCAACTCAAACAGGATGCAGATGGTAGACGATCTCCAAAAGTTACTGGATATCCTACCCGAAGAAATTCGCTCAAGTATTGAACAACACCCCCAGCGAGATAATTTGATTGAGGTGGTCATGGATCTGGGTCGCTTCCCAGAGGTACGCTTTCCTCATGGGGCGGAGTACCTTTCCCAAACACCCATTACTGCCGAACAACTAAACTATTGTATTGAGCGAGTCGGTCATTTTAGTGGGGACAACCGAGCCGGAATTGAGCGCACCTTACACCGGATTAGTGCGATTCGCAACCGTCCCGGCGAAATTATTGGTCTAACTTGCCGTGTTGGTCGAGCTATTTTTGGCACGATTGGGATGATTCGGGACTTGGTGGAAACGGGTCAATCCATTCTGATGTTAGGTCGTCCGGGTGTCGGGAAAACGACGGCGTTGCGGGAAATTGCAAGAGTCTTAGCCGATGAGTTAGAAAAGCGGGTAGTCATTATCGATACCTCCAACGAAATTGCTGGAGATGGCGATATTCCTCACCCAGCGATCGGTCGTGCTAGACGGATGCAGGTATCTCGCCCGGAATTTCAGCATCAGGTAATGATTGAGGCGGTGGAAAACCATATGCCAGAAGTCATTGTGATTGATGAAATTGGTACGGAACTGGAAGCACTAGCAGCTCGAACCATTGCGGAACGAGGAGTCCAGTTAGTTGGGACAGCTCACGGCAACCGGATTGAGAATCTAATTAAAAATCCTACCTTATCGGATTTGGTTGGAGGGATTCAAGCCGTAACGCTGGGGGATGAAGAGGCGAGGCGGCGTGGATCTCAGAAAACGGTTTTAGAACGCAAGGCACCGCCAACCTTTGCTATTGCTGTAGAAATGCTAGAACGGCAACGCTGGGTCGTTCATGAGAGTGTGGCTGACACTGTTGATGCTCTGCTGCGGGGAAGTCAGCCGAATCCCCAAGTCAGGACGGCGGATGAAGCGGGTAAGGTGATGATTACGCGGGAATTCCCGAATGCACCCATCCCCCCATCGCCCGATAGAAGTGTCGTGACTTCCCTGTCCAACCGCTCAACAGGGTGGCGCTCATCGGGTCAGATGAAGCCTCTGTCGCGTCCTGCACCCCAACGGTATTCTGAAAGCAGCTATTTTGAAAAGTTGCTGGATGAATCCTGGCATCAGCCAGACGATCTGGGCAATACGCTCCAAATACCGGGACCCAATGGTGAGGAGTTGCCCTTGCACGTTTACCCCTATGGAGTGAGCCGCCATCAAATCGAGCAGGTGATTCGAGTTCTAGAGTTGCCCGTAGTCTTGACAAAAGACATGGATAGTGCTGATGCGGTGCTGGGGTTGCGAACTCATGTCAAAAATCATTCTAAACTGCGGACTATTGCTAGAGCGCGTCAGATCCCGATTCATGCCGTTAAAGCGAGTACCATCCCCCAAATTAGCCGCGCCTTAAGGCGAATGCTAGATATGGATGATCCTGGACTGCTGGATACTCCTGATTTGAGGTTATTTACTCAAAGCGGTAGTGATGATGAAATTGAGGCGCTGGAAGAAGCGCGGTTGGCGGTTGAGCAAATTGTCATTCCGAAAGGACAACCTGTGGAGTTACTGCCGCGATCGCCCAAAGTGCGGAAGATGCAACATGAGTTAGTCGAGCATTATCGCCTCAAATCGGATAGTTTTGGCGATGAACCCAATCGACGCTTACGGATCTATCCAGCTTGAGGGGATTGGGTGTTGCAGGAGCCTAGAGTATAAAGTAACTCACGAGACTCTTGCTTCACCCGACCTTCCAGGGTTGCTTGCTGCAATCTCATAAATGCCTTAAAGTCTTCACAGTCGTACTTCTTTAATAAAAGCTGGCGGAGTTGGTTTTCGGCTTTCACGGTTAAATAGCCAGTCGTCTGTGCTTCGCAGGCAATTTTACGGATTAAAGTCATCAAACATCTCCAAATGGGGTTGGTAGATTAGGACAAAACAAGAATTAGGCAATAGAGTCTGATGAACCTCTCTAGTTCATGAGAGGGGGAAAGGGAACGTCATCTGTTTGAAAGCAAGGTGGGAAGGTGTTCCCATCTACTTTGCCGTATCGGTATTATTAAAACTTTGGTGGGATGAGCCAACAAGCTCGTCCAAATTATGAAGATATTATAAGCAATATTCGTAGTCTAAGGTTATAATTCGTTATGATTCTTTACAATTATCATAAAGATATTCCTTCATTGCGAATCAGCGATCGCAATTTTTCCCAAACGCCTTGACACTATCTGGGCAATAACTGCTAGGATAATCAAAGTAAAAATAATGGGGCGTAGCCAAGTGGTAAGGCAGCGGGTTTTGGTCCCGCCATTCCTAGGTTCGAATCCTAGCGCCCCAGTTTTAGACGTGGGATCAAATCCCTATTAGTAGTGGCGATAAAGGGATGGGGTGATATCAAATCCGTTGCCATGTACCTATTGTAGAGACGTTGCAATGCAACGTCTTTACAGGGTTTCGGTTTACTGAGGTTGATTAACCGGATTTGATATGAGGGTAGATTACAGAGACCTAGATTTAAGAAAATTATTCACAATTTGCAAAATCCGTTCGGCGGCGTGACCATCCCCAAAGGGATTAATGGCTGTTGCCATTGTCTCATAAGCAGTCGAATCGCTTAATAATTGACTCGCGGCTGTAACAATTTGAGTCGGATTTGTTCCTACTAATTTAGCAGTCCCCGCTTCAATCGCTTCCGGACGTTCTGTTGTTTCTCGCAAAACTAATACAGGTTTCCCTAAACTAGGCGCTTCTTCTTGCAATCCGCCAGAATCGGTAAGTAGGAGAAAACAACGCGCGATCGCACCGACTAATTCGGCATAATCTAACGGTTCCGTTAAAAATACCCTAGGATGATTTCCTAATAAATTTTGCAAAGGTTCTCTCACCGTAGGATTGCGATGTAGAGGTAAAAGTAAAGCGGTATCAGGAAACTTATCTAAAATTTGCAGAAATCCTTGAGCAATATCTTGTAGGGGTTCACCCCAATTTTCCCGGCGATGAACGGTTGCTAAAAGTACGCGATACTTTTCCCAATCTAACCCTTTAATATCACATTTTGGTTGACGTTTAGCGACCGTTAGTAAGGCATCAATTACGGTATTTCCAGTATGATGAATTTCACCTACAATTCCCGACCGTTTTAAATTTTCCACCGCCTTAGTAGTCGGTGCAAAGTTTAATTGTGCTAGCTGGGAAATCAAGCGGCGATTTGCTTCTTCCGGATAGGGATTAAACAGATCATCGGTTCGTAATCCCGCTTCGACATGACCGACTGGAATTTTTTGATAAAATGCTGCTAACGTAGCTGCAAATGCAGTAGTTGTATCCCCTTGGACAATCACTAACTGGGGTTTTATTTCCTCGAACAACGTTTCTAACCCTCGCAAACTTCGACAGGTAATATCCGTTAGGGTTTGTTTGGTTTGCATAATTTCCAAATTCTGATCAGGATTTATTTCAAATAGCGCCATGACCTGATCGACCATTTCCCGATGTTGACCTGTTAAGATGACCTGAGTATTCAAGGTGTTACATTGCTGGAACTGTTGGATAACGGGTGCGAGTTTAATCGCTTCAGGGCGAGTTCCTAGAGTAATATAAATGAGTGGTGTAGTGGCTTTTATCATGTTTGATCATAAAGATTGGTCTGTGGGGGGAGCGATCGCGCTTTCTAAATTGTGATTCAATTTGAGGATTAAACTATGTTACTAGAAGAGTACTTCAACTTTCTCGCAGGTGACGATATGCACTTCAATAGTTCGCAAATTAGGATTGAAACTATCTTATACTAAAGTAAGCGATCGCTATCTAAATAAACTTGCCACAGGACAACTAAACTCTGGTAAGAGTGGACTGGTTAGATTATCTTCTTTAAAAAGAGTAGCGGCTAATTTTAAAATCCCATTTTCCCGGCGATAAACTTCTACTTTGATTGGCTGGCGATCGCAAATCCAGTATTCTCGCACTCCTTGGACTGAGTAAAGTTTGAGTTTTAATTCGCGATCACGTCTTTCTTGAACTGCACCGGGAGATAGCACTTCTACCACTAATTCTGGCGCACCTATTAAATGTCCGGCTTCATCCAAAATCTCGGCTAAACGTTCATTGCTCGCCCAAACTACATCGGGAATTACGTTATCAGCATCTGTAAAAATCATGCCTGGACAGATAGCCGTTCTTCCGTTATTAGCCTGAGTTGACCATATTTCTAATTGGGTAGCGACTTTAACACAGACTTCTTGATGTTTCCAATCAGGCGCTCTAGTCACAAATAATTCTCCATCAATAATCTCATAACGTTTGCCATCGTCGGGAAATAACTCTAAGTCGGCGGTTGTCCAGCGTATTTTATCAGTTACTGTAGTAGACATAGGTCAATTTATTCAATATTATTGAGGCGTTCTTTTTTGTGAGATTTATATAGATGGCTGCGATCGCAACTTTGACCATCTACTCCCTCGAACCGTTGGTACTACTATTTTTAACAATATCTTCAGCTAAGTCGAGGTTTTGTATTGAGGGTTCGGAAGCTTGTGAAGTTGGTATTCGTAAGTTTATAAGAAATACTATTTGATTATTCTCAATACTTATATTAGTTATATTAACTACACTTTTATCAGGTAACAAATCACTAACTGGCATTTTCGCACCTAATTGAGTTTTATATCCGGCTTCGTCAAGCCATTCTGTAATATTTCGCCAGTTTTCGATTTTTTCGTTACATTTGTCTACCAAACTTTTTACATATCTATACAGAGTGGCACAGAGATCGGTTTCAACACCTTTAGGATTTTTACCCAGCTTTTCTGCTATTTCAGATGGACTATAACCACAAAGTAACCCCCGCAGATGTAGTTTTTCTACGGGGGTGAGGCGTTTTCCCTTTGCAGAAGCTAAGTCTGTATAGAGGGTTTCTAAGTCCCAGTGGTTTGCGGCTTGGGAGAACTGTTCGTGAGTTGATGTCATGGCTGGAGGGTAATTACAATCCTGATAGAATCCTAACATAATTCCTGATGTAAACCAGTTGATTTGGGTATTTTTGCTGACTTACAGTAGTCTTTAATTAGGCATAAATCAATACAACCCCAAGTGACTAAAACTGCAAAGTCACAGGACTACTATATGGGTAAACCTCAACAAAAAATGACGAATAATTCAGTTTTTTTACGAACTATTTCATTAATTGCTGTTAGCTTAATTGGCGCTATAGGTGGAGGTTATTTAGTTCACAATCTTAACAATTTTAATCTTGGAGTTAATCAAGATGTCAATAAAAATAACGAGCAAAATACTGAAACAAATACTCAAACAGGAAACAATAATCAACAAGATGCCAACAAAAATAACGAGCAAAATACTGAAACAAATACTCAAACAGGAAACAATAATCAAAGGCTAGGAAACATAACTGCTGGCGATAATGCGAAGATAGATATAACTATTAAGCCAGGAGATGCCAATTTCCAGAATGAGCAATTACCTGGATACTTCCCGTCTAAAGGTTTTGAAACTTCACCACCAGAGTTATCCAAATTTGAAGGTGCTGGACGCTTTACTAAGGATTTATTAATTCGTGGGGAAGCCTTATTTTCCCAATATAAAGTAGTTATTCTGGGAAAAAGGTATCTACCTATCTTTTCATTAGATGGTTCTAGTAATGAAGTTAGACGGACGACATTTGAGTTAAATGGTAAACAGCAAGCTATACTTCTACAGTTCGGATTACCAGATTTAACGGCTGGTACTACTAATCTTATATACAAGGTAAATATCTTAGCAGATGGTGAGCAGCTATGGTCTGGAGATGTAATATACGGTACAAGCCAGCAAATATTATCTGTTCCCCTAAAAGCAGCCGGAGTTACAACCCTAGTGATTGAGTATTCCATTACTCAAGGCAATTATAATATGGATTTATTTTTCACTAGAGCTGAATTAATATATGGTCAGCTTTAAGGGTTGACTCAATTAGCTTTGTCATAGCAACTAGAAAAAAATAATCTTTATCAAATCAGATATATGTTGCCTAAAAATTTTATTGTCATACCAATTACTTTGGTCACTTTACTGACTGCTTGTCTGGACGATGGAAAGTTAACAAATGATAAAGCTCAAAAAGCTATAGATGCTTTTCAGGGGAGTGATAGCGGCAGTATTGTGGTTATAGGAGTACAGGAAATACCTCAAGAAAACCTTGCGAAGGCAAGCATTAATTTCAATAATTTCCAATGGCAATCCTCTAGATCTAACTCATTAGAAGAATATTCTGGTCACGGTGTCGCTACTTTTAGCCACTATAATGATGGCAGATGGGTTCTGACAAAAATTGAAACATCAAACGGATTAGACAGCATTTGGTGGGATAACCTTAGCATTGAAGCTGAATAATTGGTAAAGTGAGATATCTTAGCTCGTTCAGATCCCCGACTTCTTCAAGAAGTCGGGGATCTTGGTGTTTATGAATCATGGAGGATTGCTAGAGCAAAACTGGATTGCGATCGCACCCTTTTCTCCTCAGTAATACCAAAGTGCGATCGCTCTCAGTACCCCAGGAAATATTATTGTGTTAAACTTGAAATAATTCATATTGACAAAGAACAAACAGTATTAATAGCTGATGATCAAAGTATATGAACCTAGTCATTCCGAAACCCTCATCTTTAATGGGTAAAATCAAACTAGAAACCATTGACAGCCATACCCTGTTTAAATTCACCGATGACCTACAATTGCGAATGGAAGAACTTTTAGAGAAAAAGAAAGCCGAGCTACTAACGCTAGCAGAAGTTGCCGAGCTAGAAGCAATTGGAGAATTAGATCGCATATTTACTCACATTAATGCCATGTTACTGACTCAAAATTAAAGTGCGATCGCCCCAACAGTTTCAAGCCACTGCAAACCCAGTAAACTGACGAACTTCAGTTACTCGAAACCCTAAGACAATATCTGTTTTCGGTACACCTAGTTCTACCAATTGGTTAGCCAATCCCTCTTCCGTAAAATCTTGCTGAATCCAAATCTTGCCATCTTTGATATCGATATGAATTGGACATCCATGAATTCGTTTCTCATCACGCCATCCTACATACAGTAATAAATAGCGATCGCGTTCCCGATCAAAAACAAGTTCAACTTTGTCAGCATCTTCTTCAGATTGCTCAATCGAATGTTGGTGAATAATTTTTTCCACTAATTCTCGATAGTCTAACTTTTCCATAACGCTATCTCCTGTTTCTGAATATGAAAAACCAGTAATTTGATTTGATACTGTTCAATCACCTCTTGAATAAATGAATCTGTCAAAAAATTATGATAAATATCTGTAGGTACGGCTAAATATAAAACTCGTTCTGGTTCTAGCTTATTCAAGGCTACTCGATAGTTAAGAAACTGACCCACAGCCGTATGAAACTCGGAGATTGCCGATAGACCAACAAAACTCTTAACCTCCACAGCTATCTTTTGAGCGGCCTTCTCAGCCGAGAGTAATTTTTGCGCTCCCAAGTCTATTTTAAGTTTAGCTCGCTGACTTGGTTGCAAAAACAGCGGTTCGTGAGTAATTGTCCATCCATCTTTCTCCAAAGCTACTCGTACAGTATTGTGAAAGATATCTTTAGCTGACATGATTAAACAGTTACATTACTTCTATAATATAACTGCTATGCGATTGATGCTGACCCCCATGCTGAACGTTTCAAGTGTTATCAAGATTTAGATTGGATCAGGAGTCAAAATTATGAGC
>DNGI01000271.1 GCA_003486645.1 Cyanobacteria bacterium UBA11370 | reverse complement strand
ACTCAAAACGGACTATCGTCCCGCTACGCTAACAAAATTCAAAACTTGAATCAGGGTGGCATGGTTCAATTAGACTTTGTATGGTGTTATTCTTCTAGGATCTGAAGAAAATTCAGGAAAACTTGTCAGGGTTCTCTGGTTGAGCGGCAAGCCCATAGCTTCTAGTTGGGGTCTTGCTGGTTGACTCACCTGACCAGACTATTCGTTTGAGGCAAGAGTTTGCGTACCCACTTCAGGATGCTTGCTAGTCCTGAACCCTGGAACCGGGCGATTAAACAGGCTTACGGAGAATAAACCCGTGTCGTCTGGATAGTTACCGACCTCAAACATTGTCGAAGCACACATTACTCGCAGGAGTGGCAGAAATGCCAAACTACGTATTTGTTCTAGACACGAACAAACAACCGCTTAATCCAATTCCTCCAGCACGAGCTAGGGAATTGTTGACAAAACAAAAAGCTGCTGTGTTCAGAATGTATCCGTTTACTGTTATTTTGAAACACGCAGTTCACGACCCAACCCCAAAACCATTAACCATCAAGCTTGACCCTGGTAGCAAGTTCACTGGGATTGCGGTTTTAGAGGGAGAAAATGTGATCTGGGTTGCTGAGTTGGAACATCGAGGTTGGCAAATCAAAGATTCTTTAGGGTCAAGACGCTCACTGCGTCGTAGCCGTCGTCATCGCCAAACACGGTATCGTCAACCACGATTCAACAACCGCAAACGACAAGAAGGATGGCTTGCTCCATCTTTAAGGCATCGTGTTCTTACAGTGGAAACTTGGGTAAAACGGCTTTGTCGCTATGCCCCGATCACTCAAATTGCGATGGAATTGGTCAAGTTCGATACCCAAAAGATGCAAAATCCAGAGATTGACGGTGTTGAATATCAGCAGGGCGAACTGGCTGGGTACGAGGTGCGAGAATATTTGCTCGAAAAGTGGGGACGCAAATGTGCTTACTGTGACAAGGAAGGCGTATCGCTTCAAATTGAACATATTCATCCTCGTGCCAAAGGTGGTAGCAACCGAGTCAGTAATCTAGCTCTATCATGTGAGCGATGCAATATCAAAAAGGGAACCAAATTTATAGATGAATTCCTCAAAAAAGATAGTTCTAGGTTGGAAAAAATAAAGCTCCAAGCCAAACAGCCACTTAAAGATGCTGCCGCCGTTAATACCACTAGATGGGCATTGTTCCGTGCCCTGAAAGAGATTTTGCCCACAACAACCGGAACTGGCGGACAAACTAAGTACAACCGAATCAGACTTGAGCTACCCAAACATCATTGGGTTGATGCTGCTTGTGTCGGCGAGGTCGAAAAATTCAATCTGCTAACCCAACAGCCACTGCGGATTAAATGTACTGGGTGGGGTACTCGCCAAATGTGCGGCACTGATAAATATGGTTTCCCCATTCGGCATAGAGAACGCAAACAAATTCATTTTGGTTTTAGGACTGGCGATATTGCCAAAGTTGTTGTTACCTCCGGAAAGAAGGTAGGTCAATATATTGGTCGCGTGTTGTGTCGTAGAACTGGCAGTTTTGATATTGCAACTAAAACAGGTCGAGTCGCTGGTATTAGTTACAAATTTTGCACTTCAATTCATAAAAAGGATGGTTATTCGTATGCATTTTAAGATATTTGGACGGCGATTAAAATCGCCTGCTCCTTCCTCCCCATGTTTAGAAAACAGGAGCTTCCGGGGCGAGGAGGTTTGGTGACTAAATCTGCGAGTAAGCCATCTAGTAAGAGTATTCCTGCTCCATCAACCAGCAGTCGTCCGTGGTTACTCATTTTTATTTTTCGACTGCTTCTACTCGGTGTAGGTGGAGGGTTAGCCCTGCTTGTGGGTATTGTGCTTGGGGCGATGTATCCGAGTCCCAATCCAGAACCACCCCTATTGTTGAAAATACTGCCGTATTTCGGCGCTCGAACACCAGGGGTTTCTCTTAAATCTAGTCCAACAGCCGTGTCAGAATCTGTTGCTTCTCCTGTCGATTTAACGCCTGTACAGAGACAGCAAGCCCAAGCCCAGCTTAATCAGCTACAGGGACAAATGAAGGTGTTGAGCGAACAAGTGGCAACTTTGGAAAACCAATTAGGTAGCAGTCGCCCTAACGAATCTGTAGAAAAGCGACTCCAAGCGATCGCCCTCCAACTCCAAGGCGTAAAACCTCCTAACTCCAATAGCGCATCTCCAGGAAATAATACTACCAATCAAACGGCTATCTCATCTGACTCCCAGTTACTCACTGATAAATTGAAAGTAACATTACCCAGCGATGTTTTATTCGATGGAAAGAACAGCCTTTTACGTCCAGAAGCGGGTTTAATTTTAGACAAAATTATTGCTGATTTACGGAACTACCCTTCAAGTACAATCCGAATTACTGCTCATACGGATGCGGCTGGTGAAGTGGAGGATAATCGAGAATTATCATTTCGTCGTGCTAAAGCGCTTGAGCAATATTTTGGTCGTGCTTTAGGTGAACAATATCGCTGGTTAGTTGTCGGCTATGGTGAAACTCGTCCCCTCGTGGCTAACGATACTGAAGCCAATCTACAACGCAATCGTCGCATTGAAATTGCTGTTGAATGAATTTTGAATTTTGAGTTAATACTTAAGATTA
>DNGI01000490.1 GCA_003486645.1 Cyanobacteria bacterium UBA11370 | reverse complement strand
AGATTCCACAACTACAGTTTACTACCGATTTCAATCCAGTTATTACCAGGCAAAACGTCTCCACAGCCGCCCTGCCAAAACTCGCCGATCTAAAAGGTACATTCAAGACAATTGAGCTACCGAATACTATTGAATTTGGTGATGATGGCAAGGTAAAATTTACCGTCACCAATCAAGGCAACGCGGTAGCACGAGGTCCGATAACCGTAAACCTCTATATATCAACGGATGGAAATATTGATCGCAATGCTGATGGTGCATTAATTAATGATGCCCTATTGACCAGTGTTACCCAAGATATTAAGTTACGCCCCGGTCAGTCCAAAACCTTTACATTTAAGTATAGCAACCGCACTTCAGTTGTAGCACCAGGAGCCTACAATCTGATTGCGGAAATTGACCCGCAAGATACCATTGCTGAACGCCATGAAACGAACAATGTTGTTAGCCAGCACGTTTCCGCACCTGGAACTGATGTTGTAATTGACTGGAATGCGATCGCCCTAAATGGGATACAGGAATATGGGGAAACAACTTCAGGACTACCCCCTACCCTCGGATCGCGCTTGCTAGCGATCATGTCTGCCGCCGTTTATGATACGATTAATGCCTTTGAACAGACCCACACTTCTTATGCGGTAGATGCACTTGCTCCAGTGGGAGCATCAATTGAAGCCGCCGCTGCTGCTGCTGCCCATCGGGTTTTAGTGGAACTACTCCCTAGCCAAGCCACTCTGTTCAATCAACAGTTAGTCAGATCGCTGATTGAGATTACTGATAACCCCGTAGATGAAGCGGCTGGTGTTGCGTTTGGACGTTCCGTCGCTGAACAAATCTTAGCTTCGCGGGTAGGAGATGGTTCAGAGAACAATGCGCTTTATGTGCCTCCAGAGGGTGAGTATATTTGGCGACCGGGGCCTGATGGTACAACAGTAGGACAGAACTGGGGTAAAGTTACTCCCTTCGGTATCTCCAGCGTTGAGGCCTTTTTGCCAGATGGTCTTGACGGCAGACCGGATACGAATCCCGAACTCTATACGCAAGAAATTGAGGAAGTCCGCTTGTTTGGTGGGAAGAACAACACCAATGTGACAACGATTGCCCGTAGCGATGACCAGACCGAAATTGCTATATTCTGGGCGTATGACCGCGCCGATACGTTCAGACCTTATGGTCAATTAAACCAAATTACCCAAGAAATAGCAGTACGGGAGGGCAACACGTTAGGAGAGAATGCGCGTTTGTTTGCCCAATTGCACATTGCCTTGGCGGATGCTGCGATCGTCGCATGGCGTGCTAAGTATGAAGAAATGCAACCCAGACCGGATGATGTCATTGCTGAAGGATTTGCGGCTAATGATGGTATTGAAGCCACCGTGGCTGATCCAGATTGGGAGCCATTGCTTGCCCCAACTCCACCATTTCCTGACTATATATCAGGTCATTCTACGTTTGGTGGTGCGTGGGCGGGAGTTTTAACGAATTTCTTTGATAATCCAAACTACGAATTTGATGCTGTTTCACAAGAATTACCGGATATAATTCGTCACTACAACAGCTTTTATGATGCAGCGTTTGATGATGCGATCAGCCGCGTTTATGGCGGGATTCATGTGCGGGAGGCGACAGTTACGGATGCTTTGCCTACTGGTTTAGCGATTGGTGAGTTCATTGCTCAGAATCTGTTTGTACCCGTTGCCGATGTAATTGGGTAAATTCAGAACTTACGCACAAACACTACATAGAGTGAGGGCGCATATCGGTGCGCCCCTACTGATGATGGTTCTTTGATTCTCAGGGAAAACCTTCTTGATCACCACAATTTCAGTATCCTATCAGCAATATCCCTTTCAAAGGTAACTGTAATCTATTACTGATATATAAAGTCTCTAAGAAAGTGTAAATAATAGCAAAATCATCATGTTTACGATACTGATTTCTAACAGCTAGGACTAAGTATTCAACTCCATACATCATACTCGCCTGAAATATATCTTTTAAAAATTGATTATTTTCAGTTGCTCTACCTGCTTCAACTTCAAGTACAATTTTTCCATCTATGCTTAATCCATCGGCATCAAAATATTTATCAATTCTATTATTTTGACCAAATAAAACAGGAACTGAAAGCTTTTGCGCTCTCTTTTTGCCGCCCTCAACTCTCATGCCAGCTTCGACAAGATGCTCTCTCAAAATAGCTAATACTTCATTACTTGTTAAATTTTTATCGGTTGAATTAATTTGCTCATCAACCTTAGTAAAACAATTAACTATTTGTTGGATTTGTTCAGTAATTCCTACTGATCTGGGAAAAAACTGATATCTAATCATGTCCGAAACTGATTAATAATGATTAGTTTAGGATAAATTAGCTCTATTATTATGTAATTTTCTCATCTCTTCAGAAACACCAGTCGCAATCTGCAACGCTTCATTTAGCAGGTGTCCATATTCACTAGCTTGATCATCCACTTGCAACGCTTGTAACGTTCTCAAATTACTGATTAATAGTTCTGAATTACTACTAATAAAACTTTGATTTTCCCGTAAAATTCGTTCAGCCCTCAGCGCTTTTAATAAATCTTGCCTGATTAACGTTAGGGCTTGAATGACGTTTTGGCGATCGCTTAAACTGATTTGGATAGTTCCTGCTGCTTCCAATTGGTCATTAATATCTATCGCTTTAATCACAGCATTATATCGCTCCACTTCATCCAACAAATAGCCTAGAGTTCCCTGCTTTTTGCGTTGTAACCCGAACCACCGACAGCTAATAATGGCAATTGGCACTAAGATCAGAATGGCACTGGTTATACCTAGAGAAGCCCCGATAAAAGGTAAAATAATAAAGACGTGAAGTAAACCAACGATAACGGGTGTTAATGCCAAACTGAGAATAAATTCTTGGAAGAAAAAACTCCATCGTGCTTTTGGATTTTTCAGAATTGTTAGTCTAAAAACATCCGTGGGTTCAACACCGCTCAAATGTCTGAGTTCTCCAATCGAAATTTCTAAACCCTGTAAGTCCGGTTGCACAGATTCTACTGCTCCTTCTAATCAAAGGATTCGGTATGATAATTTGCCATTATTCTCCACGCTGATTTTGTAATTTTCTCATCTCTCGTTGCACATCTACAACAATCTGTAATGCTTCATTAAGCAGTCGTCCATGTTCAGTTGCCTGATCGCTTACTTGCAAGGCAGTCAACGCAACTAAATTAGTATCAAATAGCTCGGAATTTAATTTAATAAAAGTTTGATTTTCTCGTAAAATTCGTTCAGTTTTTAATGCCCTAATAATATCCTGTCTGGCTAATTGTAGAGCGTGAAGTACCTGCTGCCGATTTTTCAAGCGCACACCTCGATTACCGACTGCTTCAATTTGATCATTGATATCAATAGCTTTAATGACAGAATTATATCGCTGAACATCTTCAAATATCCTGACCAAATTTTTGCACTGGTAACTAATCCAAATTTTGCGAATATCATCACATACTAAACCAACCGCAAAACCAATATGCAGGATAAGGATTGCGAACAAATGTTCTAAAAATACCTGACTTAAAACAAAACCACTGAAACCGATTAAACTAATGATCAGCAAAGTTTTTGCGATCTCCGCTAAGAATTTCGGGAGAGTTGGGGGGTGAAAAACCGCATCAATACTCACACCACTACAGCGCTTTAGTTCTCCTTTAGTAATTTCTAGACCCTGTAAATCAGGTTGCATTGTTACTGTTGCTTAAATTGGTCAATCTCTGGACTCCGTTGAACAGGTGACACAAAGAGTTGTACTTTCTCTGTGTTAGCATAAATTTTTCGATCTGTTTACGGCTGTCTGTAATTGCTCTAGCAGGAGTTAACCAAGTGAGGTGGGACAAAGATAAGCTACCTGTGCTTTTAAATTTCTTATTGAGATAGATGGGGGGAAGGGGAGAGGGGGAGAGAGGGAGAGAGGGAGAGGGTTTAACCGTTTATCTGTTAATTGAATGAAGACTATGTAATTTAGATGCAAGGGTAGCTTAGTCAGGAAGTTAGTGATGGAAACGCTTCTGAACGCGATCGCCTCCTTCCCCTTTCCCTCCGTTAACGTTCCATCCTTCCATTTTGATATTTAATACTCAACTAATTATTAAAAAGATAATTCCTAAAAACTTCAAGCTTTTAAACCCAATTAGGACTAAAAATATGACACCCCAAACCCAACTTCCTATCCCGTCTTACTTCAACCCTAGTAATGTTGCAGAAGTCTGGCGAGTCCTTTACCAAGAACGAGCAACCGAAGCTAAAGAGTGGGCAAAACGCCATGAAATTAAACCTGCGTTCCAAGATAAAACTCGCATCTGTTTGGTGATTATTGATGTTCAAAATACCTTCTGCCTTCCTCAATTTGAACTGTTCGTTGGTGGACGTTCGGGTAAGGGAGCGATTGATGATAATGTGCGGCTGTGTGAATTTATTTATCGTAATTTGGGTGTAATCAGTGCGATCGCACCCACCCTGGATACCCACACGGCTATGCAAATCTTCCATCCAATTTTTTGGATCAACGACGCTGGAGAACATCCGATTCCTGCTGCTACAATTATAACGCTGGATGATGTCGAAAGAGGGGTTTGGAAAGTCAACTCAGCGATTGCCTACAGTATTGCAAATGGGGATTATTCGACTCTAGAAAATCATGCTCTCCACTATGTTCGCCGCTTGAGTGAAGAGGGCAAATATCCTCTAACTGTTTGGCCTTATCATGCCATGTTAGGCGGAATCGGTCATGCAATTGTTTCTGCGGTGGAAGAAGCAATCTTTTTCCATAACATTGCTCGTAATAGCCAAACTTTATTTGAAATTAAAGGGAACAATCCCCTGACTGAAAATTATTCCGTCCTGCGTCCTGAAGTTTTGGATGGTGCAGAAGGTCATCCTATTGCTGAAAAAAATACTCGCTTGATCGAGAAATTATTGGAGTTTGATAGATTAATTATTGCTGGACAGGCTAAGAGTCATTGTGTTGGCTGGACAATTGACGACTTGCTAACAGAAATTAGGGCAAAAGACCCGAATTTAGCCAAAAAAGTATATCTCTTGGAAGACTGCACATCTCCTGTTGTTGTCCCAGGGGTCATCGATTTTACCGACCAAGCTGATGCAGCATTTAAACGGTTTGCTGATGCGGGAATGCACGTAGTTCAATCAACTCAGCCTATTGATAGGTGGGCAAGTATTTAGCTAAAGGCTAATGGTTCATGGCTAATGGCTAATGGCTAATTGCTAAAGGCTAATGGTTCATGGCTAATGGCTAATGGCTAATGGCTAATGGCTAATGGCTAATGGCTAATGGTTCATGGCTAATGGCTATAACAATAAAGTCTGTTCTACTCCTGACTTGATGACACCTGAATTCTGCTGTAATTTTTCTTGGCGAATGATTTTAATTGTATGTAGCTAGAGGTAGGGTTTTGCAAAGTTTTGATGAAGGATGGTTAATTTCCTTTGGTTTGAGGTAGTTTGGAGAAATCGAAAAACCAAGGAGCATCGGAGAATCACTATGCGCTTACTCACCCCTAGGTTCAACGACTTTATTCCCCAACCGTTACCTGTACTCAACCAAATTGAGGAAATCATCCAAACGGCTATTAATGAAGTTAGGTATTCTGCTAGCTTTTTTAGAGGGCTACCGGATGAAGAGTTTGAGGTAATACGGTGCGATCGCCAAGGGGAATGGTGGGATGTTCATATTAGAGTTCTTACTCCTTTGGGTCGCCAACCCTGGCTGCATAAAATTAGCATTGATGCTGAGATTGGGGAAGCTATAGGTGCTGTTGTTGATCAAGAAGCTAAAGAATGAAACGATCTCTATTCCCCCTCCCCATTTAAAATATCTCTATCAAAATGAATCTTCTATCGCGTCAGATTCTTCCTCAATAATCGCACCTTGCTGTTCTAATTCTAATTTCATTTCCTCAGATAATCCTGAATTCTTACTAAAGTAAGTTCCTTTCACCTTGGCGCGGCTAAGATTAGTACCAAATAAGTTAGCGCCGCTCAGATTAGCATTACTTAAATTAGTACCATTAAGATTGACGTGGCGTAGGAGAGCATTGCTGAGATCAGCATCACTCAAATTCCCACCACTCAAGTCTACGCGAGTCAAGTCCGCACCGCTGAGGTTGATACCTTTTAAACTCGCATAAGTGAGATTAGCACGATCTAGATTAGCTTCGCTGAGGTTGGCATGGTGCAGCTTACTACGCCTTAGTTCAGCACTTCTGAGATTAGCATGGCTAAGATTAGCATAACAGAGGTTAGCATAGCAGAGGTTAACATGACTAAGGTCAGCATGGTCTAAGTTAGCGCCTCGAAGATCGCAAGCTTTCATACTAGCATGGCTGAGGTTAGCATGGCTCAAATCAGCCCGTTGTATATCAGCTCGACGCATTTTTGCCGCCGTCAAATTGGCACTGTTGAGATTTGCCAATCGCAGGTTTGCACAACGCAAATCCGCATTTCTCAGGCTAGCACTGCTCAAATCCGCACTATTGAGCATGGCGCTGCTAAATTCAGTATGATTGAGCGTGGCTCCGATTAATTTAGCACTAGTGAGTTTGGCAAGGCTTAAATCAGCGTGACTGAGGTCAGCCCCGCACAAATCAGCATCCCGCAGATCCGCCGCAATTAAATCACTATTTCGGATGTCAAGACCGCTGAGATCCGCTGCCCGCAAGTCAGCACCTTTCAATTGAGAGAAAACTCGGTAAGCATCGAGATCAATCAGGTACGGATTTTCTGAATCATTATCTTGAGTATGTATTTTGATTAAATTATATTGAATATCTTCATTGTAAATCGTAAAGACAATATTGAAAATTTCCAAAAACTCAATCAGCCATTTACACTCCTTTTCTCCAGAATTTTCGTAATAGAGAATTAACTTGGCAATGCAAACTTCTAGATGGGTTTGAGCATTCTTGCAAATCAAAATAATTTTTAACAAGGTAATCACTATAGTTAGTGGACTGCCTTGAGTGGTGAGTAGAATAAATAAGGGAGAAGGTTCCTGACCATCTTCAGTTGTCAAAAATTCAATCAGCCGCCGACAGGTTCGCAGCAATAACTCAGTTGTTAAAGGCTTTGATTCATGATTGGCATAAAGATGATTAAGTTTAGGATTCAGTTGATCATCTAGGAGTTTTAAAGACGAATTTTGATGCCCTGCGAAAATCAAGTACTTATGGATTTTTTCTTTAAACTCTATATAATTAGTCGTTTTGACCTGTTGCAGGAAATGAGCAGCGTGTTTAACATAACTAAAGGACAGATGCTGGGCGCTAACTTTTTTAATTAAGCGAATTGCTTTATCTCCTAGCCGGGTTGGGTTAGGAATTCTGCCTTCCTGAAATGTCGGTGAATCACAACGAGCTGTGTACATCGCCAGCTCAAGTTTAAATTGTTTTTTAAGGCGTTTTGAGAGATTTTTCGCAATTTCTCGTTGTTCGATTGGGTTTCGAGAATCGAGATATTGAGGAACTAATAAATAAGAGGTGTAACGCTCAGTCCAATGACGTTTCGCATCCAGATTATCAGGGGAAGCAAATAGTTTCAGTTCTTGATAATCTTGGCTAGTAATAAAATTACTGATGAACGTCCTAATGCGATTTAAAGTAGGAGCCAGTGTCGGTTGTTCAATGGGTACTTCTGCCAGGATTTGAATGAGTTCTTTGATCGGTTGAGTCGTCCTCTTAGAAGACCAATTGTTAATCAAAATATAGCAGGCTCTTTTTAAAGTATTCCTGAATTCTTCTTCATTCTTGCTGCTAACAATCTGATGTAAAGCTTGATTAACATTGGGATCGACAAGATTTTCACCAATCCAAAATAACTGTTTAAATTCCATTAAAACAGTCTCTGGATTAGCTTGATTAACACTCTTGATCAGAAACTGATAAATGACTTCCTGAGCCTGGTGAATGCCTTGTTCCTTGAGTTGACTCTCATCACTGAGGGAGTTTGAGCGGTTTTGATCGGATAAAATGCGCCCCATCATGACAGACAACAAACCTATTTGTAATACACTTAATTAAAGCATTAAGATTTTGATTTTTGATATAATTTTGATATAAATTTAACTAAATAAATTATATAGGGTTTGCGATCGCACCCATTTCCGAGGATGAGTAAACACGCTGAATCCTTTGGTCGTCATTCTTCCGCCGAACTACTTTGAGCAACACCCGTAGTTTGCAGAAAAACAAACCCCAAATCACCACCACTTATTGGCAATAAACTAACCTCTACCCGGATTTTGCACGGTCAGGGAAGAGCGATCGCAATCAGCGTATTTACCTTGACTCAATGGGATAAGGTACGATACTCAGTAAAGAGGTGACTATAACGGATAGTACCGATTCATCCTCTATAATAGCCTAATCTATTCACCAGTGGGATAAACGGGTGCGATCGCCCAGACAATCCTAACGCCTCTATAGCCAGTCTAAATGATTTGTAAAATACCTCTCTCTTGTCTCCCCTAACTCTTTCATACATAAAAAAATATTTTTGTCAATCTATAAGCTAATTCTATGCAGTCAGAGGGAATAGTCCTGATTAAAGCCTATCTTTGATTAACCATTAGCCATTAGCCATTAGCCATTAGCCATTAGCCATTAACCATTAGCCATTAACCATTAGCCATTAGCCATTAGCCATTAGCCATTAGCCATTAGCCATTAACCATTAGCCATTAGCCATTACCACTAAATACAGGCAAACAACAAACAAAAAATAGCATTGATTCAGCTTGTATAAACCTTATGACAACTGCCGCTTAGGCCATTGATAAGTACTGCGGGAATTCGGCGAATTAGGTTGATTACTTCCGGTGATAGTTCCCGGATGAAGCTTACTACTATCACCATGAAAAATTTGATGAGCCATCAAAACCATCAGCGCTTCAAATACTGAAGTTCTATCATTAGGATTAACCGCCACAATAGGAGGTCGATGTTTATCATTCATGTAGCCTAAACCAAACAAAATATGCTCTTGACCTAGTGCTCCTGGTAGATCCATACACGTCATACCAATAATCATTGGAACTTGGACTCGCTGATTCATAAACGTTAGAATGTCACGAGCATCATTGAAAGAATTGGAGCGATTAGCTGCTACAAGTAGGATATAAGCGTGTGCCCTCCGAATCAAAAGATCCCACATAAAATCAAACCGAGATTGACCCGGAGTTCCATAGACTTGTAGTTCTATATCCCGTCCCAAAGCGCGAGTACCAAAGTCGAAAGCAACAGTGGTTTTTTTCTTTAATAAAGATGTTTCATCAGTAGCTTTGCGTTCTGTGTCTACCACAGGTGTTTGACTAAACGTTCGCACAAAAGTAGACTTACCAGCCCCAACTGTTCCTGTTACAACTACGCGCATGGTTTCCATTTGATTTGGCTCCGCAAAAACTCACCAAAATTTATTACTGACAAGATTCCTGAGATCAGGCAATTGCTTTGTTGAATAACACATCTTTCTCAGATATGGGGTTCCATTCAACTCCGAATTTAACTTCCTCTTGACTAAGAATTTTAGATTTTGGATTTGGGATTTTTGGCTTCATGTCTCGTCCCTAGTGGGTGAAGCAACTCTTAAATTGTCAATCCTAGCTCTCCAAACTTTATGCCCTGATAGAGGAGGAAAAATTGTTACACCACCCATGTAAAATCCAAAATTGATGGGCACGAGTAGTTGGAAAGAATCCAAAATCTAAAATTATTTGACCAACTCGCCTTGCCTACTGCAAAGCGGGTTTTAATTCAGCGAGCGTTCGTTTAATTTCTAACATCAAGACTCCCTGTTTAGCCGCCTTTCCCGCCAGCACCAAAAAGACCGCATCTTCACCACAACTAGTCAAAATGCTAAAGCCTTCATCACCCTCAACATAGATCCGATCAATAGAACCTCGTACCAGTTCTTTCCCAATTCGTTCACCTAACGAAAGCATAGCCGCCGACATTGCAGATACCCGCTCATCATCCATACCACCAGGCAAACTAGAAGCAAGGGGTAAACCGTCAGGCGTGACCATTGCCGCACCTTGTACATCAGCCGTTGCTGTTACAAAGCTTTGAAGAATTTGCCCTAGTTTTTGAGAATTGATAGCCATTGTTTGTTGTTGTTGATACTCAAATTTCAGAAATTGTGATGGAGTTCATTCTTAGGTTTGACAACTCGTAAACCAAACCGTTATACACCACTTGCACCCGTAGTAATGAGACGTTTGAATAGTCCCTCTGTCCAACCCGTTTCTTTCAGAACTGCTGCTGAACTTACTTCTACATAGGCTTGCTCAATGAAGGCTAAATCGATCATGCAAATCCGACTGAGAGCGTCCTGGAGTGCTTCAGATTTATTATCCGTTTTTAGTCGTTTACTAACTTCACGAACTACAGTCGCCATAGCCGGAACAACATGTTGAGGGCCAATGCCAATTCGCACATGGACAACACCAATACGCCAACGGCGATCGGCATAGGCATCACCCCAGTCATCCATGCCTGTAAACATTTCGTAGAACCATTCAACAAAAGTTACCCGCAGACGATGGATGCGGTCTTCTGTGCTATTTAAAATAGCATTCATTTCTGGATCGTTACCTAAGTAAGCATAGAAATGATCGGCCATCTCCGGAGCGATTTCTTTTCCCCAATCTGCATTAGCTTTTAGTAAAGTTTTGTCTTGATCAGTTAAGCCAATCCGCTTAACCATAGTGATCAAAAAGGTGCTGGCATCCAAAGCCATATTTGTCTCCATTAAGGATTGAATTTAATCAGAACCTGACTGTTTATTTTTAGCAATTTTATTGTAAAAATGGCTACAGTTTAGTTGAAGGATTTGTAAAGATTTTATTTATTTTGCCTAAAGGATTTAGTTTCCGCTTTATACATAATTTAGAATAGAAGTGAGGAGTATTTTTTTAACTAGAAAATCTCACCTTGATCAGGAATCCAACCACTTAGGAGCTGGACGATAGACGGCTTACCTAACTATCCTTTCAAGAGTTGATGAATAAATCCGGAAGAATTTTTCAGCTTTCGAGAGCGTAGTGTCGTGTTGTAGAGATAATCTAAGGATGGACGAGTTTAGCGAGGTTTTCAGCGCCTGAGAACTAATACCATTTTAGATTTGGGATTTTACTTTTTCCATCCCCCCATCTCCTCACTCCCTAAAACCTAGAAATTTGTATTTCATCCAATTGAGAACTGCTATAGTGCTTTTTCATAAATGCGGTAAGTCTTATAAATCTTCCCTCCTGCTGCTTCAATAATCTTACGCGAGGGAAAATTATCTTCCCAAACCCAACCGAGTTCTGCCCGTTTATAGGGCTTACCCTTTTGAATTCCGCCTTGCATTCCTAAATAAATTAAACCAAGGGGTACCATTTTTCGGCGATACTCGGGTAGCGAACAAATCGCTATCACTCGTCCTTGGTCGATTTGGCGACGATACCACAAAAATTTGATAATTCCCAACCAGTTTAGTTTGCCACCAACGTGTTTTAGAGCAATATTATAGTCCGGTAATCCCATCCAAAACCCAATCATTTCCCCCTTATCTTCCGCGATGGGAAAGACATCCGGATCGACCAAAGTTTGTAAGGCTTTTGCTTCTTCTAGAAATTCTTCCTCAGTTCTAGGCGCAGAACTCCAGTTATTGGCAAAGGCACGGTTAAAAAGATGATAAATACTCTTAACATCTTGCTCAAATCCTTCCCCTTTTGTTCTCAAAGGGCGGAATGTAATACCGGATTTACACGCAATCCGATACCCTTTCTCAAATTTATCAGATAGGGACTGATCTAAGGGGAAATCATAGGCATAGGCATCTTTAGCTTTATGCCAACCATCCTGTTCCATATAGTTAGGATAATAGGATGGATTATATGGCATCATAATCATTGGGGGTGAGTCAAACCCATCAACTAAAAACAAACAATTGTTGTGAGTTGATAAATCAATTGGTCCTCGTGCTACTGTCATTCCTTGTTCTCGTAGCCATTCCGACGCAGCATTGAGAAGAGATTGAGCGATCGCAAAATCTGGGATACACTCAAAAAAGCCAAATAAACCGATACGTTTGCCTTCTCGTTCAATTAAACGTTGATTAATAGCAGCGACAATTCTTCCTACTGCTACTACCCCTTTGGCAGCGGATTTTGTAGCGGATGTAACGGATGGGTTGTCTGTTTGGGTAAGGGCGATGAATTGTTGTAGGTTTCCGTAGCTAAAGAATGGATTACTGGGTGCAAAGTGTTTGGCTATATCACTTCGTAAGGGTGGCACCCAGTTGGGATCATTGGCATAAACTTGTGCTGGGACATCTAGAAATAGTTCTAGTTCTTCTGGAGTGTTTACAGCCTGAATTTGAAATTTTGTTGTTGGTTGTTGGTTGTTTATCATTTGTTAGTAGTTGCTGGTTGTTGGTTGTTAGTTGTTGGTAAGCTGTTTCACATCTACACTATTGTTCAAACTAGGCGTGGGATGGGTATCTTGCCCGTGGAAGTGATGCAATTACAATGTGGAATAGCTTAAGGCTTTATGCGTAACAAACAACAAACAACCAACAACAAACAACCAACAACAAACAACCAACAACTAAGCACTAATCATTGGTTTATACAACAAGTCTCGCGTTGCGACCATCGCGGAAACTAAGCGATCCATTTCTTCTTGAGTATGGAGGGCGTTAGCGGTAATTCGGATACGAGGTTTGGCAATAAACCAAATCGGTGAAACCCAAACTCCATGATTCTCCACCATCAAGCGACCAAACATTTTAGGATTAATGTCGGGTGGTAAAATAACCGGAATTACATTGGTTTCGCCAATGGCATTAAATCCTTGTTCCAGTAAGCGCGATCGCAAATAACGAGTATTCGCCTGAAGTTTCTTCACGAGTTCGGGATGACGGCGAACTTGCCGAATGCTTTCCAATGCGGCTGCTGTTAAAGGTGGCGATAATGAAATCGTACCAATGGAAGTGGGAGACACATTCAACAGGGGGATTAATTCTGCCACATGACTACTAATTGCCGCCCCAGCGGAAGCCGCAAATTTGGAGAATGTGGTCATAATTAAGGGAACAAGTCCCCGATCAATGACATCTTGCGGCAGGATATTAAAATATTCGTAAACACCCCTACCTGTTGCTCCAATCGCGCCACTAGCATGAGCTTCATCCATAACTAACACGCTGCCTTCATACTTTTGCAGCACATCAATCATATCCGGTAGCGGGGCAATATCTCCATCCATTGAGAATACCGCATCCGAAACCACCATCACGCGATCGCCAGGACGAACATAGCGATGTAGCTTCCGTGACAAATCCTCCATATCGCAGTGGCGGTAAGCCTTAACCCGCACACGCGGACTATGACTAAACACTTTACCCGAACGAGTCCCCGCATTAACCACAGCCGCCACAATACAGCCGTGGTTAAGAACATCTGTCATAATCAACGTTTCCCTAGTATGTTGGAAACCCGGCACTGGAATCGCTAAATGACAGAAGGCATCCATCAACGCTTGCATTGCCATCCAAGCATTGAGAAATAGCTGAGTATGGGGTAAGTGCTTAAACTCAGAAATCTCTTTTTCTAGCTGGCGATGTAAATCAATGCGACCACTTAACACCGAAGTCGAACTGTTTGACGTACCATAGTCAAAAATGGCATCGATTGCCGCTTGGCGTACCGCCTCATTCTGAACCAGTCCCAACACATCATTAGTGCAGAACGTTAGAACAGTCTGACGCTTCCCTGTCGCTACCGATTCAATCTCGACGAAGTTTCCCCGCTTCTGATGACAAACATATTCGTCGGGATCAAGTCCACTCTCATACCAGCGTTGAACGTACTCTTTAACAACTTGCACGCTTTTTTACTCCTCTCACCTTTTCCTAGATAGCCTATCGCCACTAGCTAAAGAAGTGTGTTTTTCTAACCCCCTGAGTGGGTATCCCGACCGAATACTAAAGTGCATGAGTGCGGATTTATAGTGCAGATCTATATAGTATATGGTGATTTTATCGAGTTCATAGAGATTTTACTGGGTAATTTATGACACCCAACTCCCCTGGCACATTCAAGATTACTCCTATCGAGCGTTTTTTATTTCACACCAAAGCAGGGTAGCATAAAAAGCAACACAGTGCAGGAATTCCCCTTCTTGCCAATCTCATATCATGTCCGGTTGAGTAACCGTAAAAAAATGAGAGGGTGAGGGGGTGAGGG
>DNGI01000060.1:34637-38000 GCA_003486645.1 Cyanobacteria bacterium UBA11370 | reverse complement strand
ATCGCAGAGAACAAAGAACCACCAAAAACACCAGCCACACCTAACATATGGAAGGGGTGCATTAAGATGTTATGTTCCGCTTGAAACACGAACATGAAGTTGAAAGTACCACTGATACCCAAAGGCATACCATCAGAGAACGAACCTTGACCGATGGGATAAATTAGGAACACGGCACTAGCAGCAGCCACAGGAGCGCTGTAAGCGACGCAGATCCAAGGACGCATCCCTAAGCGGTAGCTCAATTCCCACTCACGACCCATGTAGGCGAAAACACCGATCAGGAAGTGGAAGATAACGAGCTGGTAAGGGCCACCATTGTAGAGCCACTCATCTAAAGAAGCAGCTTCCCAGATGGGGTAGAAGTGCAAGCCGATAGCGTTAGAAGAAGGAACAACCGCACCAGAGATGATGTTGTTTCCTAACATTAAGGAGCCAGCTACAGGTTCGCGGATACCATCGATGTCTACAGGAGGAGCAGCGATGAAAGCGATAATGAAGCAAGTGGTAGCGGTTAACAGGGTGGGGATCATCAGCACACCGAACCAGCCTACATAGAGGCGGTTTTCGGTCGAAGTTACCCACTCACAGAACCGATCCCAGAGGGAGGCGGTTGCGCGATTTTGTAATGTAGTTGTCATGGTTCGGATGATTGCGATTGACTTTTGAGGTCGGATGTATTCTTTACACTTCTTAATGTAGCGGCTTTATTAAGGTTTGTAAAGGGGTTTCAGAATTAGATTTACTGAAGCAATGTATAAGCCTAACCTATGAGGCTGTTCCACACCGAGGTTGAGAAGTCGGGTTTCTTGGAGAAACCCGACTTCTGGGTGTGAGGTCTAATTTAAATGTGGAATAGCTTAGTGCATGAGCTCAGTGGGCGTAAGCGGCGCATCCGTGCGACGGTTCTTAGGCATTTCTAACTCTTTTGTATTCGGCGGTTCCGGTAGCAGAATATAGCGAGGTCCCCAACCCCCATTAACATCTTCAGGTCGTTGCAGCGGTGGTTTGGTCGAACCATTTGGCAAGGGAATCGGCAGAATTTGAGTCGCCTGGACATAGCGCTGACCATCAATAGTATTGCGGATCAGGTTTTTTGCTAGTTTGATACCTTCCTTCTTTAATACATCTTCGATTTCCGCCAATACTTCAGTAGGAGCAAGGGTAGCAAGGAAAGTAACTTCAGCTTCTGGTTCTAGCTTTAGCCCAAGTTTAGACTGCTCTAGTTGCCAAGGTTCCTGAAATTGGCCGTCTCGTGCAACATTCCAGAGGTTCAACGTGGCTTGCCATTGCCCATCCTTTACCTTGGTATCTTGATAAGCCAGAATTGAATAGGTGAGCTTTGAACCGGACGTTATATAGAACTGGTTGGGTTGGCGCAGATAACGAATCGCCGCTACCCCGATACCTCTCTGGTCTGGCAGATTAGTGATTCCTGTTACCGTGTAGACCCCCAAACGCTCTGATGGTGTCACCTGGAGCTGAAAATTTGCATCGGTCGATACGTTGGATGTGGGTAGGAGATTGGGTAATTGCTCAACTTTAGATACGACTTGGGAGCATCCAGTATTCAACATTAATAATAGGAGAGCGATCGCTAACCCTCTGAGCGGATACAACGTCAGCTTCCCTAATAATTCTCTCAAAACAAGAATAACAGACCTAATTAACATATCGGTATAAAGGTTTTAAGGTAAAGATTCCCTGTCCCTAATTTTCTACTCTCTATCAGGTAATCAGGATGATTGAGAGTTCAGGAATCTTACCCTATTTTAATTGACGATAAAAATTCATATCATCTTCATCGTTACCTCAGCGATTCTTTATCAATTCTTTACACCTACAGGTTAAAAAGTATAGAGACGATTAATTTTGAAAACCCGCAGAATTTTTCGTCTGCGAAAAATATTCGAGTGGGAGTAAACCCTAAAAAATGCTAAATCAGCTTTCAGTTATCAGCAGTCAGCCATCAGCAGTAAAAGCCCTTTCATCACCAAGGGAGAGGAACTAAATTTCTACTTCCTTCACCTGCAATATGTTGTATTAAAACTGACTCGTTAAATGAGAAACAATTCACAAATTATCAAAGGGAACTCCCGCTTAATCCTTGTAGTCAGTAGGACAGAAGCCAATAACTTGCACGAATAAGTCGATAACTATGTAGTCATTTCAATCAGATTTACGCTGATCAAGTTAGCCGATTAATGGGGGATCAGCCTTAATAGTTATTTGGGTAATAATCTACAAAATTATAGTTTTTTCCGGAGAATCTTTTCTTGCCTATGAAAAGTAAATAATTGATAGTTTTACTACTCAAGTAAACCGATAAGCAAGTGTGGTTGTTATGAGAGAGAGCATTCAAAAAGTTAGTAATACTGATAAGCAAATAACGCTGACCTTACTGCGAACTGTTTGGCTAAGTTACCTATTATCCATTGGCTCAACTTCAGCAGGAACACTATCAATTTTTTCGGTAGCTGCTATTGTGGGAACCGAACCCGCTCACGCTAATCTTTCCGAGCAACCTGCTCATCTTCCGGATCAGGTGGTTGAAGAAGAACCAGTGAGTTATAACAGTTCCGATTCCATTGAACAGGATGATTCAGTCGTAACTGAACAAACTCTTCCCAATGATGAGCCGTTGCAAACAGCAGAGGAAGACAACCAGACAATTGCAGACATTAGTTCTAACACAGAGGAGCTAGAGAAGCCAAACTTCAATGGACATCTCCAGGAAATCAGGTTAAAGGCAGACAGGATGCCTACCCCACAAGAGTTTTTGGAGAGGTCTAATGGTTTAGATAATTCTGAGCAGCAGGTATCAGTACCATTAGCGGTGACAGAGGAATCAACGGCTGTACCTTCAGCGATCGCCCCAAAACCCCCAGTAGACGCACCCGCAGTTAATACGGTAGAACACCACCTACCCATTCAATTAGCTGTAGAAGGCGAATCAACAACTGTACCTTCAGCCATAGTTCCCAAACCCCCAGTAGTCGAACCAACGCAGCACTCCGTTGACGATCTGTTACCTGTGAACTGGACTGTAGCAGATGAACCCATTACCGTACCTTCAGCTTTAGTTCCCAAACCCCCCGTAGAAACACCACCACAGAACTCGGTTGAACCTCAGCAATCCATCAATTTAGCGGTAATAGGGGAATCAACAACTCTACCTTCGGCTTTAATACCGAAGCCACCCGTAGAAACACCAGAACAAAACTCAGTTAACACTCAGAGCTTACACCATCCTTCAGCTTACCTCAGTACCCACCACGGAATAAATTCCCACCTCTCAAGCTTAAGTCCATTCAAATTGAGATCTTGCAACATTCTCAATAAGTCGAAAAACCTAACCCCCCA
>DNGI01000060.1:33079-34370 GCA_003486645.1 Cyanobacteria bacterium UBA11370 | reverse complement strand
CCCTCTCCTCTTAGGGGAGGGGTCAAATGGGTAATTGAGAATGGTGCAAGATGTGAGTTCAAATGGACTGAAATTCCGAGCCAGTCGTCTTTAGACGACTTTAGCTATGAGACAGTGGTTTTAACCACAGGCGGATTATCGCAAGGTGTGCAAGATCCGAGTAAAACCATCATTGTGGCACAAACTTCAGGGGAAAACGAACCCGATCGCTCATTAATTCCCCAAAACTCGCCCCCCCAAAATGAGGCATTAACTCCTACACTTGATGTACAAGGCGTTTACCTACAGCAGGATGAAGCATCGGCGCGGGCGCGGTTACGCGGGATTTATCCAGTTTCTCCCAATGCTCTATTTGGTGCCATTGTGGATCTCGCAACCGGGGATGACTTTGCAGGGACTGAGGGTTCGGGATTGAATCTGACTGAACTGTATTTTACAGGCTCTCTGCCCAGCTATTCCAATCTGCGCTTAACTGTCGGTCTAATGGATTTGACATCTTATTTCGACCGCAACAGCTTCGCTAAAGATAGTACCACTCATTTCTTTCACCCGTTATTTCAGACCAATCCAGCTTTAGCATCAGCGGGGATTGGTTCTCGTCCAGGGGCACTATTAAACTGGAATATAACGGATAATGTTGAGGCAAAAGCGGCAGTTTTTTCTAGTGAGCGCAGCCTTGGCAGTTTTAGCTTAGATGCGTTTGCGGGTGAGATAGGATTTCGGGCGGGTAATGGAATTATTCGGGCTACCTACGCTTCCAATCAAGATACAGGGCGCGATGGAGTTTTTGGTACTCGAAATGGCGATCGCGAGAATGCTTTTGGTATTAATGGGGAACTCTACATTCCGCAGATCAAAATGGGATTGTTTGCTCGGTATGGTTGGTTGGATAATACCGATCAGGATGATAATACGGAAACGTACAATTTCGGATTCAATTTCTTAGATCTATTCAGAAAAGATGACCGTTTAGGACTTGGCTACGCCTTCGGTCGAGATTTTTCTCAGGATAATGATGTCTGGGAATTGTTCTATGATATTCGGGTTGCACGTAACCTTCGAGCAGGGGTAACACTACAAGAACGGGAAGGATTTTCTGAAACAATTTTGGGGTTCCGGGTTAAAACAGATTTGCCCCTTTATCCCTAATGGCTAATAGCTAATGGCTAATAGCTAATAGCTAGTGGCTCAAAGCTCTCCACTCATAACTCCTTTCCTCCTTTCTCTATTAAGAACTTAGAACTTACGCAAGTGTCATAGTTAAATTAACTTGTAGGGTGCGTCAGACCAA
>DNGI01000060.1:20661-32853 GCA_003486645.1 Cyanobacteria bacterium UBA11370 | reverse complement strand
TATTGATCGAGATAATCAGGGTTTGATCGTCTGACGCACCCTACTCTATGTGCCAGTTGCGTAAGTCCTGGAAGTTAAGCAGTTCCCTTTCTGATGAACCATTAGCAATTAGCAATTAGCCATTAGCAGTTGACAATTAGCCATTAGCAACTTTAATCATTTCCCATTCACACTTAAAGTTTTCAGGTTTTACCCTAATGAACGAACTACGTAAAGCTGAAATTCAAGTCTTATCTTGTCCTCAAAGCCAGAACCAATTCCGGTGGTCGCGTTTATTAATTAGCTTCATTGTTTTAGGATTATCTGGAGGATTGCCCCTAGTTCCAATTAACTTAGTAGTACCCACCGCACAAGCTCAAGCCGTTCCAGCAGGTGTGCGTCAGGGTTACGCACTGCTGGAAAAAGGATGGGTGGATGATGCAATTCGGGCATTTGAGCAAGCCCTCCGTAGCTCTCCTCAATCCTTAGACGCTAAATTAGGGTTAGCGATCGCCTATCAACGACGGGGACGTAACGCTGAGGCTTGGGCGGCTTATAATCAAGTACTAGAACGTGACCCCAATAACCAAACAGCCCTCAAAGCAGTTGGCGAGATGGGGGTTTATCAACAAGACTGGCAAGCTCGTGGAATTGAAGCCCTAACCACTCTATTAAACCAAAATCCCAATGATACTCAAGCCCGTGCCCAACGTGCCTTACTCTTAGGCTACCAAGGGCGTTTTGCCGAGTCATTAGCCGATTACGACATTCTCCTACCCAATAATCCCTCACCGGATACCATCCTCGGCGCTGCCCAAATCTATACTTATAGTGGGGATTTCCAACAAGGGTTGGAACTTTTTAATCGTTACCAAGCTACAGGTAAAGCAGTTCCCAGTAATGCCGCAGGTGCCTACGCCCTGGCGCTGCGAGAAACGGGCAATCCCTCCCAGGCGATCCAGATTCTAGAGAACCAACTCCGGCAATCTCAACAACTCGATAGTACCGCCATTCAAACACGGGCAGATTTGGCTCAAGCCTATGCCGCCAATCAACAGCTAACAGAAGCCTTAACAGCCCTGGAACCGTTGCGGGGTCGAGAAGATGCGGCTTTGCCCTTGGCGCGATCGCTCACCTCCATTGGTCGAGAGCAACGCCGTACTGACCTTTATCAGGAAGGTGCTGCTTTATACCGTCAGGTTCTTACCTCAACGCGATCGCCCTCCTTTGCTTTGGTCAGAGAAGCCGCCGACGTACTTAGTGAGTTACCATCGGAACGTGCTGCTGCGCTGGAACTTTACCAACAGCTCACTCAGCAGCAACCGTCTAATCGTAGTTTATTAGTCAAGCAGCTTGCATTAGAAGGTCAACTGGGTCGTTTATCCCGAACTGAACTCCAACAGCGCCTGCTCTCAGTTCTGCAACCCCTACCTTCTGAACCTGCGGAACAGCGTGCCTTAGCTCAAGCATTAATTCCTTTAGATCCACCTGACCCCGCATTACTACCCGTTTATCAAAGTTTACTCAATGCGGGTGTCAATGAGCCATTTTTGTATTTCCGGGTGGCTCAAATGTTGATCCAAGAGAATCAGCTTACTGAGGCGAAGCAAGCGATCGCTACTTATACTGCTAGTGTCGGCACATCTGACTTAACATCAGAACTCTTACTCGCAGAAATTGATCGCCGAGAAGGGAAACTCGAAGCCAGCGCCTCTCGATATCAGACGATTATTCAGCGTAACTCTGATAGTGACCTGGTTAATAGTGCTTTACGAGGGTTAGCGGGGATTCGTTTAGCGCAAGGACGTGCGGATGAGGCGATCGCTATTTACGACCAGCTACTCCAGCGCAATCCCAATGATTTACTGATAAAATTGGGACGAACGGCTATTGCTTACCAAACCGAGCGTATTTCTCAAACGGAAGCCGAGGCGGTTCTCAACCAATGGCTGCAAACTCGATCTGCAACAGATTTACCACCAGAATTATTTAGTTTGGTTGGTGTTTTACCTCCTTCTTCAGAACGGGAAGCACTCTATAATGCACTCTTGCAAGTCGATCCAGATAACACTCCGGTACAATTACGACGGCTTCAGCTTATCGCCGAACGAGATCCAGAACTGGCGAAAACGGAAGTGGAACAGTTGATTACCCGTAATCCTGATAACTTGAGTGCGTACTTTGTCCAAGGGGAATTAGCGCTGGCGTTGGATGATTTGGAATTAGCCAGCCAAGCGTATCAGCAGATTTTAAACCGAGAGTCAGATAATATTGGGGCGCTAATGGCGCTAGGTGGGGTACGCTTTACACAGCAGCGATTTGCAGAAGCTCGTGAATTGTATAAGCGGGTACTCGAAATTAGTCCGAATGAGTTGGCGGTACGCCGGAATCTGGCGGAACTGAGTGTAGCTCAAGATTTTCCCTTTACTGCACTCCAACAGTTCAGAGCGTTAAATTTGGAACAAGAAGCGGAAGCTGGGACTCCGAACCCTGAACTGACGAACCGGATACAGCGTGTAGAAGTGGATATTTTGAAACGACGTGGTTTTCAGCCTTATTGGGAGCGGTACTAACGTAAGTTACTAGTTATAAACCAAGGGATTGCTAATGGCTAATTGCTAATGGCTAATGGCTCATTGTTGAAAAGCCTGTCTTCGATTAACGATTAGCCACCCTGATCAGGTAACTAGTAACTTGAGTTATGTATGTCAGTTTAGCGGAAAGCATCTCCTTTGCGATCGCGGCGGCTAACTGTCTGCACAATCAGTTCAATCAGCCGTTCTGGTTTTTTCCAAGTCCTAGCCCGCCGAGTCGAATCCATACCATATTCTGCAATAATATCCTTAAGTTGTTCAATTTGTAATCCCTTAAGGTGCTGTCGTAATCCTTCAGCTCCTTCATTCTTGAACAAATAAAATGGATCAATAACACTTGGGTTCCTACGAGATCGACGCTTTTTTGAGTTAGACCCATCTTTTGTATCTGTTTCAGACAGTATTTGAAATAACGCATCAATTTGTTTCGCAAACTCTGCATCGTGCTGGTATTGATCAAGAGTTGCCTGTTTATCGGGAAGAATTTTTTCCATTAAACTGAGAAAAGCTTCAAGTTTTGCCAGACTCATTGAATGACTTGTTTTAACTCGTGTAGTGTGGCAGAAATAAGCTATTTATTGAACAATTTCCCATCATTTTGATTTTTGTTAAGTATCAATTAAGAATTAAACGTGCGAGGACAAGACTTAGAACCGTAACGTTTAGACCCTAGAGTCTGACTAACAGCAATTCGGATTTCTTTAGTAAGATTTAGGTATTGTTCAAATTGACCTGCATATCCCCATTTTTGCCTCAGCGTTGAAAATTTATGAGGATTATCAAATTCAACGGTTTCGGCAATCTGCTGTTTATGAGGAATTTGAGTTTCAAAAACAGGAGCATCTTTACTATAGCGCCGTAAATCCTTAATCACTCGATCATGGAGAGTCATCCCTGCTTGGTATTTTGAAATGACAATTCCGAGTGGTTCAATCGGTTCAGCGATAGTTTCTGAGAACTCGCTGACTGTTTTTGTAATTTGAGGGATACCGTAAGTTGAAAGAATATCGGGGATAGTTGGAATGATATAACAGTGGGAAATTCGCAAGCCATTAAGGGTGACAATTCCTAAATTAGGCGGACAATCGATGAGGACATAATCATATTCGTCGATAATAGGTCGAATTCCTCGACGCAGAATGTTTATTGGACTGGCTGCATAAAATCGTCCTGCTGGAATTGTTGCTAATCGGTCTTGAACATCAATCAAATCTAAACTAGAGGGAAGCAAATCTAAACTGGTTAGATCTTTAATATTAGAGACTTGATGTTGGAGGGTTTTATAGAGATTAAAGGTTTGATGTTCTGGGTCAATAGCATCGAGAAAGAGTTGTGCTAGGGTGTAGCTATTGTCATTAAGTTCTTCCCACTTCTCTTCACCAATTAGCATTAAGGTAGCATTCGTTTGAGGATCGAGGTCGATCACCAAAACTTTTCGTTGGAATACTCCTGATAACATCTCTGCGATCGCAACTGTTGTTGTTGTTTTTCCTACACCTCCCTTAAGGTTGATAAACGAAATTACAATTGCCACAGGCACTCTCCACTTTTTTATTCTAAGTCAGCTAACCCTTTTGGGGCAGAAAATTGCACGATAAGTTGCTGAGATGTACTCATTAATTTTTCTCTCTAGCCTAAAAATAGAACAGGAGAATTTGACAGGATAAATTATGAGGATTGATTGTAGGTAAAAGCCTATTGCATCTTAACCTAATTTCCTTTTTTTGCTAGTGAAACGTGGCACAAAAAACTGACCTCTTTAAGGTTCCCCGTCTTTCTTTCCCTCTCCCACTATCCATTAGAGGGTGGTTAAAGACTTTAGCCGCAGGATGCACTAGTAAAGGCTGGTGTAAATACATTATCCGGAAAAAAAGACGAGGAGGTTATTTCTGACAGCCTAGTTTAGTAGTTCACCCAAGGAATTTTAATGAGTACGTAGCTGTAGGTTTTAAATGACAACGATAGGTGGATGACCCGTCTATTTTCCAAGGTAACAAGCGAAGATAAGGGTACGCCATGGTGATCTCGATTTTCCTGTTTTAGGGACTAGGGAGATCAAGAGTGGGGAAGAACATTAAATGTACCTCATACCAATTTAAAAAAGAAATGTTACACATGAGTTCCTTAAACTCTGAGAGAGTGCGTCTTCCCGAATCCAAAATTCTTACATCCAAAAGGATATCACCCATTTGAGAAAGGCTATAATCCCAAGTATGAGATAGCCTGATCACATTAGTTTAGATCAACTCTTCAATCATCTTGTTGGTGGCTGGGTTTGGGGAGTAAGTCCTCAAATTTAAGAGAGGGCATGGGATACTGGCTTAGGGATTCTACTATTGCTTTATCCGCCATTTTCCTATATTCTTGTTGTAGTCTCTCTTGCTTTTGCGCTTCATTTTCTTGACCAAAAATTTCTCGATAATTTTTGACAAAATTTGTTATAGCGTCAGTAAAATTTCGCTCTTTATTGTCTGAAGGTTGGTCAATTTGATCAGCAAGCTTCCGCAGTTTAGAAGTCATCTGATGGATAGAGGCTGCTGATTCTGTTGAGAGGTGTAGATCGTTTAATTGATCAGGAAATTGTTCTAACAGTTGACCCAGATCAATTCCGTGATTTTCAAGAATTGTTTGCCAAGAACGCATTTGTTGACGAACTAGATCAAGTTGATTTTGGTCTTGTGAAAGAGAAGCTTTAATTACGTTTTTGAAGGCGGTGATTATATTTTCTAAGCCTACCTTTGCCAGTTCAGGCTTATCGGCTAATTCGTCTATAGAAACGCCTAAAAGAACAGCGATTAATTCGGATAGAGTTGTGGTTGGCCGAACCGTTTCTGGAGATTTTCCAATGGATAATGTGATAGTATGGAATAAAGTATTTTTAGCCTGCTCAATTGCCTGATTTATTTCAGTTTCGAGATGAGCTTTTGCTTGTTTTTGCGTGATTTCAAACGAGGCTATTGCGGCGATCGCAACGTCTTTTTGCTCACCATCTAGGTTGTAAATCGGAAAATTCCCATCAGGGATTTTTTGAGTATGGGGAATCAGAAAGTAGCGAGTTTGGGTTACATCAATCCACAACGAATATTGCGTTTGAGTAGTTCGATTTTCTAGAGGTTGCTGAGGTCTAATTAAAAAAGCTCCATCCGATTGCTGTTCAGTAATCCAAGCCTCGGCAAAATGGTTAGAGATATCCTCAAAAACAGGAACTGTTGTCCACAGCATGAGCGGCATTTCATCCAGATATAATCTGCCATAGTCTGCTCTTATTTTAGTTGTTTGATTGGCTTGGGTATCTAGAGAAACAAAGGCGCAATCTGCTCTTGTCATCCGTCCACCTGTACTTAGAATATCTATCAGCCAAGTCATACTGGCATTATCAGCTTCTTCGCCTACCAATTGACTAGTAATACCATCACTGCCAAGATCCAACGTCAACATAAATGAATCATTTTGTGTGGGGGTAATTGCTATCACTGCTGGATGCTGAATTCCCTGTGGAAGTTGTAGTGATGCTGTTAAGGGTTGGTAATCTTTGACAAGAATTTCCGAAGCTGTGTAGAGATTTTTGGGAAAATTAATAAATTGGAGGGATGAAGACGTTTTCTTTTGCAGATAGTGTAGAAAGGAGCGTACTGGATTTGAATAAAATGGGGTTGGAGATAAAAAGGTTATCAAGAGACTCTCTGAGTTAGTTGAAGTCGATGTAGTAGTCATAACTCAAAACAATTATTTAATTGGGCTTATATTAAAAATGCCTTCAAGAGTAACTCCATTTAAATTAACGCCGTTGAGATTTGTATTACTAAATATAACCCCTTCTAGATTCGCTTGTTCGAGATTAGCACCTTCTAGATTGGCTCTGCTCAGATTAGCATAACTCAAGTTAACCTCTCCAAGATAAGCAAATTCAAGGTTAACTCCACTCAGATTCGCTCGACTCAGATTCACTCGACTTAAGTTCGCTTCTTCTAAGTTTATCCCTTCGAGGTTAACTCCTTCCAAATCTGCCTCACATAGAGTCGCCCCCCACAACGTTGCTCCTTTGAAATTAGCTCTTTTAAGGTTAGCTCCTTTCAGGTTAGCACTAGTGAGGTTTGCATCACACAAATCAGCGCTATCGAGATTTACCCTTTCAAGAAATGCCCGATTAAAGTTGACTCCACGAAGGTTTAATCCGCTGAGGTTAGCATCTTCTAAGTTAGCGGCTTCAAGGTTAACTTGATCAAGGTTTGCTCCTCTTAAGATAGCCCTTCTGAGACTTGCTCTATTGAGATTAGCGTTACAGAGATTCGCTTCCGTGAGGTTCGCTTCAGTGAGATTAGCATGACTTAGGTTTACTCCACTTAACTGTGCATAACTGAGATTAGCTTGGTAAAGATTCACAAGGATTTCAGGATTTTGTTTTCTCCACTCATTCCAGGTAGCAACTCCTTGTTTCAAGCGATTAAGATGTTCTGGGTTTGCCATAAAATATCCCTGTTTCTCAGTAATATGATATAAGCTTTGTGATTTGGTATTCAAGATTGTAAGCTGATAATCGATTTACTATTGTTTCTAATTAAATCTCTAAAGAAAATTAAAATTTTATCCAAATCTTTAATATAAAAAACAATTGTTTTTACCTCTCCTATAGGACACTATCGCAATTTCCAAATTTGAATCGTGTTGTCCCAGAACGCACAACTGGCTAAGATTTTACCGTCTGGACTAAAAACAATAGAATTAACACCGTTTACCGAATGTCCCCTCAACCTGAACAATTCTTCACCAGTATTTAGATTCCACAAGCGAATCGTTCCGTCTTTATGACCACTAGCGAGGGTTTGTCTATCTGGACTAAAGGTAATGCAATGAACACCTCCCAACTATCCGCAATTCTGGGTGCGAATTTCCTGGGTGTTTTGGAGATTCCAAAGTTTAATTGTTTCATCTAAACTACCACTGGCAAGAGTTTGTCCATCTGAACTAATAGCAACTGATTCCACGTTGTTTTAAGTAAGTGTCAAATTCTTTCCCTTTCTCAACTACCCCTTCAATTCCCGAATCAATCATGTCTTCAATCAGGTACTCAGCCCCACTGACGAGATCGATCTGTACACGATTGGCAATTCCGCAAATAGCAATATAACCAGGCTTCAATTTAGCATCGAATGTCAGTGCAAACTGAACCATTAGGGTGTCGATTAGGCTAACAAATAGGTCGGGAACCTTGATAATTCCTCGTTCTCCTGCATTGTAGATAGCTTGGACTAAGTAATTCCAACGCTTAAGAGCTTCACTATTTTTTGGGTTAATGAATTGGGTAATAAAAACATACTCAAACTCACTCAAGAAGGCATCTGGATCGCTATGGTGGGTACTAAAAAGTGCTTGTTCAAAGCGGGTTCGTTGCTTTAGTAGCCAATCTTTTCGTTCCTCTAAGGAAAGATTAACAGGCAGTTCGATTGCTTCAAATGAATGGATTCGGGGAGGAATTTCAGCCATTTTCAGGTGTTTAGTCAATTTCTGCCATGCCACCCAGCGATCGCTGTTACCCACATCAACATGACGAACATAGGTTTCTACATTATCAATTTCTGCTCCACTTGATATTAATTTTTGATACTTAGTGATAATTTCTAGCGATGCCTTGTCGTATCGTTTAAGTGCTTCATTGAAGATGAAAACTAAAACTTGATCGGGTTGTAAGTCAAACCACAAGCCAGGAATAGGAGCGGTACGTCCCTCACCTAGATAATGCAGCCCACTGGGAATTGACTGCACAACCAGATGGTTTCCTTTATTAACCGCATACACCGTTAAGTCTAATCGCACATTGCACTCATTGGCTTCGAGTACAACTAGCCAACCACAGTTTTTTTTCATTAGCTTTTACTCCTCTTGGTTTGTGGCGCTGATTTAAAAATGATTGCTAGTAAGAATGCCTGAATATTTGCGCTGGTAGAGTCTTGTTTTATTCATGCAGTCTTTGAATCCGATTCAATCCTCTTGGTTTAATGTCTCTTCATCGTCAAAGTCATATTCTTCGACTTTGAAGTTTTTGAAGTGGCTATCCCACCGTAACTCCCTCTCCTCATTGGGGGGAAATTCTCGACGAAGTTGGTGAATGATCCCATCTTTGAACAGATCACCGATTACCTCATAGCGAATTAGCTGAATTCGCGGATCATTGTAAACCTCTATAGCTGCTGCCAGCCGACCAAGCTCGATCAAGTTTGTAGTTTGCCAAAAGATCTCGGATACCAACGAACAATTTTTGAAGGCTGGTTCTTTCCAACCGAAACCATCTACATAATTTGGACACAATAGCACTGACTCAAACTCACCAATATTGGTTGTCCATGATTTAAATTCATAAACTTTACCACCCATGTCGGGACGATCAGACATATCGAAATTTATTCGGAGCATTCGCTCAAGCAGCCTAGCGATATAAAAGGAGTCGGAGGTTTCAAAACCGTAGGTGAGACAGCAAGATAAGACAGGGGCTTTATTCATTGCTAACATTCTCCTTCTAGGGGAGTGGTAAATTCAGCTTGCTAGGATCTAGTCCTTCTCCAGAATAAATTTTGAAATTGACTGGATGTCCAAGCTTGGTCAAATTTGTTATGAGTGCTTGGGCTTGTGTGGCAACTCCAGTTAATCCCAGCTTTGTAAGGTCAGCAGATGTTAGAGCGCTTGGTCCTGTCCGTGGAGGACTTCCACCAGCAGTAGTAACAAACATGAGACGGGTGGCGACATTGAACAGAGTTGGCGACACAATTGCAATGTCGTAATCACTAATCCGTCCAACGTCGAAAGGTTCACCTGTATGTCCGGTGTGTCTCACGCGATCATAACTACGTCCAGTGAGGCTACTACCTTCTAGAGTAAACCGCATTTCGCTTTTGATTCTCGCCACTGTGTCTGAGCCATTTTGGGTTTCTAGACCATGTTGAGCCAATAACCTTCGATCGGCTAGATTATCAAGAGTTGGGACTAATCCATCAAGAGCGCTCTCGAATTGCTGGCGCAATTGCTGTGAGAATGTTTCAAAATCTTCCCGATTGTAGAAGCCAAAGGGAAAATCAGTGTTTGGATCAACCTGCTTAACAGCAGGCTCTCCTTGTGGTAGCATCTTGGCTCCTGGGAAAAGTTCGTCCCGCGCCCTCACTAAAGCCTCCTTACGAGCTCTAATCTGAAGCTCCTCTTTCAGTTCTCTCCTTGCGTTGCCACGAACACCTTCAAGCTGTGGCTCAAGCTGCTTGTAAATGTCCTGCTCAATCTGTTTAGCTCGTCCCACCAAAGCTGGATCTAAACCTTGAGTTATAGTTCTTCCTTTAGCCGCAACGAATCCTACTCCAGGATCAGTCTCCATCTCATTCAAGGTTTGCTGATGCTGCGCTAACTGCTGTTGCAGGTTTTCGATATCGGCTTGAAGGTTAGCTTGTGCATCCGCATCTAAATTATCTTCAGAAAGCCTATTCAGACGCTCATCAATAATCCGAGGCAGTTTTTCAACCTCCAGTTTGGCTTCCCACGCCCGCGAACCAACTGGTGGTGTACCATTCTTACTAATCCAGTTCTGAATCCGCTCTTTGAGAATGCGTATCCGTCCAGAGAAGCCTGAGTAGCGCTGCATCAACCGAACGGTTTGGGTATGCAACTGGATATCGACGGCGCTTGCATTTGGCCCTACTCGCATATGAACGTTAGTCACCAGCCCATTGCTATCTACGTCATAATGGACGCGGACTGTATTGCTGGGTAAATCAGGATCAACGTTGATGGCAACCTTACCCTGTAGGTCATTGGGTAGCGCCGCTGTTAACGTTTGCTCTAGATCTGCATTCAGGGATCTATCCCTGTTTGTATCCTGAGTTTCAGTACTGTCTAAACGGTTATTAGATTCATCGGCATCTTTAGACTTCTCTAAGCTATCCGGTAGCGTTTCAATTGCTGTCTGATTGGGTGTTTCATCGGAGTGAGTTTGATCAGGAGTCGTTGTGGCATCGGTTAGGGTATCTCCAGTTTCCAGAGGTGTAGAGGACTCACTACCGCTGTCACCGGAGTCGGAAATATCTTGAGGAGCAAAGACGTGTGCCATTTGTTCTGATGAACGCAGTTTCACCACCAAATCTTGACCCAGCTTCTGCGCCTCCCCTACCCAAGCATCCTGAATTTGTTGGTCTGTTAAATCTGATAAGTTGTTGGCTTGTGCCCATTCCCGTAGCACACCGATCGCATCTGCTGGAGAACCCCCGTTGGCTTTGGTTGCCATTAATTGATGCATGGTGTCAATCACGGGGTTATTGGAGGTCGATAACCCAGCTTCAAAGTGAGCGTGATCGATGCGACCTAAGTACTTAGCCATCGCTAACACGTCTGACACACTATTACCCGTTTCGCCGTGTGAATGACTGTACATTTTGGCTAGGCTAGCGGAAGCCTCCTGAGATAAAACAGCGAAGCGCTCATGAGCCTGGTCTGGTAACTTGTCAGCGCGACCTGTATAAATATCCCAATATCCGTCTCCTTTATCCCCTTTCATCGCCTGTTGGTAATCAACGACCCCTTCAACAGCTGCTCGTGTACCATAAGCATCGGGTTCTAGAAGTTTGACTTCTGCCATGAGTTGGCGAATCTCTCTGGGAGAGGCGTTACGCTCCAAAGCTTCTAGCAATGCCGCTTGCCGTTCTTCCAGCAATTGTTCTTTAGGCTTGCTCTGGTCTTGCAAACGGGTTGCTAGGGCTTCCGCCGCTTCGAGTTGTTGTTGCAAGCGATCGCGGGCTTCTACTTGGGACGAGTCTTGGACTCCCTCAGCGGGTTTACCCAAGCCTAACGATTCTAGCTGTTGCTGCTTGTAAGCTTGCCACTGCTCAGGTGACATATTCATACGCATTTCTGCAAGGCTAGTCACGCTCTGATCATGTAGGATTTGAGTAGCTTCAGCCTTACTGGTGGGCGTAATATTTCCTTCGTGGAGTTCGGTGTAGAAGTTCGCATCTAAGGCTTTATCTGGCTCAAAGCCGAGTTCCCGCAGTTGCTTGTAGGCTTCCCGCACACCCTCCACACTCGCTCTGGCATTTTCATTGGCATCCTTCCCACCTGTGACTTTAACGGTGATATCGCGATCGCTCCCAAAGCCTTTCGACCCTAAATCTTTGAACTCAATCGTGATATTGGGATAGCGTTGGGCGAGAATTTTTTGGACTCCTCCGTCTCCATTTAATACAGAGTCAATAATTTGGTTCCGTGCTTCTTGCAGGGTCTGACGAGCTGTTTCAGGGTTGCCCAATTCACCCTGTTCCACCATCTGGCGTAACTTTTTAAAGTCTTTTATTTCCTGAAGTTTAGCTTGGGCACGATCTGGGGAGTTGATATTACTATTAGAGTCACTATTTTTAGGAACTTGGGGATGATCCTGATTTGGAGTTGATGGGGTTTGTCCAATCGGTTGATTAGTATTCGCGTCAATTATTGGTGTTGGTGTAGGTGTTTGTCCAATCGGTTGATTAGTATTCGCGTCAATTATTGGTGTCGATACAGGAATTTGCCCAACGGGTTGATTGGTATTCGGGTCAATTATTGGTGTCGATACAGGAATTTGCCCAACGGGTTGATTAGTATTCGGGTCAAT
>DNGI01000060.1:2200-20348 GCA_003486645.1 Cyanobacteria bacterium UBA11370 | reverse complement strand
GTATTCGGGTCAATTATTGGTGTTGGTACAGGTGTTTGCCCAATCGGTTGATTAGTATTCGGGTCAATTATTGGTGTAGATACAGGTGTTTGCCCAATCGGTTGATTGGTATTTGGGTCAATGATTGGTGTGGGTGTGGAAATGTCAGCTACTGGAGGTAGAGATTGGTCGAGATTGGGTACATTTGTAGACGTAGGAGCGCCTCCTCCCAAATTCCGCAAGCGATCGCCATACGCCCGATTTGCTCCTCTCCCGACGACATTGCCAAAGGCTGATGTACCCGCACTTTCGCCCACCGTTTGCCAAGACAAATCCTTGCCCTCGAAGACAACTTGACTAGTAACATCAGTAGCGGTTTCGCCAATCGTATCGGTAACAAATTCACCACCCGTCTTAAGCGCGACATTATCAATTTGGTCTATCCCTAACTTCGTTCCCAGCTTGCCAAACCCACTACTAATAGCTTCACCGCCAGCATTTCCTAAAAGGGAAGTCCCAAAACTAACCCCAACCATCGCTAGGGAGAATTGCTCACCCGCTGCGAGTCTTTGGGTGATATCTGCCCCCATCTCGCCCGCAGATTCTAGACCAAATTTAGCTCCGGTCTTAGCTATAGTATTCGTTAATAAGCCTGCTGCTTTATCGGCTCCTCGGATTCCCACCAGTTGCAGGACACCCCCAACCGCACCAAATCCAGCTTGGGTGGCGTAGGTTTGCCAGGAGGACATTTTACCATCAATCAGGTCATTCGCGCCCTGCTTCAGCAAGGCACCGCCTGCTCCGATCAGTGCTGCCAAACCAATAGCCGCGACTAATCCCACACCCGAAGCCGCCAGAGCTGCGATCGCTACCGTTACAGCCACCGTAATTACAATATCAATTAAAACCTTAACCACACTCTTCCAAGCAGGTTGCACTTGGTCGGCGGCTTCTTTGGCTTTATCTTCTATCGCTTTCTGGATACTCGGATTCTGGTCAGAACCTTTGAGAGAACCTCTCAAACCATTTTCAAGCTGGGTGACACTTTCGGTTAATTTACCAGTCAGGTTCTGAATGACACCATCAAGCTTTTGCTGTACGCCTGTGGTGAAATTCTTAAATTCACCCACCGTCTTTTCGGCACTGCCATTCACGGCGGTAGTATGACCAGTTTGCAACTGGGTGAAGGCTTGGGTCGCACTTTGCACTTCTTGGGCGATACTGGTATTAAATTCCTCACTCACCGCCGCGCTAGAAGTCGCCGCCTGCTGACCCACAGTATTAATACTGCCCAACATCCCCTGCGCCTGTTGGACAATGCCCTGTTCGGAATTGCTAATCCCCGTCTCTAAGCTAGTCTGAGTACTAGCCATCATACCGTCAAGCTGACCCTGAGCCTCAGCAATCACGGACTTGACCACTTGCAGGTTCGGAGTTTCCATGCCTTGAGCTTGGTCAGCAAATTGTTGGAACGCCCCTTGCAAGCTGGTTGTTGCCTGGTTCACGCCTTCTTGCAGCGCTGCTGTCACTTGTTCCGCATTGGCATTGATGCCCAGTTTCTGCTGTTGACCTAAACTATTAAGTTGGGCTAACTGGGTTGCCTGCATTTGGTCTAAGGAACCCAGAGTTGAAGTGAGATTCTGATCAATACCCTGAAGTTGACCGTTCAAGGTTTCAGTTGCCATTTGCAGCGCCGACTGCTCCGATTGGGTAAGTTCTTGCAGAGCCGCCGTATATTTAACTTGTAGGTCATTGCGAGTTGTCGTTACAACCTCCCGCATCCCTTTGACAACTTCCGACTGGCTGGTGGAAAGTTCCCCGGCTTTCTCATTAGCATTTTGTACCAACCCAGCACGATAATTCTCGGCGACATCACCCGCCGCCTTAATTTTGGCTTGTCGCCAGTTTTGGACGTAGGTGTCTCGGTCGAAGCTTTCTAGAAACTCGGTAACAAAATTACTGGGTTCCGGGGGAGATTCACCCTGAAATTGACTCTTGTAATTTTCGCCCACCTGGATCGCTTCCTGACCCACTTTCATCCCAGCAGCGCGGAAGTCGTTAGCGGCTTGGGTAAAGGGTTGGGCAATCTTTCCCGCCATTCCACTTTCAATTTGCGTCAGTTGATTGAGGCTGGCTTGGTAACTGCTTTGGAGGCGATCGCGTGCGGCGGTTGTGGATGACTTGATCGCGGCTACGGTGGCTTGGTGCTGTCCGGTGACTTGATTTTTTGCCGCTTGCCCTTGACTTTGTACCTGGGTTCGTGCTTGGGTAATAGCGTTGGTAATGGCGGCCTGATTTTGGCTAATTGCTGTATCTACGGATGCGATCGCTTGTCCCCTTGATGCTTGAATCCGAGGTGCAATGGTTTGTCCGAGGCTGCTAATCGTGGCGATTCGCTCTGAACCGGAAGCCATGAATTGAGCGATCGCTGCTTCTGCCTGGAGGCGCTGCTTTTCTGTTGATTGAGCGACTTGAGCGTCTGGAACTGGCTGGACTGAAATACCTTGTTCAGCCGCCGCTAGGGACTCTTGAGGATTATCGGTTTGATAAATAACTTTACCGTTTCCTGCCGAACCCAGAATTTTTTTGGGCGCAAGGGCACTGATTCCTTCTTCGGTGGTGACAAATGTGGGCTTAATCTCAGGTGCAGCAAAGGCTAGGCCTGTATTGGCTAACTGCTGTGAGGTAGAAGCCGCTGCTGCCATTTGAGTCTGGGTTTGGGTGACGGCGGTTGTGGCTTCTGCTTGCTTTTGGGCAACTTTTTCCGTTTGAGTGGTGACTTTAGCGACAGCTTCTGGCTCTACAGTTCCTTTGCCTGTGGGTGTCTTCTCCGGGGCACTTCCTTTTCCTTCCGCCTTACCCTCTTGATCGCTTCCTTTAGCTGTAGCGGTTCCGGCTGGAGTATTATCTTTTTTAGTCTCAGTTCCTTGCTCAGTTACAGTTGGTTTTGTCTGGGCTGGCTCTTTTTGCGTGACGGCTTCAACCGCCTGCTGCGCCTCTTGGTTCGCTGTTTGGATATTGGCGCTGGCAACATCAGGATTAACCGTCTGATCCTTACCCTCGTTTTTCGGATCGGCTGACTTTTCTCCAGCTTCAGAGTCTGTATTAGTCTTAACTACCCTAGTAACTGGTTTATTTTCCCCAGCAGCACGTTTGCCATTCTGATTGGTAACTGTACCATTCTCCGTTTCGGCATCCTCTAGAGTTTCGGGTGATTCTTCTGGTTCGGTGATTCCGTCTGGTGTTGTCTTCTTCGTCTGAACTCCTGTTTGAGCCTTCAGCAGATGCAACCCGTTCAAGACGGGATTGGCTCTCTCTACTGTCTGTAGTTCATCTTGATGATCTAACCTATCTAAGGTGGGCATCCTCTGTACCAAAGGCGATGATTTTCCGGCCGCATTTACGGGAATCTCCAGGAAATTATGATTAAAATGAGATGCTTTGTCTAATTGAGCTTGTAAGGGTGATTTTTCCTCTTGAGGTTGAGCGGTTTCTGTCTCCGGCTTCGCCATCACCTCTGGTTCTGCATCTGGGATGTCCTGCTGCTGGATTGTGTCGTCAGTTTTCTGGCTGTCTAATTCTTGTTGCTCAGAGAGTTCTTCCACCGAGATAGCTTGTTCCTGCGCTTGACTTGCACCTGAATCTGGGGTTGATAGTGCCTGCTGCTCAGGGTTATTCTCTGGGCTAGATGCTACCTCTGTTTCTGGCACTGGTTGTGGCTGAAGGGTATTGTCTAATTCTCCAGTTACCAACTGGTTCTGAACAGATGGGGGTGATGTAGTCGATACATCGACGGGGAGATCAAGACCGTTATAACCAAATTTGGAGGCTTTTTCTAATTGTTCAGGAATAGAACGCTTTTCCTGCTGTTGAGTATCAGATTGAGTTAAGTGGGGCGGGATTTTTAAGCGTCGTGGTTGAAGGGGGTTAGGGACTGATGTCTGATTAATAGAGGAAATCTTTTTCCTGGCAAACTTTCGACCTGACATACCGGGCTTGTCCCACTCAAATTGAAGAAAGTACTTCCAATGTTAGATGAGGATACAGGAGAGCGGATCTCTTCGATTTAAAAAACTTAACCAATAACAATTCTTGAAATCAAGCTTGCAAGTATTAATTCAAGTTGTTAGAATCGACACGGCAATAGCTTGCGCTTTTCCAGCAAGGGAATTATTATACCTCACACGGTCATAGATAGTGCTAATGGTTGATAGCTGATGGCTCATGGCTTTTGTAACAATTAGCAATTAGCAATTAGCAATTAGCAATTTCGGAAAACTTGCTCCTGTTGTAGTTGGTATTAAATTTGTATGATCGCTTGCCGAATTTCTTGAGCGGTAGCAGGTGCTAAAAGAATGCCGTTACGATAGTGACCTGTTGCTAACAAGATATTATTATACCCTAGTAGTTTGCCAATAACTGGAGCGGGTTGTCCTTCCGGGCGGGGGCGTTTGCCTGACCAAGTACGTACTATACTAGCGTGGGCTAAAGGTGGACACAATGCGATCGCGTCTTGTTTAAGTTTTTGTAGTAATGCAGGTTCTGCTACTAATTCACCAGAATGATCCGGAAATTCAACTGTTGCACCAACCCAATAATCTCTCTCACCCAAGGGTACAATATGAACATCATTACCCGTAATCACAGGCTGAAAATTAGCCTTTCCCAGAGGATGTTCTAGGCGTAATTTTAACGCTTGACCGAGAACAGGTTTTAGGATAACTGAAGAAGGTTTTTCTAGGTTCGGTGATGGCAACAAACTCGTCAATTGTGAGGAACCTAGTCCAGCAGCAATCACTAACCAATTTATCTCTAATGTAGCTCTATTTGTCTTAATTTTTGTGCAAGTTCGGCAATTGAATTGCTCTAATACTGTTGATTCCAATTCGTTAATACTAACACCGAAGTTAAATTGTACACCATTTTTTTTTGCGGCTAATACCAGAGCTTTGGTAAGAGCAATGGGATCAACTTGTCGGTCTTGGGGAGAATAAATTCCCCCGATAATCATTTCATGATTTAATTGAGGGCAATGAGATTTAAGTTGAGCTTTATCCCAGATTTCTAATTGCCATCCTTGGGATTGGCGAAGGGTTACTAATTGTTGCCAACGGACTATATCTTCCCCAACAAAACGTAACATTAAAATACCCTGTTGGTTGAAGGGAATTTTTAGCCCGGTAATCGCTTCTAATTCGGGAATTAGGGTTTCATAGCGTCGCATACTTGCTTGTCGTAACTGCCACGCCTTACCCTTTACTTTTTGACTAATTGCACCCATAAGGACACCTAAAGCCGCACCTGTTGCACCTTGGGCGGGGGGCTTTTGGTCAAGTACGGTAATTGTTAATCCACTCACTTGACTCAGTTCGTAGGCGATCGCAGCGCCAATAATTCCACACCCAATAATTGCAACGTGGCTCATCTGATTTTGGATTTTGGATTTTGGATTTTGGATTTTGGATTTTGGATTTTGGATTTTGGATTTTGGATTCAAAAACTCAAAACAGAAGGGCGGGTTCTGTTGATCTGTTGCCTGTCTTGACCTCAGTATATCAACTCAACCCAACCCTAGAAATTTACTTTGGCTTTTTAGGACTTACCGGCTAACTATTTGTTTCCGGAATCTGTCTTAAAAAGGCATCAAAGTCTTTCAACGCTTCCTTGTAATTATCCCTCGCTTTCTGGTAATTATTGTCTTGGGCTGCTGCATCAATCGCTTCTAAATGACAAAATACATCCTTAGCTGCTTTACGTGCTGCGGGTTGTGCTGAGGGTAAAAGATTGCGGGTTAAATAAGCCATTTCCTGGCGTAGTGTACCCAAGGGACCATGAATTAATGAACCCACTTCTATCCATTCTTGATTTTGGATTAGATTGTTGAGTTCAGTGATGCGATCGCGGAAACCATCGATAGTGGATGCGTATTTCTGAATTTGTTCGAGCTGAGTCGAGGTGTACGTTGGTGGAGCCTTAGTTGCTGTCGGACTGCTACAGCTTACCAAAAAGGTTGTTACAACGGCTAGGACGAGAGCGAGAATGGATTGATAACGTTTGAGCATCATTTGTGTGGCTAACTAATCGGAAAAAATTAATGGGTTTGTTAAGTTAATATATCTCAATCTTAACTCAATTTGCGAGTTATAAACTTGGGGTGATAATTGCTAATTGCTAATTGCTAATTGCTCATGGCTGATTGTTCATTGCTACAGTGGTGATTTTCGGTATATACCAGTTCTTAGTCATGAGATGCAAATTTCTTAGATTTGGGGAGTAGGGAGTAGGGAGTAGATACCTCACCAGAATAACAATTGCTATAGAGCTTGTCGTCGTAGAAAGGTAAGGAGAGCTTCACTCACTTTGCCTGACCAATGCTCTTGAGGGTAATGCCCAGCTTCTTCTAACTCAACCAATTCACCATTCTGGAGAATTTTAGCAAATTCTTGGGCTTGAACAAAGGGCAACCACGGATCTTTAATTCCCCAAACTAATAGAGTCGGTTTTGTCCAGTTCCGAAACCCTGATTCAATCTCTGCCATTGAGTTCTTAATTTGGAGATTCTTAACAGTCTTAAACAGACTCCGCCCCGCATCCGAACTTTTAAGAAAAGGTCTGCGATAAACATCTAAATCTTTATCTGAAACCTGATAGCCACTCCCTCCTTCGAGGGTGCGATCAACTAATAGTGGGTCTTGAGTCACCATATCACCAATAAATGGCAACCCTAATTGTTGAATTCTCCAAGGTAACTGAACAGCCGATGAAATAGGAGTATTAAGAATAGCGATACGTTCAATCTGATCCGGGTAACGTAGGGCATATTGTAACCCCACTGACCCTAAAAAACCCTGCACAACTAAGTAAAATCTATCGATTTCCAGATGTTGAAGAAAAGCGGCCAAGGCATTAATAAAAGCATCAGGAGTATAAGCAAAATCTCTGCGATCAGGTTTTGCCGAGAAACCTGCACCAATCCAATCGGGTGCGATCGCTCTAAATCCTTTTTCTGCTAAATCTGGCAGGATCATCGTCCAGCAATAACTCTGAGATGGTAAACCATGCAGCAGCAGTACAGGAGGTTGAGTACTGGGATTGACAGGGGTTGCTTCCCGATAAAACCATTGTAGCGACCCGACTTGAATAGATTGTTCACTGATTGACACGGTTATTTCCTATACCTTTTGAACCAGGAGGAGGGAGGAAGAATGAATTCGCGTAGTTCACTGACAGCCAGAATCACGATAGTTCCGATTCCGTCTCAACACCTGGGGATGAATTTTCAAGAAATCACAACATATCGAGAAATCTTCCCCAAGAATACAGCAGATCTGCCGTAAATTGTAATAAATAATTAAGCAGCCCTTTAACAAGACTTAACCCTAGGAGCGATCGCATGAATGCCGCAGAACAAGCTAAAGGCTTAGAAGTAACCACCAAAATCGCCGCGATTGTCAATCTGTTTAAGTCGGAGTTTCCCGATGCCAAGGCAGATTTGAAACCGTGGTGCAATGATCCTGATACCCGCGAGTTAGTCGATCCCGATTCCATCGATATCGGTTTTCACTTCCCCGGATGGAGTAGAAAGTTCCAAAGTCGTAGTATCCTAGTCCAGATTCGGTTTTATCAAGACCCCTTAGATGCGTCCCATCGGTTGATTGGATTGGAAATTGCTGGATTTAATCATCAAGGTGAAGCATGGCGACTCTCAACGGTTGATCATTGGCAGTTTGTGGGGAACTGTCAACCCGCACCAGAGGTGGGAGAAAAACTTAAAGATTTTTGCCGTCAGGTTTTTAATTTATTTAATGGTTATAGATGAGAGTGCGATCGCTGATATTAATCACCAAATTTTTGCCATCTGCAAGACAAATTTCTAGGTTTTTGGGAGTGGGGAGTGGGGAGTGGGGAAGAATATTAAGTGTACCTCACCTATTTGAGAAATGCCATATAACAATTTAATAACTATTTAGTCGATAGGAAAAATTATAGCTGTAGAATAGTGATGATTGAAAAACTCAAACACAAACTCTTCAAAAGTAAGGATACCAAGGTTGGGTTATAGTCCAGTATGATTAGGCGATCGCCTTCGGTAAAATTCCTTACAGAAGTTCTAGGCGTGTGTCAGTTTTCAATCAACTCCTGTTGAGTTCGTGTTGAGTTTGAGGCACTGGCAATGTCTGGAAGAGAACACCTTGGCAAAAAAACTCGCTCCCAGTTGAATTCGACATCCGTGCCGAATCCGTTGCAGCGACGGCGTTTAAAAGCACCGCCTCAAATTCAATCAGGCTTATCTCAACAGCAGGACGCTCCTTCTATTCCAGAGCAATTTGATAGAGTATCTCAGTTTAATCATAACTTTTTAGACGTTCCGGTTGAGGCTTCACAGACAGCACAACCATCACCACCGATTCAAGGGAAGGTTGATGTTGGGGGGTTAGGAAATCAACAGCAGGGAGAGATAGCGATCGCTGATACTGTAGAAAGTCAGGACGAGGAGTTTAAGGCTGAGGAACAAACAGTTGAGCAAGAGCAGATTTCGGCTGGAGAGGGAACAGAAAATCAAGAAGCACCAGATAGTAACGCCGATCAAACTATCTCTGATAGTGAGAAAGAGTCAGAAATAGTTCAGCGCCAACCGGAACATTCATCGTTACAAGGACAATTAGAAAAGGCATCTCGTTTTAATCATAATTTTTTGGACGTTCCGGTTAATGGTGTGGGGAGTTCCCAATTGCCAATTCAGAGGCAGGTTAATTTTAGTAATTTAGAGGAGAATAGTTATCCGCAAGAGGAAGTTTCACCCGTTGATCCAGTTAAGAATAGTTTGAATTTATTCAAAACTCAGACTATTCAATCAAAGGAAAGTCTTGAAGCCGAAGAATTAGAGCAAAAATCACTAACTGAAACTCCTCCTATTGAGAACGAGGAAGTTGGGGCAGTTGATCCAGTCAAAAATAGCCTGAATTTATTCAAAACTCAGACTATTCAAGCCAAAGAAAGTAGAGAAGCCGAAGAATTAGAGCCGAAATCACTAACTGAACGCGATCCAATTCAGAAAAAAGAAGTTGCCGCCGTTGATCCAGTTAAGAATAGCCTGAATTTATTGAAAACTAAAACTATTCAACGAAAGGAGAGTATTGAGGGAGAAGAATTAGAGCCGAAATCACCAACTGAACGCGATCTGATTCAGAAAAAAGAAGTTGCCGCCGTTGATCCAGTTAAGAATAGCTGGAATTTATTGAAAACTAAAACTATTCAACGAAAGGAGAGTATTGAGGGAGAAGAATTAGAGCCGAAATCACCAACTGAAGGCGATCTGATTCAAACGAAGGGGATAGAGGAGCAACCGTCTCTTGAACGTAAGATGATTCCTGCGCCGAGTGAGGAGGAGACAATAGGACAAGAGAAAGAACTTGAAGCTCAACAACCCAAGAAACTTACTTCTCAACCCCTTGAATTCACATCGAATAAGGAACAACCAATCCTAGCTGATAACGCCCCACAAGAAGAACCTCTTAAAATCAAAACCCTCGCCGAAACTAGTGCTAAAGAAACCTTCAATAAAGAACACCAGTTACCAACTCTTGAAGGACAAGAAAGCAAACCCAATGAGGCGAAAAAGCTAGCTGAAAATTCGTCAGAAATCCCCTCAAACAAAGAGCAGCAAAAACTATCAGAAGAAGAGGGAGCAACTGAACCCCTCAAGGCAAAAAAACTAGAGCCTAACCCACCCCAAGCTGAATCGATTGCCAAGAATTCACAAACTAACTTAAATGTCAAGACTATAGCCGATCAAACCCCAACAGTACCTGCAACCCAAGCCAAACCAGAAGTCGGAACACAAAAAGGAATCGCTCAAACCGCTGCACCCGGAGCAACTCCAGCCACAGAGGGAACAGCATCAGCAGGTTCAGCCCCAGCGATCGCATCAGGGGGTGGTAGCACTGAAGGTGAAGCAGCAGGCGGGGAAACCGAAGACGATGCTGAACTCGCAGAAGTAGCCGCCGCCAATCAGCCAGTCGAGTTAGAGTCTTCTGAACGCGATGCCGCAATGGCATCCTTAGCAGAAGGTGCTGGAGGTGGCGAAGCCCCAGCAGGAGGCGGTGGTGGCGGTGGTGCGGCAATTGCTGATAAACCCACTCCCCCAGTACCAGAGGTTTCTCAATCCGATCCCTCAGCGGCACTAGCCGCCGTGAGTAATCTGCCACCCGCCCAACTTCAGGCAGCTTTAGGAGGAGTCAGTGCGGCTGTAGGAAATACAGTGGGTAAGGAACGGGCAGAATTAGCAGCTAACCCACCGGAGATGGCATCCCCAGTCGATGCTACTAAAACTGAGTCAGCCGCCGATAAATCACTTCCGGACGGCAAAACTCCCAAGGCAGTGGAGAAAGCGCCAGCAGGTCAAGCCAAACCCGTACCTGCGCCCCCTCCCGTACCCCTACCTGCCAAGCCTCCTGTAGCGAATGTTCCCTCACCTCAAGTTGCCGGAAATGCAGAAGGCAAGCTGGACTCAGGAGATGCTCAAAAATTACAAGCCTCTCTCCGTAATTTACCGACGCGAGATCCCAGCTTAGAACAAGTCAGTGCAGGTTCACCGCCACCTCTGGAATTAGCAGGAGATGCTGACCCCAAACAGGCTCAAGATCAGCGCACGAAACTAGAAAAAGGCGTTGCCGACGCTCATACTCAGGGTCAACAGGATTTAGCCCAGCCGATGGGCGAAAATGAGATTTATCCCCAAGTACCCCAAGAAACCTTACGCGCTGAGGGGATAGGTGCAGGTAGCGCTGCTGGGGGTGGTGCAGCGGCTAAAGGAGTAGGTGCAGGCGGTGCGGCGGGTGATGATGCCGTATCCATTATCGCTCAACAAGAGAAAGGTTCAGAAATTCAGGCGGCGGTTGCCAAAGCCCAGGCAGAGATAGCCGCCAAGCGCCAAGAACACACCACTCAAGTCGCCCAAGAAAAAACTCGCTCTAACCAGGAAATTACTAGACTCCAACAAGAGAATAGCACCCAACAAGCCCAAGAACGAGCCAAAGCCCAGGGGGAAGTTAGCAAACTCCGTTCTGATTGGCAGCAAGAACAGGACACCCTCGTTCAAAAATCCCGTACCGAGGCAGATGAAGCGGTTTCTAAGGGGAATCAGGATGTTGCCAAGGAGCAAACTGAGGCAGAGAAACAGGCAGCCGAGCATATTAAGAAAGGAGATGAAGACGCTGCTGTTGCCCGTCGCCAAGGTGAAGAAGAGGCGGAAAAAGAACGTCAGAAAGGTGAACAAGAGTCCGGCGGGATATTGGGTTGGTTAGCGGATAAAGCGAAAGCCTTCTTTGATGGGATTAAACAGGCGATTCAGAAAGCGTTTGAGGTAGCACGCGCAGCAGTAAAAGCGGCGATAGAAGGGGCGCAGAAATTAGCAACTGCTGTGATTGAGGCAGGACGCAAGGCGATTGTGGGGATTATTAAGGCAGTCGGGGATGTTTTGATTGCCATTGGTGATAAATTACTGGCGGCGTTTCCAGAGTTGCGCGATCGCTTCCGCAATGCGATTAAATCGGCGGTGAAGGTAGCCGAAGATGCAGTCAATGCCCTTGCTAATACCCTGAAAAAAGGTGTACAGGCAGCCCTGAATCTACTCGCCAAAGGGTTGGATGCGGCACTGGGACTGTTAGAAAAGGGCATGATGGCGGCGGTAGATCTCGCTAACCAGGCAGTTCAGGGTGCGATTAAGTTTGCCGATGCCGCGATTAAAGCCATGGCAGCCTTTGCTGTCCTAGTTAAAGATATCTCTGCTAATCCCGGACAGTGGTTGAGTAACTTGGGTGGTGGGGCGAATGATGGTATCCGTAACCACTTCTGGGGGGCTTTCCAGACGGCGGTGCAGGAGTGGTTCTCTCAGAAGGTTGAGGAAGTCCTGGGTTTGGGGATGACGGTTTGGAATGTTCTCAAACAGGGTGGGATTAACACGGCTGAAGTTGGCAAGATGGCTTGGGAGGGGATTAAGTCGGCAATTCCTGGTGTGCTGATTGGGATTCTGATTGAGAAAGTGGTTTCGATGATTGTCCCGGCGGCGGGTACGGTGATGGTGATCATCGAAGGGTTGCAAGCGGCTTGGGGGACGGTCAGTCGGATTTTACAGGCGTTTGAGCGCTTTATGGCGTTCCTGAAGGCGGTGAAGACGGGGCAAGCTGGGCCTCCGTTTGGTGCGGCGTTGGCATCTGCGGGTGTGGTGGTGATTGATTTTGTGGCGAATTGGTTGCTGAAGCGGTTGCGTGGGCCAGCTTCTAAGGTGGCTGGGAAGATTAAGGAGATTGCTAAGAAGATTGGGAAGAAGGTTAAGAAGGCCTTGAAGAAGGTGAAACGGAAACTGAAGCGGAAGGCTCGTAAACTTAAGGATAAGTTCTTTGGCAAGAAGAAGGATACTAAAGGAGATAAGGGTAAGGGAAGAGAGAGCGATCACCACAAAGACAAAAATAACAAGGAAGATAAGGAGAAAAAGAATAAGGAAAGGCTTGATAAAGCCGTCCGAGAGCTTAAACCCAAGATTGATGCACTGGTAAGGCGTGGTGTATCAGGCATACGCCTGCGATCTCAACTAGCCTTTTGGAAGATCAGCTATAGGTTGAGTCGCCTGTCTTTAGAGAGGCAAGGAGCGAGTCTCGTCCGAATCCATGCCCAGGTTAATCCAGAGGCAGATGTCACTACAGCCTATATGCCTCAAGGAGAGGAGCTTCGTAACCTTATTCATGATGTGGCAGAAGAGATTCGCCAGCGACCAGATGTTCAAGCTATGGCTCAATCAATGGAATCTCATGCGGGGACAAAAGAAGACCCAATCGATGTTCCTTCTGGGCTGGGATTACCTGCTTTGGTAGAACATATGCGGAGTGGAAAAAGATCAAAAGGTCAACCTTGGAAGAGTCATAGGCGTTACAAGGTTGGAGAAACAGTAGTGACTGAAACTCAAGCACCTGGACATGAATACAATGCCCATGTAGCCATGGGTGGAGCTTCAGCCTACCCCAAGATTAGTAGTAAAACCTTGAGCAATATGATGCAAGATACTGGCATGACCGACGCACGAGTCGCTGTAGCTTTCCGAGATTACATACGAGGGAAACAACTACCGGAAGAACTCCGCAACCATACAGCTAAGTTTGATCGATTGAAATTGCTACTATTCGGTCGGGAAGCTATACGAAACCCAGGCATGATTGCGTTTTCTCCCATGACCCTCAGTCTCATAGCTAGCAATAAAGATCCGATGACTTGGCACGAGGCTTTGGCTGCCTACGAGTCTGACCCAAACCGTCTGGGCGGACGTGGTGTCCTTCCGATGTCAATGAAAGATGCACAAGCATCAGCGCTTGAATTGGAAGAGGAACGTAGACTAAGAAAAGAAGCTGAAAAGAATGGGAAGCCTGCACCAGCTATTGCCAGAAGTGATAACGCGAAGGAACTTGCCAGAAGAGAAATCGAGCTAGCTACCCGTTGGCTTACAACAATGATGAAGGCAGAAGGACTTCAAGCTTTCAAAGACCAAAATCATGCTCAAGAATTTATCAAACAAAAGATAGTAGACTTCTATGTAGGGCGTAGGAGGAAATAAAAATCATGAAAACCGTGCGAGTAGTATTGCAGGAATCTGTTTCTGAGGCAGATATAGATTCCGCTGCCTGGGATAATGAATGGTCTTTAGTGAAAACTATCAAAGGTGATGAAAACACCCCCCATGAGGTTATTTATAGAACGGAAGATGAGCAAGCATTTATTCACTACATTGAGGACTTTTACATTGACATGGCTTATCTCGTAGTTCGTAGTGATGAACCGGAAAAAGCCATTGAAGAGATCTGTAGTTATTTACCAATTTATGACAAAGGTGAGATTTTTGAGATGCTAAAGAAAGCAACCAAACCTGAAGAGTTTATTCAAGGGATTTATTATGCTGGTCTTATCTCCCCTCAGCAATATGACGCAGAATTTTTTGAACTTTTCAAACAGGTTTTATCTAACCAAGATCCAGGTGTACGCCTTGCTGTTATAACTGCTATTGGATATGCCGGATGGCCAGAATTTAAAGAGATACTAGAAAGTCTTATAATAACAGATTCAGATCCAGAGGTACGTCAAGATGCTGAAGATATGTTAGAAGGCTTAAAATTACACGTACTAAATTGAAAAAGATATGCCAAAGCATCACTAGAAATTGAGGAGTACTCGTTAGAGCAATCAGGAGGCGAAGATTGGCTATTCATTCCTCTAAACTACTGACGAGTACTTCTTATTTTATGGATTAGGTTAAGATGACCACTCATACTGAACATTATCACCTAAATAGCGAACTAACACTACACACCCCCTCCCATTCCCCCCTACCCATCCACACCGTCACTCTCGCCCTAACCAAACAAGCTCAAACCCTCACTGAATGCCGTCTCACCTTCCAAATCACCCCAGAACTTTATCAACGTATTGAAACCGAAGCCTTATTCAATCTTAAACCCGAATTACGCGGTTCTCTCTCCAATGGAAACTTCCAACCTGAACCAAGCATTGAAATTGAAGCGACTCTCCAACCCGATTTACTCCCAAACCTAACAGAAACTATCATAAATTTTGATCAGGCAGGAGTCTATCTACAAAACCTCAGTCAACAACAACCTGATCATCAACTGCTATCAACTGAAAGCTGGTTTGCTCTGCAAGTAAAACAAACCCAAGAATCAGGAGAAACAGGCTATCGTACATTTTGGTCTTACCTCAATCCTTCGCTGTTATTAAAGGAAAATATTTCCAGTGAAGAGATTACAGAAGGAATGGTCAATTTCTTTAAAGATTCGGTAGATACTAATTTATCAGAAATTACTCAAAACAGTTTTACTCAGAGTTTGGCAGAAATGACCAAAGCTTTTGAGGAATTAGCTGATACTACTCTTAGTGCGACCGAAGAAACTATTTCTGAAATTATGGAAGATGTTACGAATACGTTTGAAGAATTGGTCGATACTGCCTATGAATCTATCCCGGAAGATACTACATCTAATCCAGAAATATTTGAGGAAATGGTTAATTTCTTCACAGAGGATGACTGGTGTTATACTAAGCTTAAAGGAGAACCCATCTTACGTCTAGCCTTTGAGGGTGAAAATGGTCAATGGAACTGCTACGCCAAAGCTAGAGAAAAACAGCAGCAATTTATCTTTTATTCAATTTGCCCGATTAACGTACCCAAAAATAAGAGAAAAACTGTATCTGAATTTCTGACTAGAGCGAATTCTGGTATGATTATCGGTAACTTTGAACTTGACTTTAACTCTGGAGAAATTTGCTATAAAACGAGTATTGATGTTTCCGGTGATTATATCAGTTCAGCCCTAATTAAGCAGTTAGTCTATACCAATGTCATGATGATGGATAAGTACTTACCTGGACTTAGGTCTGTCATTTCTGAGAAAATATTACCAGAGGATGCGATTCGCTAACGCGATAGCTTCGCTTCACGCAAAAATTGAACAGTAAGCCTATTGGCAGCGGATGGGGTAGCGGATGTAGCGGATAGTTTTGAGCGATCGCGCCCCTTGCCGAGATTTATTAAGATATTTAACAACGAACTGTAGCGGATAGTTTTGAGCGATCGCGCCCTCATGTTCATTTTTAACGATTAATTTTGACACTTTTCGGTCGCATTACAACCTACTGGATAAGCAGATTTGTAAGTACTAGAACGCCTCCCAAACCAGCTATACCGATTATCCCGAATTTGCTCATAAGCGCGATCTCCCACCCATTTTATCCCAGGCATTGCCCGATACGCCGAGATAAACGCATCGCCCATGGGTAACAAACGCCCTATTTCTTCTGCTGCATCACTTCCTTGCCAACGCCGATCCGGTGATGTCCCATCTATTAAAATCATACCCATTTCACAGTCTTGGGGTGTCACTCCAAAATTTTTACAAGCGTCTTCATCTTGCATCGGGATGTAGTTAAACAACTGTCCCTTGTCCAGATTTTCAAGTATCTGCACCAAAGTCACGCAAAGATTGCAGTTGCCGTCGTAAATAACGTGGTATTTCATCTCTATCAGCACTGATGGGGGTCACAATCCGCTTATAACTCAAGTATTAACCGATTAGCAGGAATTAATCTATATACCATGAATCAATTTTCACTCCTGACTTCCCCTTTTTCTCATACCAGTGGTGTCTTCAGCTACAATTTTATTACGTAATATGAATCAAAATAGGGGTTTAAATTATAAAAGGCAGTAATCTGTCTGTCAATAAGGCTGATTCATGAAACCCCGCATTATTGTTTGTGGCTTGGGTCGTACTGGGTATAAAATTTTTTCTCTACTAAGGGAACAAGGCGCTTCAGTTATTGGCGTAAGCGATCGCCTAATTCCCGGTGAAGGGCGTGATGTGATAGTGGGAGATTTACGGGCGGTATCAACGCTGTTAGCGGCAGGAATTCAAGAGGCTCAAACCCTGATTCTCTCTGCTAGTGATGATGCTCTTAATCTAGCCGTTCTCACTCAAGCACGAGTTCTCAATCCTAGGGTTCGGATTATTAATCGACTGTTTAATAGTAGCTTAGGGGAACGTCTTGATCAGATTCTACCAGACCATGTGAGTATGAGTGTTGCAGCGTTGGCAGCACCTGTATTTGCGTTTGCAGCATTGGGAAATCAAGCGATTGGACAGCTACAATTGTTTCATCAAACGTGGCCTATTCATGAAGAATATATAGATGATAATCATCCCTGGATCGGACGGCAGTTAAGTGAATTGTGGGAAGAGCGATCGCGGATGTTAATCTATTACCTCCCTGTAAAGGGTCAGGTGAATTTAATTTCGGCAATGCTGCAAGGGCGAACCTTGCAACCCGGCGATCGCTTAATTGTTGGCAGTCAACCTCGCGTTCGCAGTCGTCGCCGATCTGGGTTACGTAAAGTATTTAAAGTAATCACGAACTTGTGCAAATTTCAGCGACACGCGCGAGCGGTTGTGGTGGTAACATTTGTTTTACTGCTAACAATTTTCATCGCAACTCTAACTTATATCAGTATCAATTTGAATACGTCCGTAGTCGATGCCCTTTATTTTTCTGTTGGCATGATTACAGGTGCTGGCGGTCAAGAGCAAGTTGCCGAAAAAGCACCCGATAGCATTAAGATTTTTACATCGGTTATGATGTTAGTTGGGGCTGGGGTGATTGGGATTTACTATGCCCTGCTTAATGATTTTATTTTAGGAACTCGTTTCAGTCAGTTTTTAGATGCTGCCCGTGTTCCCAATCGTAATCATTATATTATTTGTGGATTAGGAGGAATTGGGGTTCAAATTGTTAATCAACTCCATACTCATGGGCATGAAGTAGTGGCGATCGAACGCGATCCTAATAACCGATTTCTGACTACAGTTCGTGCCTTGGGCGTGCCAGTCATTATTGGAGATGCCAATTTGGGTACGATTTTAGAAGCCGCCAATATTCACAACGCTGAAGCGTTATTGGCAGTCACGAGTAGCGATATGACGAATGTCGAGATTAGTTTGAGTGCTAAGGCGTTGGTTCCGAATTTACCTGTGGTTGTTCGTAATCATGATTCTCAATTTGCTCGAAGTGTACAAAAGGTTTTTAATTTTGAAGGGGTACTGAGTCCAACAGAATTAGCAACTCCGGCATTTGCGGCGGCGGCGTTGGGGGGACGAATTTTAGGCAATGGAATGACGGGGAATACGCTTTGGGTTGCCTTAGCTACCAGTATTACTCCCCAGCATCCATTTTGTGGGCGACGGGTTAAAGAATTGACGAGGGATGTTGATTTTGTGCCGCTGTATATTGAAACTCGTTATCAAACCATTCATGGGTGGGATTTGTTAGAAATGTCGTTGGCGGCTGGAGATGTTTTATATTTAACAATGCCAGCGGGAGAATTGGAACAGTTATGGCGAGTAACACCGTCTCAGTTGTTGGCGAGTTGAGTGAGGAATGGAGAACGTTTCTTCATCTTCATTTTGAGGAACAGTTAATACGACAAAATGATAGACTTGCTCATCGTTTCTCAGTCCTTTTCTAGATAAGCTGTTCGTCATTTAAACCTGATTGTCAAGAATGACAGAATCCTTGTACTGCAACTATCTTGGTCGCTACTGATACCCAATTTAAA
>DNGI01000060.1:0-2013 GCA_003486645.1 Cyanobacteria bacterium UBA11370 | reverse complement strand
ATCTTGGTCGCTACTGATACCCAATTTAAAGGCGTGACAGCTTAATTCTGACAGAGTGGGTCTTCCCCAATCCAAAATTCAAAATCGTATGACTATCCCCCAATCCCTAACTCTCCAAGTTCAACAAACAAGTGAACGCCTAGATCGCTACCTCTCCCAACACCTCCCAGATCTCTCCCGTTCCCGCATCCAAAAACTGATCGAAGAAGGCAACGTCCAGATTAACAATCAACTCTGCACCTCCAAAAAAGCCACTATCAAAATTGGAGATAGTATCACCCTTACCATCCCTGCCCCTAAACCCCTAGACTTACAACCCGAAACTATCCCCCTCGATATTCTCTACGAAGATGACCAATTCTTAATTATCAACAAACCCGCAGGCTTAGTCGTCCATCCCGCACCCGGACACGAAAGTGGTACTCTTGTCAACGCCCTTCTCGCCCATTGCCCAAACCTCGCAGGAATTGGAGGCGTACAACGTCCCGGTATCGTCCACCGCCTTGATAAAGATACCACGGGAGCCATTGCGATCGCTAAAACCGACCACGCCCACCACCACCTCCAAGCCCAACTCAAAGCCAAAACCGCCCGCCGCGACTACCTCGGTATCGTCTACGGTTCCCCCTCAACCCATAGCGGTACAATTCATCAACCCATCGGTCGTCATCCCGTTGACCGTAAAAAAATGGCAGTCGTACCCCTGGAAAAAGGCGCACGAGAAGCCATCACCCACTGGCAGATCAAAGAACGCCTGGGTAACTACACCCTAATACACTTTCAGCTCGAAACCGGACGCACCCATCAAATTCGCGTCCACACTGCCTATATCGGACACCCTATTGTCGGCGACCCCCTTTATAGTAAAGGTCGGGATATTGGTGTTAACCTTCCCGGACAAGCCCTCCATGCGTGGCGACTCCGGTTGCAACATCCCAACACAATTGCCCGTCCCCTCGTCCCCAATTCAGGAGATGAAAAGACGGGCACTGCATCTGGGGAATGGATCGAGGTCATTGCCCCTCTCCCCCCAGCTTTAATTACACTGTTAGACGTGCTGCGACGACGCGCTGGTATTAATTAACGCTTAGGCACAAGCGCTAGATAATCCAAGTTCTGGGCAGACACACGGGGCACTGGGTTGGGTTGAGCTGCAACAGTCTGTGCCATATTCATAAACAGAGTAGGATCGCCTGCCTTTGCCTGCTTATCTTGCGGTACAAAGGTACGCACCTGGTTCTGCCAAATGATTTGCGGGAAGCCCAGTTGAGCACGGTAGTAAGCATCATAGCGCGGGGACTTAATATTAAAGGGGATTTCACCTTCAGTCCGACTGGGCAGGATGCGACGACGTTGATAGGGAACTGTATCGTAGCCAAAGCTACTCAGGTACTCTTCGCTGTTGAGCAACGCATCAACAAAGCCTTTAATACCCTTAGTCGCCACGACAATTGACCAAGCAATTTTTTCCCGTTCGCTGTAAACATCCCGTCCTAGCACCCGCTGCACGCACTGTTCAACAAAGCGATAATTGCTGTTTTTCTCATAGAAGCTGTTGTAGAACGTTTTCGACAGCAGCAACCCACGAATAAAATCCCGTACCGTAAGTTGACCATTGCGGAGTTGGGACTCCAGGAACGGTTCACGATCCCAAGCAAAAGCATGGAAAAAGATCTGACGATATGCCGCTTTGATCAGAGTATCCATGTCCCCAGAGGAGAGGATGTTTTCTGTCGTAAAAACTCTGGGTTGTTCATCACCCCCGACTTCATAAGCAGCTACACGCTGATTCTGACTCACTGGGGAATAATTTAATAAAGGAAGAGCCACGTTTGAATCTCCGTAATCTTAGAAACTCTTACAAACCTTAACTTTTAACTATATAGCAGATTACGTACCCTTCTAGGAAATAAAGTATTATAAAGTTTAACTAAACGAATAGACAAAACTAACTAATTATGATAATTACTCGTAAATAACCATTCAAACTTTCCCCCTGCCCCCTGCCCCCAC
>DNGI01000002.1:3122-6259 GCA_003486645.1 Cyanobacteria bacterium UBA11370 | reverse complement strand
CAACCAACAACCAACAACTAATCTACAATTTTAAGGTCATGAATGTTCCAGAATGCTCCCCCAAGGGCAGAAAATTGAATCCCTTGGATGCGATCGCGCACAGCAGATAAGGAATACGGATTCACTAGATAAATAAAGGGTAAATACTCTTGACTAATCTGCTGAGTTTTCGCATAAATGGCTTTACGTTTCACGGGGTCTAATTCTCGTGCAGCTTGGATATAAAGCTGACCAATTTCTTGCTCCCAAGGCGTAACTTCTCGCCCCTCTAACGGAGGCTGTCCAGGTAAAACGTTTTGATTAAAACTGTGCAATCCTCCATCAGGCGACCAGATATTAGCGCCATCATTCGGTTCATTCCCGCCTGTAAAGCCGAGTAAATGGCATTCCCAATCTAAGGTATTCGATAACTTTTCTGTTAGGGTATTCCACGCTATCGGAGTGAAGTCTACTTGCATTCCAATTTTACTCAAATCTTGCTTAATTTGAGCCCCCATTGCTTCTCGGATTTTGTTTCCTGCATTAGTAATTAAGGTGAAGCGCACGCGGTTTCCTGCCGCATCAAATAATTCTCCTTTTTGGTTATACTTGAACCCAGCCGCTTCTAGCAATTCTCTTGCTTTATCTGGATTATACTCATAAACTTTTAATCCTTCTTTGGGTGAAAGGTAATAGGGCGCTTGTACAGAAATGGGTGAATTTTGTAGTTCTCCTAATCCTCGAAAAATATTATTAATTATTCTCTGTCGATCTATTGCATAGGCAACAGCTTGTCTGAATTCAAGGGTGTTGAACCAGCGAGATTTCACGGGATTAACTAGAGGTTTCCCCTTGCGGCTACCTTTATTTAAATTAAACGAAATAAACGTCGTCCCGTAGGCAGAACCTCCGTTATAAATTGTAAAATTACCCCGTTTTTCTTCCCGCTTGAGTAACGAAAAATACTCAGGAGAAACACCCAGAGAATCCAATCCACCAGACCGAAACTGCATTAAAGAGGTATCAGTAGATTCAACAATTTGCCAAATCAAACGTTGAATATAAGGTTGTTGATTTCCTTGCTCATCTTTACGCCAATAATAAGGATTGCGTCGGTAGATAACCCGCTGGCTGGTTGTGTAGTTTTCGAGTTTGTAAGGACCATTAACAATAATTTGATCCGGTGGAGTATCCACACTCCATTTAGACAAAAATTCGGGTTTTCCATCTGCATTTTTCTTCTTCACTGATTCTTGCAACGCATGAGCTGGTAAAATTGGAGCATTGGCGGCTCCTAGGAAGGGTGCAAAGGGTTCTGGAATAGTAAATTCTATCCGTGAGTCATCAAGTTTTTTGACAGTCGGAAGTTTTCTACTTTCACCAATTCGCAAAACGTCTCTGATATCGGTGGGAATTTCTTCGTTGAAATAGATATCGTTATAAGTAAAAATAACATCATCTACCGTTAGTGGCTCCCCATCTGACCACTTTAATCCTTCACGCAGAGTAAATACAATTCGCAATTTATCCTCAGAAATGTCCCAGGATTTAGCTAGATCGGGTTCAATTTTGCCTGTTAAGGGATTTTCTGTTACTAAACCCTCATAGGTTAGACCAAAAATGTTTGGTGACTCCTGACTGAGAGCGTAGTTAAACGTTTTGGGATCGCTTAAAATACCAAAAACCACCTGGGGTACATCAGCCGCTTGGGTTTGAAATTGAGCTGGATTGCAAGCCGAAAGCGCGATCGCACTGACCAAAGCTAAAATAATACCTAACCAACGATGCCAAGTGACTGTAAAAATAGTAGAGATTTTCATCTGATGTTTTACACCTATAGTGTCATTCTTTAGGGTATAGGGTATGAGTTAGGGGTGTGGGATGGGGGAAGAGTATTTATATTTTGTAATATCGAGTTGCACTCAGACGTAGTGCTTTCTTTGTCCCCCGTTCCCCATTACTCCCGGTTCACCAACATTGTATAAATTGGTGTCACTTTCTAGAATATCTTGCTATGATAGTCGGTCAACTGATTTAGGATTGATCATTGGGTTCAGCCACACTTGGGTCAGGTTTGAGCCATAAAATTGAATCCAAAATCCAAAATCCAAAATCCAAAATCTAAAATCCAAAATCTAAAATCTCTTCTCAAGACTTCTCATTACTATGCTCAATCCGTATTACCAGTTTTTTGTCCGAATCATTCACTCTCTTTATTCTCGCACCAAGTGGGCAATTATTCTTTTACTCCTTGTTTGGTGTGCTAGTTGCTCATCAGGAGAAGCGGCCGATATTAAGCTACAACTCAATGTACAATCAGGGGGTCGTCCTGGGTTGTATAGCGTGACGGGAACTACAAATCTTCCCGAACAAAGCCAAATTACAGTCGCTGCTATTCGCTATTTAAATTCAGCCAATCAACCATTACTCAGTTTTGATAAAACGAGCAACTATTCCATTTTGGATCGTCAATTAGTTAGAGTCGAAAAAGGGAAATGGCAAGCAACTCTTACTCTGTGGCAGGTTGCGCCAGATGGTCGTTTTCAGGAAACATGGCAACTCAATCAATTTCAAATTAATACATCAGTTGAACCTTCACCCGAAGTATCGTTTGTTGCGACATTTGAGCCTGATGGTCAACTCGCAACCGCTAAAAACCAAAACGTACAAACTCCCGAACTTGAAGGTAGCCTCGTCCGATTTACCAATGAAGGTCAGCCTTATGTAAAATCGAGTCAAACCCTCAGAATTCCCCTTCCTACAGGTCGGAAAACACCACCCATTCCTAAGCCAGAAGATATTAATGGAGGTTGGGGCGATCGCTACGAACTTAAACCGGAACCTCCACTATCCAAAAATACTCGTCCAACCAGCATTAAATCCGATCAAACTAATGCCCCACTCTCACCCTCAGAATTCATGAGATAATCGATTGATACCAAGTTGCGGTCAAAGATAGTAGATAGGAGAGACTTGCAGGACAAGGGGGACAAGGGGGAAAGAAAGTACTACATATGAACGCAACTTGGTATGAATAGCAATTTAGCACTTATGCACAGCCTCTATCCGTAGGGTGTGTTAGTAGTGCAGCGTAACCTACCATGACTCCTATAGATTGCGTAGCTGCGTAATATGATTAGGACTTACGCAACTGGCAC
>DNGI01000002.1:0-2823 GCA_003486645.1 Cyanobacteria bacterium UBA11370 | reverse complement strand
TTGGTCTGACGCACCCTACAAGTTGATTTTATTGTGACACTTGCGTAAGTCCTGATGATGTCCGGGAAATCACCCCTAATAAAACGTCTCCCCCTCTCTCCCTCTCTCCCTCTCTCCCCCTCTCCCTCAAACTCTTTTAGGGTTATTCAACCGGACATGATATAAGTCCTGAATTCTCATTTCCCACTCCCGGTCTCCCCACTCCCCATAGTATTAATTATTAGAGAGTTGAGTTGCGATCGCTTCCAATAATTTCTCATATTCCACAGGCTTGATTAGATAATCATTCGCACCGAGTTCCAACGCATGATAGCGCTTTCTTCCACGGGATTCAGCCGTCAAAAAAATAAAAGGAATATTAGCCGTTAAAAAGTTAGCACGTAAATACTTAAGAATTTCACACCCATTCAAGCAAGGTAAATTTATATCCGAAATGATTAAGTCTGGTGTTAATTCAGTCGCTAACTGCAAACCAATCTGACCATTTTCAGTCGCAACAATCTCAAAACCTTCTAACGTCATCAATTCGACAAGGGTTGAGCGAATTACCTCGTTCGGTTCAATCAGTAGAATTTTTTTCATGGCTTTCTCCTTGTCGCTGAATAGCTTAATGCCTTTGAAAACTACAACGTAAAAATTAATCGGTTATAAAATTAGTTAGCTCTATAAATTTATTCCAAACGGACAATGATTTCTGCCATGCTGGAGTAGGGTAGACCTTGCCCACCCTATTCGTAATAACAACTGAAAAAATGGCTATAGACTTGTCTGCTTTTACCTAGAATAAGCGAGGATTATTCTAATGCTAAATTGATACTCCAACCCAGAATTTCCGCAATTTGTGATACTAGAGTTAGAGGATTGAAGGGTTTTGCGATCGCTCCCTTAGCTCCCCATTCAAAAAAACGTTCTGGCTCAATTAGATTTGCTTTGGCTGTCAGAAAAATTACTGGGATTGAGAGGGTTATTGAATGGGATTGAAGGTGTTGTAGAACAGCGATTCCATCTAATCCTGGCATCATCATATCGAGCAGAATGGCATCAGGCTTCTCTATCTGTGCTTTAACTAAACCCTCACGACCTGAAGCCGCTAAAATTACGTCCCAACCTCCTAAAGTTTCCAGGCAAATTTGCACCACCTCGCGGATATGAACTTCATCATCGATAAATAAAATTCGTTTGTTATTGAAAGTCTTCATTGTCTAATGGCTAATGGCTAATGGCTAATGGCTAATGGCTAATGGCTAATGGCTAATAGCTAATGGCTAATGGTTAATTGTCATAAGCTTCTGTGCATCTAAAATTCCTAAAATTCATATTATTCAGTCAAGAAACAAACCCTCCCCCCCCTCCCCTTCAACCAGCAATTTAAAAGCACAGACAACTGATCAGCTATTTCCTGAAAGGCTATCAAATCCTTCTATCCTCAAGGTATGCAAAGAAAATGAGGAAATTCTGAGGGTTGAGTAGAGGAGGGGAAATTTTTCCAATCCAATTGCAGCAAAAATTTATTTTCTTCAGTCTTGCCAAGCTAAAACTTTAGCTAATTGTGCCACTAGTGTTAAAGGATCAAACGGTTTAGCGATCGCTCCCCTAATTCCCAACTCATCAAATTGTTCTTGTTCTCCTGTTAGCACTTTAGCCGTTAATAAAATAACAGGAATAGCCTGGGTTGTAGGATTATTTCGTAACGCCCGAACCAGAGTCAATCCATCCATATCAGGCAGTATCATATCGAGTAGAATAGCATCAGGCTGTTCACTCTGGGCTTTGAGTAATCCTTCTCTACCCGAACCCGCTGTGAATACTACCCAACCGCCAAAACTTTCGAGACAAGCTTGGATGAGAGCAGACAGATTTGGCTCGTCATCAATGACTAAAATACGTTTAGCTGACATGATGTAGGGTTTCAGGTAGTATGTATAGGAGCTTACCGAACGGTTTAAAACCTAAAACCCAAAATTTTATACTAATACTTAGGACTTGGTATAAACTCTATCTAAGGTGGTAAAGTATTCTCAGCCTCCAGCTTTCGAGTGGTGGCTAACTCCCGCCGTAATGGCGATCGCTCCAACCGATTTAGCACACGAGCGATGAGTTCGGATTCTACAATGGGTTTCGTGATATAACCATCAGCACCCACACTAAAGACTTCCTGTACGGTTTGAGCCTCAGTGTGAGCCGATAAAAATAGAATTGGCAATTGACTCCAACGCAGATCATTACGCACAACCTGACATAACTCAATCCCACCGTACCCCGGCATTTCTACATCTAAAATCAGCAAGTCGGGAGTCGCCGCTTCCAGTACCTCCCAAAAGCGTTGAGGATTGGCTAACGTTGTCACCTGAAGTCCCCAAGGTTGCAGCAACGTCGATAGAAATTCCAGCAGTTCAGGATCATCATCCACCACCATTACTTTAGCTTCTTTTGGCTCGTTCAGGGCAACCGTTACTGCTTTGAGAATATCTGTCGGAGAGATGGGCTTCTGTAAAAAACTATACGCTCCCAGACGAGCTACTTCTACCCGGCTACTTAACTGATTTTGTCCGGTAAAAACCAGCACAGGAATTTTCGATTTCTGATCACTCAGTTGAGATAACAGCGTTAAACCATTCTCCTCGGTATCAGGAAACGAGAGATCTAACACAATAATATCCGGCGGATGAGACGCGATCGCTCCTCTCGCCGCTGTCAGATTATTGGTTACTTCCACTTGTAAACCCCAAGCGATCGCTTCTAGTTCTAGTTGTTCCGTCAGCACCGCATCATCATCAATAATTAGTAGTCGCGCTGATGAGATTGGGGAGTGGGGAGTGGGGA
>DNGI01000026.1:3673-4322 GCA_003486645.1 Cyanobacteria bacterium UBA11370 | reverse complement strand
TTCTCTTTCACTATTTGTGCAACGCCAAGGATGCACCCATTGCTAATCTAGGGAGTGGCGAATCTATCCTAGAGAAGGGTTTTATGGCAAAGCCATTGACTTAATATGGATAGTTTGCCAGAGCGTCGCTACAGGAGGAGCGTTGTGATTCTCAATTTTTCCTTCAAGTTAATTGCGGGTCGAGAAGGGATTTGGTGTAAGTTTTCCCTGTTCAGGACATATCGTGCCCTGAGTAGTGCCCCAGTGGACGTTCTTTGGCAAAAATTGATTAATTTAGCCGATGTATCCTGGAATCCCCTACTATCGAGTACGAATGCTCCCAGAGGATTAATTCCCAAACCCGGTTTAATTTACCAGGTAGTCACCCGCTTGATCCCAATCCCCGTCAGAATTTTTGTAGAACGGGTTCTACCCGGTGAGTTACTGAGTGTACGAGTACTCGCCATCCCTGGCATGGAGAACCGAGTCACCTATCAAGTAGAATCCACAGTTTGCGGCAGCTATGTCTCTTTTTCAGTAACCATGCGCGGTTGGTTATCTCCCTTACTTTGGTGCTTAATTCGCCCTTACGCCGCCCGCGTCGCTGCTGAACTAGCCCAAGCCGCCGAACAAATAGCCGCACTTTAAGGGTTGTTAGTTGTTAGTTGTT
>DNGI01000026.1:0-3373 GCA_003486645.1 Cyanobacteria bacterium UBA11370 | reverse complement strand
TCCGCTACCCAATCCGCTGCCAAGAATGACCCCTGAGCTATTAAGATCTATGAAGAATCGCCGATAACGTCGCTCTAGGATAACTTCCAGAAGAAGATATAAAACTATTATGCTTGATGCTAATTCAGTTTTAGACGTATTAAGACCTGTTGAAGACCCCGAACTCCGGAAAAGTTTAGTAGAACTGAATATGATCCGCAATGTCAAAATTGACAGCGGAACAGTCAGCTTTACATTAGTATTGACAACTCCCGCTTGCCCTTTACGGGAATTTATTGTAGAAGATTGTCAAAAGGCGGTAAAGCAATTACCCGGTGTCGAAGAAGTCTTGGTGGATGTCACCGCTGAGACACCCCAGCAAAAATCATTGCCCGATCGCCAAGGGATTGATCGAGTAAAAAATATTGTAGCAATTTCTAGTGGCAAGGGGGGTGTTGGCAAAAGTACTGTAGCCGTCAATGTCGCCGTCGCCTTAGCCCAATTAGGGGCGAAAGTGGGTCTGATTGATGCAGATATTTATGGTCCAAATGCACCCACAATGTTAGGTCTAGAAGATGCCCAGGTGATGGTAAAGCAAGGTTCTCAAGGAGAAATATTAGAACCTGCATTTAACCACGGTGTCAAATTAGTTTCCATGGCATTTTTAATTGACCCGGATCAGCCTGTAATTTGGCGTGGGCCAATGTTAAATGGGGTGATTCGTCAATTTCTTTATCAGGTTGATTGGGGTGACTTGGATTATTTAATTGTAGATATGCCACCGGGAACTGGAGATGCTCAATTAACCTTAACCCAAGCCGTACCCATGGCAGGGGCAGTAATTGTGACGACTCCCCAAAATGTAGCCTTATTAGACTCCCGGCGAGGATTAAAAATGTTTCAACAAATGGGAGTATCAGTATTGGGAATTGTGGAAAATATGAGTTATTTCATTCCACCGGATCTACCCGATCTCCAATACGATCTATTTGGTTCTGGAGGTGGAGAAAAAACCTCTAAGGAATTAGGTATTCCATTGTTGGGTTGTATTCCCCTGGAAATTTCCTTACGACAAGGCGGCGATCGCGGATTGCCCATTGTCATGGCTGAACCCGAATCAGCCTCAGCCAAGGCACTCGTTGCGATCGCTAAAGCCATTGCTGCTAAAGTCTCAGTCGCCGCACTCAGCAGTACTTAGCCATTACTCCCATCCGGCAGAGGGGACAGGGGGGACAAGGGGGAAAGAGAGTACTACATAATGAATGCAACTGGGTATCAAAACTTAAAACTCAAAACTTTCCACTGGGGAGTGCGAAGACTCGCAGTCGATAATCTTACGGTAGGAAAGAAGTAGGCTGACAAGTGTTGAGTTGACTAACTTGAAAAGGTAGTTTATTGTCATTGGGTCATTGGTCATTCTGGGCAGCGGATTGGGTAGCGGATGTAACGGATGATTTGCAGGCAGATGGTTTGATGGATGGGGTATAGATTACTCAGTGCTAATCTTTCAGTTAGCCTATCCCTTACTATATGAACAACGGATAACTAACAACTAACAACCAACAACCAACAACTAACAACCAACAACCAACTTGCCAAAATTCCTGACCATCTCACTTGATGGACGCTAATTGCTAAAAGTAGGCTCGCTCATCCCTTAACTATGTTACAAAGGTCACTAAAACGGTCGCTGATTGGTATTCGCTTGAGGTCGTTCCTGATCCCGTTACAGGAATTAGACTGGCAACTCTTGTTGTTGACTATTGGTCTCACCTTCCTGGGTGGGGTAATGATTCGCAGTGCGGAACTCAACGATGGACTAACAGATTGGTGGTCTCATTGGATCGTTGGGGGTATTGGATTGGGGGTAGCGCTGATGATTGCGCGATCGCGCTACGAAGCCTTGATCCAATGGCACTGGATTGTTTATGGCTTAACGATTGTCTCCTTGATTGCCGTCAGATTCATCGGAACGGATGCTAATGGTTCTCAACGCTGGATCAACATCCTGGGATTTCACGTTCAACCGTCTGAATTCGCCAAGATTGGATTAATTATCACCCTAGCTGCACTTCTACACGCCCAACCCGCCTCCACCCTAAAGGCTGTTTTTAGAGTCTTAGCCGTAGCCTCAGTTCCCTGGTTACTCGTCTTTTCAGAACCTAACTTAGGAACCTCACTCGTATTTGGTGCGATTACTATGGGGATGCTGTACTGGGGAAATGCTAATCCGGGTTGGCTGTTACTGATGGTTTCTCCCATTGTCTCAGCGATTCTCTTCAGTGTGTTCCTACCCGCTTGGTTTGTCTGGATGGCAATCATAGCCGTTATTAGCTTTCGCTGCTTGCCTTGGCCTTTTCTAGGTTCATTGGGGGCATTGGTAGTGAACGGGGTTTGTGGAAAATTGGGGAACATTTTGTGGGGTATTCTTAAAGATTATCAAAAACAACGATTAACGTCCTTTTTAGATCCAGATAAAGACCCCTTGGGGACAGGATACCACTTGATTCAATCTCGGATTGCGGTCGGTGCAGGTCAACTCACAGGCAGAGGGTTAAATGAGGGAACTCAAACCCAACTTCAGTTTGTCCCTGAACAGCATACTGACTTTATTTTCTCAGCCATTGGAGAAGAACTCGGCTTTGTGGGATGTGTTTTGGTTTTATTAGCCTTCTGGTTTCTGTGCTTGCGTTTGATTATCATTGCTCAGAATGCTAAGGATAACTTTGGTTCTCTGATCGCGGTTGGTGTTTTATCGATGATCGTGTTTCAGACGGTTGTTAACATTGGGATGAATATTGGTTTGGCTCCAATTACGGGTATTCCACTACCTCTATTGAGTTTTGGGAAAGCGGCATTGCTAGCAAACTTTATCGGGATTGGGTTGGTTGAGTCTGTTGCTAATCACCGACATCGATTGAAGTTTTAGTTGTTGGTTGTTGGTTGTTAGTGATGGTTTTTGGGTGGTAGGTCATAGTAAGCTATTAAAGACAAAGTACGTTGTAGAAATCTATGATTCTTCCTGGCTCGATAGTTCGCGTAATTAATGCTGATGACATCTACTACAAATTTGAAGGACTCGTCCAACGGATGGGTGATGGCAAAGCTGCCGTATTGTTTGAAGGAGGCAACTGGGATAAGCTTGTAACCTTCAATCTCTCAGAATTACAAGAAGTTGAGCCGACAGTAGCTAAAAAAGGGAAATAGTTGGTTGTTTGTTGTTTGTTGTTCGTTGTTAGTTAACTAGTCTTGATAGGCTCTAACTGATGACATCAAATTTCTTTTTTTAATTAGTATTAGGACTGACGTATCTACGCTATCTATAAGAGTCATGGTGCGTTACGCTAGGATAACACACCCTACTGGCGTGACACAGCTAAAATAGTGCATTAGA
>DNGI01000195.1 GCA_003486645.1 Cyanobacteria bacterium UBA11370 | reverse complement strand
CAGGGTACAACAATGATGGTGTCTTTAATATAATTTGCCAGTTCTTCAACACTAATATTTTGGTTGAGAATAAACTTTTGCGGTTCCGGAAAATTACCCGGATGCCATGCGGTTTGGGGTTGGAGTTCGTAAATATCAAATAGTACGTGCCGCCACAGTTGAATTAAATTCGTGAATTGAACAATCGCGCGGCTGGATCGATAATTAAAGGCTAATTCTTGAAAATTAATCGCTAATTTTAATTGGTCTGTCGGATCAATTGCCGCAATGACTTCTGCATCAAAACTTGCTTGTGTACTAGACCAATGAAACCCAGTTGGATTTAATGTTTGAAAGGGATCTCCGGCAAAAGCAAAGGGTAAACTGTGAATCGGTTGGTAGCCCAAATTGTATTGAGACAATAGGGAAAGCTTCATAATAAGCTGAAGCTCTAATCGAGTAAAATCTTGTGCTTCATCACAAAAAATTGCTGTATAGTCCGGACGGTAACAGTCAAGTTCAAGAACTTTAGCAATCAGATCCTGATCATCCCAATATCCCTCCTCTGTAGTCAATCGCTTGTACCAACGGTCCCAAATTGTGTCATAAATACCTTGAAATTTTTCTAAGTCAATCGTGCGTTCTTTCCGGGGAATATCCTCTTGGTAATCTTCCGGTGTCATGAACTCCCCCTGACGATATCCTTTAATAAAGCTGCGGATAACGTGCCAGCAAATTTCAGGCGAATAGCGCCGTCCTTGAGGTAAATGAAGTACAATTTTTGCCAGAGATTCCGATGGTATTTCCCCTTGATACAGTTGTTTGAAGCGATGGAAAGAAATATAGTTTTGTGGATTAAAGCGTTCTCGCTCTTGAGGCGGTAGTAAGTTGAATAGGAATGTACCAAACGGTTGGAAACACCGATCAATATTAGGAATTTCATCCCCCTGGTTGCGTTCAGCAACAAAGCGATGATGAGAAGAAAGTAAACGTTTAACCCCATCTCTCGCCACCTCTAGTAACCGTTCATTATAAGTCAGAAATAACGGCTTACCAGGCAGCGGTTCCGGTCGGCGATGACCTTGTTTAGTGTAATATTTGCGATAGCAATAGTCAGCAAACAAATAAATCAGCATTGTAGACTTACCGCTACCTGCTCGTCCATTGATAAATAGAGGTAACGAATCATTTCCAACTGATGAAGAAGAAACCGACTGGAGAATTTGTTCTTCTTCTGGTGAAAGTGCTAAATTAGCTTCTTTTCCTCGCTCAATTGCTAACCAGCTTTCTTCATCTGCCAGTAAATAGGCGGGATAGGAACGATAAGCAAAAGGAGTTAATTCATAAAGATTCAATTGCTGCGATAGGATATTAGTGGTATTAGAGCCATCAAATAAACCTGTTCTGTGGCCTACTTCCGCAATCTCTTCAGGAGAAGGTTTGTGATCAAACGGAGCTAAAAGAAACAATACTCCCTCAACCGTACTGTCATAGGTGGTAAGTTTACTGTAGAGGATATAGCGATCGCTTTCCCCATCCAGTTTTACATTTTCAGGACTATCCGTTACGACTTGAGTTTCTGCTTCTGTAAAGGAAATTAATTCCCTCTCTCCTTCAGAATTGTAACCATCCCCATTCTCAAGTCGGTGTGCCAACTCTCCCGCATCATTATTAATTTTTAAAATAATTTGGTAATAGGTTTCCCAAGCGTTTTGAATTTCAGCTTTACTAAACCGTCTCACCCATTCTTCACTTTCATAAATCACCCAATCCCCTGTCGTCGTTTCTATTTCCCAACCCGGAGGTTCTAACCACGGACGCAACGTTGAGGGAAGTTCTGGAAGTTGTTGAGTGGGATGTTGCTCGATTTTAGCAACCGCTAGCCAGTCTCGGAGTTGTGATTCATTGAGTTGAGATTCTAGATGACTTCTGCCATATTCAATCGGATCATTGAGAAATTCCTCGTAGTTGCGATCGCCACGTTTAAAAATCTCAAGTAAACACAGGAGTGGCTCGTCATCAATTTTCACGATACGACCAATCAGTCTCTGGTTGAGGATGCGGCGCTTCAGATAAGGATAAATTCGCTCAAAACGAGTCTGCACTTCATCAATTCTTTGAGTCTCTAATTCGGCGCACAAGCTATCAATTCGAGCTTGAATCCCGTAGCGCTCTGCTTTATCGTTAAATCCAAAGGTGCGATAAACGTACATTGGTCAGGCTCCGCTCTTGGTGACAAAACTGATGATTTTGTCTCTATTTTCTATTTTGAGCTAGCGGAGATAGTAGTAGGGAGTGGGGAGATGGGGAGAGGGGGAGGGGGAGAGAGGGAGAGAGGGAGAGAGGAGAGAAAGTTACTTGTTTGAATGCAACTTGGTATAACGCTGAGATCTTGCACCAATCACAACAATCCCCACTGGTTAAAACCGAATGGCGGGTTTTTGCCAATGCTACAAGATTTGAGTTAACTCTTTCAAAACTCAAAGATTAAGCCGATCGCACCCATTCATTTTGCCAGTGACGCTGTTGAAGCTGGTACATATGTTCAAACAATTTCCAGCGGTAAGGTTCCGTTAACCCACACGTTACAGCACCTCGCAGTACAACATTAAAATACCAATCATTCGGAGCTAGTTCTTCTGTTAATTTATTAACTACCACATAAGTACGGACATTCTCATACAAACGTCCCTGATGATGGACTTCGATCATTTCCTGGCGATAGCCACCTTTTGGGACTTCTTCCCGTTCATCTAAAGCATCACTCAAGCGCCACGGTAAACGGTACAACACCCCTTCAACTGTTGACCTTGGATCAGGTACGATATCGAGAACACCACAATTACGAAGTTGGGATTTGCGGTAAAAACCGAGGCGATACCCCTTAAGTGTTGCTGCGCCAATGACAAACCCATGAGTATTTTCACCGAGCGATCGCTTTAAGTCCACTGGACACATACACGATCCATACGCGAAGTAGTAAAAACTCGGCTCTATTTGAGATAGCTGTTTTATATGCGGCGATCGCTGGAAATAGTTGGGAAACTCAGTCAGTGAATCCTGAAGATAGCTAAACTCAGCACTCATGGAGGTTGTCAAAGACTCTTATTTCTGGTGTTGATGTAGGCATCTTATCAAGAATCCCTCCTTAATGCAACCTATCCCGATAGAAAAACCGTAGATACTATCAAATCCTTTTCAATCCAGCATTGTAAAGACGTTGCAATGCAACGTCTCTACAGGGTTTCGGTTTCTTTCCCCTTTCCCTAATTCGCAATCTGATTCCACGATTCAATCACAGCTTGCAAAGACTCAGGAAGTTGATCTGATCCTATGTCTGCATAACGAGTTGTCGCATCTTTACTCGTCAGAGTGACAGTAAAGTAGTCAGCAGCGCCTCTGGGTGCAGGAAACTGCAACTGGTTGAACTGCTCGAAATTCTGTCGCTTTAGCAATTGCTCAAATCGCTGTAACTGTTGCTGAGAAATCTGGCGAATCTCCCGTTGAGAACTGCTATTATTATTTCGACTCAGTTCAACTCGAATCACTCGCCCATCATTCATCAAAGTGGTTTGATAGCTTATACCCGCAATTCCACCACTAGTAATCGCTCGAAACACTTCTCGTTGTTTCAATGGAGGTGGGAGTTCACTCTGAGGAATCGGTACAGCACCGCCATTCCCTGAATTACCTTGTCCCTCAAGTTTGATCACGGAACCCGAATCATTAGTACGATAGACTAAGGTACGTTGTCCGCCTTCTACCGTAACTCGCCAACCCGGTACGATCGCCATCGTACAGAGTGCCAAAGGGTCAGGTATTCCCAAACAGCCATCAGGCCAATCTTTTCGTTGAGCGCCGACAATCCGAATCCGAGAATTCGGTACATTTAACTGGGTTGAAGCATCTCGCACAACCGCTTTAGCAACACTATCCGGTAAATTACTGGTAATATTGCTAGCTTCTTCATTAAGTCTGATGACCGTACCATCCTCATTGGTATGATAGACCAAGCGTTGCCCTCTAGCAGCAAGTGTTACTCTCCAACCTTCTGTCAAATCCCCCCTGCATCGTTCTTCAGGACGCTGAAGATCCAGACAGCTATTGTTCCATGTTTGCATTTCTGCTTGTTTAATCTCAAACTGGGAAACGGGTAATTTCAACAGTTCAGATGCAAGCTGTAAAACCCGATTAGCAACAGATTTTGGCAATTCACTATCATTAATACTGCTAGCCTCCCGATTCAATCGAATCTGAGAACCTTTAGTATCAATACGATAGACTAAGCGTTGTTGTCTGGCTTCTACAGTTACTTCCCAAACCGTTTGAGCAATCTCAATACAAGCTTCATTGGGACGCGGTAAACCGAGACATCCGTCCGCTATAATTTGTTCAGCTTTGACGATACGTAGCTCAGACGTTGATAAGTCCGTGCGTTGGGATGCCGTTTCCAAAACAGTATTAGCTAGCGATCGCGGCAAATCTCCAGAAGGGTTATCAGGTGATTTGTCTTTTTCGAGACGTACTACTGAACCGTTGCTATCTGTACGATAGACCCATTTTTTGGAACCATCCGTCATCACAACCCGCCAACCTTCGACCAGCATTTGAGCGCAGAGTTCGTGAGCTTCACCAAGTCCTAAACAGCTATCTGACCATGTTTCTGGACTTGAATTTGCCACTCTCAATTGACCGCGAGGAATGCCAGTCCGATCAGATAAATCACGGCGAACAGCATTAACAATACCAGAGGGTAATTCTCTAGGGCGAGGCTGTTTTGAATCGCTTATATTTCCGATACTTTGGGAGGATAAAACCGATGCAGTAGCACTCTCTAAAAGAGTCATACTAGCACTTACGGATAAAATACTGGTTAAAACTAAGGCGGTAAAAATTTGTCGCGGCTGGTAGAGTCTGTGACGGCAATGTTTCATAATACCTCTGATGCAATACGTCGCACTCATTAGCGGTTATACCATTTTCCGAAATCCCTGCTACACATTCCTCGCCGCGTCCCCGTGTCCCCACGTCTCCGTGTCATCATGCTGTAGCACAAATAAATGAAATTGGTATTAGTGCGAACGTATAATCTGTACACAGCTCTTTGAGACGCTGAGATCCGGTTTATAAGTTCCGCAGTTTAGAGGATTTGTTAGAAAAGTATGCTAGTTGTAGCGATCGCGCGAGTTTTGATTTATAGTTTAGCGGTCAGCAATGAGCCTTCAGCCGTCAGTTTGAATGGTAATTAGACTTGTTGTAAAAGTATTTTTTTGATAACTTGACCCGAAGCGAGGCGTTAGCCTGGAACAAGCGTTTGCGGTTTGCGTCAATTTCTTTTCCCTTTCCCTTTCCCTTTTCCCCTTAACCAATCAGTATTGGAGATGCACCTGGTTGGTTGTTGAGTGGGAATCTCTATGAAGAGAGATTGTTGAAAAATTCAGCTTCCTGTTAGTTGAGATTTTTATTCTCAGGGTTGGTTTTGTTTTTACGCTTCCGGGTTGAACTAGCACCAAAAATACCCAGTGTTAGTAGACCTAATATTGAACCTGGTTCAGGAACCGCAGTTGATACATCTGGTGATGATGGCGATGGATCAGGTAATGGAGATGGCGATAGGTCTGGGGAAGGTTCTGGGGATGGTTCCGGTGAGGGTTCTGATGAGGGTTCTGGGGATGGTTCCGGTGAGGGTTCTGATGAGGGTTCTGGGGATAGTTCCGGTGAGGGTTCTGATGAGGGTTCTGGGGATGGTTCTGGGGATGGTTCTGGGGATGGTTCTGGGGATGGTTCTGATGATGGAGCAGACAACGGACCCGTTGATGGTAAGGACGCTGAACCCCAGATTTGATCAAGAGTACCTGCAACCATTTTATTAAAAGTTCCCTTTCCGGTTGTCATATCAATCACGATCTGTTTTCGATCAATCGTGTAACCGAACAGAGTTCCATTTTCAAAGAACAAGCCATACACATTCTTAAAGCCAATACTCCCAATTGCTTGAGCTGTTCCGTCTAGAGCAATTGAAAATAAGTCATCAGATAATGAAGAATTTGATGTAGCTAAAAAGCGATTACCAACTGGATCGAATACGATATCGCCACTGCTGGTGAAGCCAGAAATTTCAGACACTAATGAAGCTGCACCCGTTGAGGTATTAATGGAATAAAAACCCACACCTCCAGTCCCATAAAGTACATTAGCGGTGGAAAACCCCAGAGCATTCATATTGGACACACCAAGATTGCCAATTAGGGTTGTTAACCCTGTAGTTGTATCAACTTTAAACAACTGATTGAAAGTGATACCAAAAAGCTGATTATCATCCGACAAAGCTATGTCAGTAAAAGCTCGACTAGTAGCAATTCTTGTGAAATTGCCAGTTATTGTATCAATTGTTCCGATTTGTCCTTTACTACTGCCGAGTAGAGACATACCTTGAGCTGCACCCGATGTTCCCAGAGCAATCAATACTGATCCAACAACTGTTAGGGATAATTTTTTCAAAATGTTTTCAGCGATCATTTAGATTAACTCCTCAAGAAAATTGCTTTTTCTTGTCATCGAAATAAACTCAAAAGCCATTTGCTTTAACTTAATTAAATCTTGGCATACCCTTCATGAATATTGCCTAGGTACATCCAAAAGTTTGCCGAATCTTTATGTTTTTGGTCTGAAATTCTACGCAGAAACAATATCTGTATCCCTTGTATTGCTTAGGCTAAAGTGGGATCAAGCTCACAATAAAAGTATGAAGTAATCGTAAATTTGTGATTTTGATTCGTCCAGATTTTCTAAACAATAAAAATATAAAATATTGGCAAAATCATCATAATCTTTGTAAAAACTTTATGATGAGGGATCAAACGAAGTCTAGAGACAATTCAGCTAGATCCCTGATTCCTGAAATCTTTGATTCATTCCCCAGCCAACAAGCTTGATGAAGAGATTATGAAGTGCTGGGACTGGATCACAGGTGATATCACATGAGATAGAGGGGGAGAGGGGGG
>DNGI01000493.1:5848-5971 GCA_003486645.1 Cyanobacteria bacterium UBA11370 | reverse complement strand
TTGTTAAGCTGTTCCACATCTAGGAATGCAGTATCCGTGTTGTTGAAACTCTTGTGGGATCGGAACCTTGCCCGTCCAAGCAATGCAATTTAAAATTGAATAACAAACAACCAACAACTAACA
>DNGI01000493.1:0-5619 GCA_003486645.1 Cyanobacteria bacterium UBA11370 | reverse complement strand
ACTAACAACCAACAACTAACAACAAATAACAAACAACCAACAACCAATAACCAATTACGCACTCCTAAGAGCAACAATTGGATCAAGTTTCGCTGCACGTCGGGCGGGGACAACACCAAAAAATAACCCAATCCCTCCAGAAACACTCACAGCGAGGACAATTGCCGTAGGAGAAATACCCGCTTTCAACGGTGTTACAGCACCCACGAATAGGACACCACTCACACCGATCAAAGTACCTAAAATACCCCCAACAGCAGACAAAATTACTGCCTCAATCATGAACTGAATTAAAATATCTTGCTCTCTTGCACCAAGCGCTTTTCTGAGTCCAATTTCTTGAGTCCGTTCGGTGACAGAAACTAGCATAATATTCATCACGCCAATACCACCTACGACTAAAGAAATCGCTGCGATCGCAGCCAGCATCAGTGTTAATGCACCCGTAATTGTATTAACAATATTTAAAATATCCTTTTGAGTATCAACCCCAAAATCATCTTCACCTGTAATTTTATGTCGCCGCCGCAGTAAATTTTCAATCTGAAATTTCGCTGCACCGATACTTTTTTGGTCTTTAGCAGAAACAGAAATCCAGCTTAATTCAAGACCATAAGGCGAAGTCTGCCCTCGCAATCGATTCGCCATTGTTGTTAAAGGCACAAACGCTGTATCATCTTGGTTAGTGCCCAGAAATGAGCCTTTCGATGCCATAATTCCTACAACTTGGAAGCTGACATTTTGAATTCGTATCCTTTGACCTAATGGATCTTGTTGACCAAGCAATTTTTCTGCTAATTCCGAACCCAACATCACCACTTGATTATTGCGCTTGATATCAATATCACTAATAAATCGCCCTCTAGCCACATTAAAACTGCGAACAGAGAGAAACTCTGGTGTGGTTCCTGTCACCAGCGATTGTGTATTTTTATTGCGGTAGTTGATTGGGTAACGGGAGTTAATTTCTGGGGCGACATCAGCAACAGCAGGAACTTGAGAAGCGATCGCTTTCGCATCGTCCCAAACTAACGTTTTAGGCAGTTCAAATGTAGTCTGGCGAGCTTGACGAGATCCCGGTTGTACAAACATCACATTTGGCCCTAAAGACTCAAATTGTTCAGATGCTAGCTTCTGGGCACCTTCTCCAATCCCCACCATCGCAATGACTGAAGCATTCCCAATAATAATACCTAACATGGTTAGACCACTACGCAGCTTGTTAGCTACTAGGGTAGTAGATGCCATTTTAATGCTTTCTGCAATATCCATGGTTTTGTTGTTTATTATTTGTTGTTTGTTGTTTGTTATTGGTTGTTTGTTATTGGTTATTGGTTATTGGTTATTGGTTATTGGTTATTGGTTATTGGCTATTTAGGTTTCGTCATTAACGAACACCTAACAACTAACAACCAACAACTAACAACGAACAACCAACAACTAACAACCAACAACTAACAACAAATTATTTATCCTCTGGAGGCATCGTATTTTCCGGCAAATCAATAAATACTCGTTCGCCTTGCTTCAAGCCATCAATAATCTGAGTTTTATCATCAATGGTTTGACCAATTGTTACAGGCTTAAATTGAGGTTTATTCTCCAAATCCGGTATCATAACACCCGTTTCACCCTCTTTCGTAACAATGGCTACTGTAGGCACTACTAGGGCATTATTAATGGGTTCGCCTAAAAATGTCAGGTCAACATTCATGCCTGAACGTAATTCTTTTTGACCCGTTTCCAGTTTCACTCGTACCTGAAACCAGGTAACATTTTGTTCTTCAATCGCCTCTGGGGCAATTAACCGCACACGACCTTTAAAAACTTGATCAGGAAAGGCATCTGTTGTGATTTCTACCACTTGTCCAAGTTTAATCTGTCCGACATCCACTTCGGGAACTTCGGCAAGAATTTCGATTTCAGTTGTCGCCAGAGCCACAATTGAAGTTGAGGTCGCTGACGCTGTGCTGGATGCCGATGTTGTTGGGGTAACAAATGCCCCTTCCGTAGCGTATTTTTGAGTAATTATTCCTGAAAAAGGGGCAATAATTACCGTATCTTCGACTTGATCTCGCACCGCTAACAACTGGGCTTGAGCTGCCTTAACCGCCGCTTGAAGCTGGGCAATTTCGGGTTTTGAACTGCCATTTTTTAGCTGTTGTAAAGCAAACTCAGCTTCGGCGACGGAGGCTTGTAATTGAGCAATTTCTGGACTGGTTTTATCTTTCGTATTTCGGACTTGCTCCAAGCGTTGTTGAGCTTCAATGAGCCTAAGTTCAGCATTACGAGCTTCTGTTTGGATCTCTTGAAACCGATCTTGTGAAATCGCTCCATCTTCTGCCAGTTGTTGATAACGTTGTACCCTGGCTTGGGCAAGTTCTAACTGTGACTCGGCTGTTTTTACCTGTGCAATTTCTTGATTAATCTGATTCGGATTACCTACACGCGCCTCTGCTAAACGAGCTTGGGCTTGTATTAGACGGGCTTCAGCTTGATTGATTTCTTCAGGACGGCTAACTTGGGCATCGACTAGACGAGCTTGGGCTTGCTCTAGGTCAGCTTGAGCTTTAAGAAACTGACTTCTGAGATCTTTTTGATCCATCACAGCAATGATCTGCCCTTGCTTGACTAAAGCGCCCTGTTCAACCCGCAACTCTACCAAACGACCTGATGTTTTAGGACTGAGGTTTACGGTTTTAACAGGCTGTACAGTTCCATTGGCAGTAATTCGTACCGATAGATTTTTAACCTCCACGGGTACAGTCAGTTTATCAAGGTCAATTTGAGAGGGTCTGGTCGAAATTACCACGTAACTTGTACCAGCCACTGCTAAAATTCCGGCGGCAATGAGTCCCATCAACCACGGGAAAGGTCGTTTGGGTGAAGATGAGAGGGGGAGGGGGTGAGGGGGTGAAGAGGGGAAGGTATCATCAAATCCCTCGGTTAGATCTATTTCTTCTTCCTCTAATGGTTTTAAATCCTTATCCTCATCAAGCAAAGAAGACAATGTAATATCATTTCCAGTCCCATCCGATTGATCCATGGGAACTTCTGTCCATTCTCCTTTCTCTGTCTCTTCCTCTCGCAAATTAAATTGACCCATCGGTAAGCTATTCCCTGTGAGATTTACAAGCTAGAACCCACTCGCTGTCGTCCACAACGAAGGAATCAGAACTTTTCCCCCTCTCCCCATCCCCATGCCCCTAATTCCATCTGGAAATGCTGAAAGGGTACTGCCACTATAGTGAAGCTAACGCATATCTACAAAATCAAGCCATTCACTGAGCAGGTTGCCATCATGGACACCTGGCTGGAGATGCTGCGACGGCACTACAACTACGCACTCGGTCAAAGGTTTGACTGGCTGCGTAGAACCCGCTCCTCAATCGATCAATGTAGCTTAGTTTCAGAACCCATTGGAGATATCCCAGATAAATTCCCTGGCTACAATTTCCAGGCTGGAGAACTCAAAGTCACCAAAGAGTTGTTTCCCGCCTATCAGGAAATTCACGCTGAGGTTCAACAACAAAACCTCAAGCGTCTAGATAAGTCTTGGGATAGATGGATGAAGCCGGATAAGTCGGGGAAAAGAGCGGGAAGACCCAGGTTCAAAAAGAAGGGACAACTACGTTCCTTCACCTTTCCCCGTATCAATTGCCCCAAAGCGGGTGTTAATAGAATCAAAGATGGAATTTTAACCCTGTCAAAAATAGGGTCAATGCCTGTAATTATGCATCGACCTCTCCCTGACGGGTTTGAACTCAAGACGGCAACTCTCGTCAAAAAAGCTGATGGCTGGTACATCGCCATTTCCCTAGAAGACTCTTCAGTTCCAGCACCATTACCTATAGATGAAATCAAAAGTGCTGTAGGAATTGATTTGGGACTCAAGTCTTTTCTTGTTACATCGACTGGGGAGTTTGTAGCGGTTCAACAACACTATAGAAAAACTCAAAGACACCTGGCTAGACAACAGAAAAAATTAGCCAGAAAACAATCTGGTTCTACTAACTCAGAAAAACAGAAGCAAAAAATTTCCCGTATCCACCAAAGAATAGGTAGGAAACGGGAACATTTTCATTACAATGTTGCTCATCAATTAGTTAGAAATTATGACCTAATTGCGGTAGAAGATTTAAACATCAAAGGGCTGGCGCGAACAAAGTTAGCTAAATCAATCTATGATGTAGCCTGGGGAAAATTCCTAACAATATTAGAAGCAGTGGCAGTAAAATGCGGCGTACATTTTGTTAAGGTTAACCCTCACAGCACAACTGTAGATTGTTCTCAGTGTAGCGCTAAAGTTCCTAAGACTCTTTCCGTCCGTCTTCATCAATGCCCTAAGTGCGGACTTGAACTCGACCGGGACGAGAATGCTGCAATTAATATCCTTTATAAAGGATTAACCACCGTGGGACTCACGGTGGCTGCCTGTGGACGGTTAAGTGGTTACACTCCGGATGAAGCAGGAATGCCTAATAGCGATGTTAGGATGCTGACACTATATTCGCAGAATTAGTGTCAGAGGATGTCACCCTAGCTGCATTGTTTTAGCGTCTTGCCGACCCTAACGACCCTTGGAAGTAGGGAATTCCGCCATCAAAGGAAATTTTTAGTAAAGATTTCTGCGCTGATCGGCTGATTATGCGCTAGGTTAGCTGAAGATTGCTTCCTTAGTTCTCTTTACTAGACCCCGCCGTGTTCAAGCGTATTCCTGTCTTATCGATTTTTGTTCTCCTTGGTTTACTGAATGTGCCAGTATCCGTTTCTGCACAGGCACTCCTTCCCTATACCCTGCAACTGAATTCAGAAGAACTAGAGCAGCAGGGCTTAAATCTTGCTCAGGATGCCGTTCAGCTTGTACGCTTCCAGCAATATGATCTAGCACTCCCTAGGGCGCAACTTGCTACTCAACTTGCCCCTAAAAGTTATGAAACCTGGTTTATCTTAGGGACTTTGTACGTCCAGAACCAAGAATTGGATAAGGGAATTGATGCACTGCAACGGGCGCTTTCTCTAGAACCCAATGAAGCGGGAGTTTTATTCACATTAGGTTCAGCGCGTTTTCAAAAAGGTGAATATACCACAGCGATCGCCAATTTAGAACAAGGCTTAAAACTCAAACCCGATGTTCCCGAAGCCTTATTTGATTTAGGGAATTCGTACTATATGCTGAAACGGTATGCCCAAGCAGTTACCGCTTATGAAAAAGCCGTTACTCAAGAGAAAAATTTCTGGCCTGCAATTAATAATATTGGGCTAGTTAAGTATGAACAAGGGGATGTAGCTGGGGCGATAGAAAAATGGCAAGCAGCGATCGCTATTGATAACGAAGCGGCTGAACCTCAACTTGCTGTAGCCGTAGCCTTATATGCTAGAGGTGAGAAAGAAAAGGGACTGATGATGGGAGAAGCTGCCATCCGCTTGGATAGTCGCTATGCTGACTTGGAGTTTCTCAAAGAAAATCTCTGGGGTGAACGTCTACTCTCAGAAACTAAAACGTTTTTAGAGAACCCCAGAATTCAAGCCGCCCTTCTCCAAAGCCAAGATCCCCCCCTACAAGTGGAAATTGCTCCTTAGTTATATTGTAAGCGGTCAGCCATTAGCGCAGGGGGC
>DNGI01000491.1 GCA_003486645.1 Cyanobacteria bacterium UBA11370 | reverse complement strand
GTGTACCTCACCCATCTGAGAATTGCTATATCGTTGTTCTGAGCGTTGTTTAAGAGGCTGAAAGTCTGATTCTACTCTTGCTGATTTGGCTGAGTGCGTAAGTCTTAACTTACAAGTAACAGTAGAGAAAACTCATCTGAACAGATAAATTACCATGAACCCTATCTACACAGCGATCGCGCTTTTAGGAGTAACTTCTACTATAGGTGAAATCACTCCTATTAGTGAAGTGCCATCTTCTCTCTATTCTCAACCCTCTCAAACAATTTTAGCTGCCACTAAGCTAACAAGTTGTGGTACTGATTGGGATTGCTTTATTAATTTGGCAAAAACTTGCACACCAGCACAAGTCAGGGGAGACACGTTTATTAATGTTTTTGGCATGATGGATTACACGATCACAGGTTTATACGAAATCTGGGGTCAAAACGAGAATAAATGTGTTTGGTTTTCCCGCAGCGAAAGTATTCAAATTCAACTGTCTGCTCAGTTCAGAAGTTTAGCAAGATCTCAAGGCATGACTCCGCAGCAAATTGCCGAATATGAACAAGAATTAACAGCGGAAGTATCTCAATATCTCGGCGATAGTATCTGCCGATTCAATCAGGCGAATGACTTAGCAACCTATTTGGAAATTATTACTCGTCGGCGCAGTGATCAAGATTTAGGACTCGGTTTGGGAGGATATATTTATTTTGACGATCAAGAAGTAGCCTTATGTGAGTCCAAACTGCTTAATTCCGTCCAATGAACTGGCAGTAATCAACAAATTTAAAAGCCAATGTCTTGAAAATCGGACTAAACAGAGGAATTTGTAGCAGTTACACAGCTTTGGAGCATGGTATTTTGGACTAAACTTCCTAAAAAATAACAGGAGTTTGAGATTGCTCCATCACGAGATAAACCTTAACCATCAAACGAGAGGAAACCCAAATGACAATTATAGTAGGAATGATTTTGTTTTGTGTTGGGTTTTTGTTAGCAATTATAGCAGGATTCTGGAGTCTGATACTTGCTTTTATGGATCATGTAGGTTGGGGATTAGCTTGTTTTTTTCTACCCTTCGCTTACTGGGTATTCGTTGTTATGAAATGGCGTAATAAATCAGTAAGGCGGAGTTTTTTATTAGGCATTTCTGGCTGGCTAACAATTTTATTGGGAGGTGGTATTCTGGTTAGTTCTGGAGAATTATCCATTCCCAGTCAAACTGCATCAATCACATTTGATTCTGGCAGCGAATTCACTCCTACTCCATCCTCATCTGTTTCCCCTTCTCCTACTGTTTTTCCCGATCGCACATCTCCAAATGACCCTTTCAGAGAAGCCGTTAATCAGGCAATGAAGGCAGCAGAACTAACTCAAAAAGCTCAAACAAGTGAACAATGGATTGCTGTTAGTCAGGCGTGGCAAGCGGCAATTAACTTGATGAAAGCTGTGCCAAGTGATAGTTCAAATTATGCTGTAGCCCAGGAAAAAGTGCAGGAGTATCAAAAGAATCTTACCTATGCCCAGAAAAATGCTCAAACACCGTAGAATAGATAATTTAGGATGGGTGAATTTTGAGTAACAATGAAGCAACGTGACGCGATCGCTCACGAACGATCTTCCAATCGTTCAATCCGACGCTGCAAAGCTAAAAGTTGCTCTTGCAAGTCTAATTGTCCTGATTCCTGATTAATGCTGTAGCCAATTAACTGATCTAAGATTCTCTGTTGTCGTTGGGATTGCTCTGCTAACTGATCCAAGATTCCCTGTTGGCGTTCTAAAGTTTGCTGTTGTCGTTGGGATTGCTCTGTAAGTCGAATCTGACTCTCTTGCAAGTCTCGTTGCACTGCCAGCATCCCTTCAATAGTTTTCTGAATTTCTTCAAAGGTCATGAAACCAACTCCTATGAGATGAACTTTTTCTTGATAAGCTGCTCTTGTATCTAAATTGTATATTCTTCAGTTGAGAAACTTTCCAGCTAAACCCTCTCCCCTCTTCCCCTCTGTCTCAACAAGCAATTTAAAAACACACGCAGCTTACCCTACTCCTTTTATTATCGGGTTAAATACTACTGAATCCGAAGGGTATCAAAACGGATAATATCGGTCTAATTCACTCCTTAATTCAACAACATCCATGAGTCACTCTGAACACAGCGATCGCCCCTTATGGCAGCGCATCCCCCTCTACTTACAGATTGTTATTGCTCTCCCCTTTGCCGTAGGGTTAGGAGTAATACTGAGTAGCAGTCAAGCTAACCCAGAACTAATCAAACATTTAGCCATTCCCTGCGACTTAGTTCTCAAAGCCCTACGCGCCCTTGCCACACCTCTAATTCTGCTAGCCGTCATTCACTCCTTCTTAACTACCACTATCCCTAGTCGATCAGGCAGCCGTTTAGCTGTACTTTTGCTCACCAATACCCTAGCCGCTATCTTGATCGGGCTTTTAGTGGCTAATATTATGCAACCGGGCAAATGGGGGCGTATCGAAGCACCAGAGGGAAGCGCGGCTGAAGTGGCTAAAACGCTTGACCCTTGGGGGCTACTGTATGAAATTGTACCCGAATCAATCCTCAAGCCCCTGGTTGATAACCACGTCATCTCACTAATTTTTGTTGCCCTTGCCTTTGGAATTGTCCTACGTGCCTTAAAAGCCGAGCAAGTTGCCCACGGTAAGATAGACTACCAAGCGATTGAACAAGTTGTCACTCTCTTATTTGAGGCAGTCATTCGCATCCTGCATTGGATTATTGCCCTTGTGCCACTAGCAGTTTTTGGTATCGTTGCCAGAACGGTTGCCCTTCAGGGTTTTGCCCCCTTTAAAGCGTTAGGTGCATTTATTGTAGCCGTACTACTCGCCCTATTTTTGCAAGCCTGCTATTATGTGACGCGAGTGTACTTCGGCTCATGGGTGAGTCCAAAACGTTTCCTCCAAGGCGGATCAGATGCACTGTTAACGGCATTTTCAACCGCATCTTCCACCGCAACCATGCCGATTACCTTTGAGGCATTACTGGAAAAAATCGGCTTGCGGGAATCGTCTGCATCATTAGGGGCGTTAGTCGGCAGCAACTTTAATAATGATGGTACGGCTCTGTATGAAGCCATGTCTGCCCTGTTTATCGCTCAAGTCTTAAATATTACTCTCAGTCTTCCCCAGCAGTTGATTGTGGTGATTACCTCAATCTTTGCCTCAGTGGGTGCAGCGGGGATTCCCGAAGCTGGATTGGTAACAATGACGCTAGTATTTACAGCCGTTGGCTTACCCACTCAGTATATTGCCTTACTGATTACCGTAGACTGGTTTCTCGATCGCTGCCGTACTGCCATGAATGTCATGGGAGATATGACGGTGAGTGCTTTACTCGACGGTAAGCAGCGCAAGCTTAAAGCAGAATTAGAGATTTTTGAGCAAGAAGATAAATCAGAAGCAACAATAACCGATCTATAATCAACCCCCCATTTTGAGGCATATTTAAGGATGTAAGGATGAGGGATAAGAGTTTCCCCCATGTCCCCCATGTCCCCC
>DNGI01000015.1 GCA_003486645.1 Cyanobacteria bacterium UBA11370 | reverse complement strand
GGGAGATGGGGGGATGGGGAGTGGGGGAGAGATTTTTATATCTTAAATTTTACATCGATTGACTTTAACCAATTAAATACCAAAAAGCTTTATGGTGAACTGGAGTGCTATTGTAGTTTTCGATATTGATGGTGTAGTGCGGGATGTGAGTGGGTCTTATCGAAGGGCGATCGCTGATACGGTAGAGTATTTTACGAGCGGCATCTATCGACCGGATCAGGGAGAGATTGACCAACTCAAATCAGAAGGACTTTGGAATAATGATTGGGACGCTTCACAGGAGCTAATTTATCGATATTTTGAAGGTCAGGGTCAAGGGCGTGAGCAAGTGCCTCTTGATTATAATACCTTAGTTGACTTTTTTAATGCTCGGTATCGAGGGTCAGACCCGAAAAATTGGATGGGGTATATTTGCAATGAACCCTTATTACTGAAACCTAACTATTTAGAAGATCTAACTTCAGCAGGTATTTTGTGGGGTTTTTTTAGTGGTGCAACTAGAGATGAAGCGAACTATGCACTGATTAGACGCTTGAGTCTCCAAACACCCGTGCTAATTGCGATGGAAGATGCGCCTGGTAAACCCGATCCGACAGGTTTATTGGCTGCTATTGAACAGTTAGAAGAACGGTATCATGTTGAAGTAGAATTGCCCATCATTTATGTGGGAGATACGGTGGCGGATATGTACACCGTTGAGAAGGCTAAAACGTTGCATCCAGAACGTATTTGGCTGGGTGTTGGTATTTTACCGCCTCATGTTCAAGAAATAGCTGAACGTTTTGAGGCTTATAGTCAGACGTTGAAAACGGCGGGTGCTATTAAGGTTTTTAGTAATGTTCAACAGTTAACCGCCAGAGAAATTGAGCAATTGTTAGGGGAATTGCGGGGATAAAAGATAGGGTCATAATTGTATGAGTGGGAGAGGCGATCGCGCTTAGAAATAGTACCCAAAGCCTTACTGTCAAGGCTACCCTTAAAGAAGCTGTTTAAGCAATCAACGGAGAAAAATTAATGACTATTACCATTCCTCTTGATGCCATTGAATTGACTCCGGGTAGCATGATTACCATTCATAACCTGTCTTGGCAGGAATTTGAACAAATTCTGATTGAACTCGGAGAACAGCGCCGTACCCGCATCGCCTATTATCAAGGAACGCTGGAAATTATGTCCCCGTTAGCATTACATGAACGTCCTCATCGTATTATTGCTGATATTGTCAAAACCATCTTAGACGGGCAAGGACGAGACTGGGACGATTTTGGATCAACTACTCTCAAACAACCCCGAATTGCAGGAGTTGAACCCGATACCTGCTTCTACATCCAGAATGCTAGTCGTGTTCGAGGGTGTATCAATATGGATTTGCAGGTCTATCCACCCCCCGATCTTGCTATTGAATCTGATGTCACTTCAAAGACTACTCTAGATGCTTATAAAGCGTTGCAGGTTCCGGAAGTTTGGATTTATCGCAACCACAAACTTACGATTTATATCCTCCAAAATGGAGATTATGTTGAATCATCGGTTAGTTTGGTTTTTCCGGATTTGCCTATTACAGAAATGATTCCTCAATGGGTTCAAAAAGCGATAGATGAGGGAACGAGTCGGATGTTGCGTGAACTGAAAATAGAACTCGGTTAAGATGTAGAGAATAGTCAATCCCTAACAATCTTTTTGTCTCTTTAGGATGCTTCTGTATGTAGTCTCAAGTCTAATTTATCATTTTCGCTGTTTCTGAATTATAGTTGCTTCAATTATACTCTATTTCATGGCTTTTAAAGTATTATGGAGATGTCTATTACTGGGCAGCATTGATCATTCAATGCGAATGGAAATAATCAACATTTCCAGTAATTAAATAGGTGTTATCCAGAACTCTTGTAAAGAAATCAAAAATCCAAAAGGGTATTCATTAACCTGCAACCCGTTTAATCTCCCCCGCCTGAACCCCAAGAATTTGCGACGAATTCAACCACTGAGAATCGAATGCTCCCAAATGAGTTGTCGTAATTAAGGTCTGAAATCGATCCTGAATGGCATCCAGTAACTGATTTTGACGATTAAGATCAAGTTCCGCCAATACATCATCTAAAAGCAACAGTGGCGGTTCACCAACCACGTCTTCAATTAACTTTAATTCTGCTAATTTAAGCGCTAATACTAACGTCCGTTGTTGCCCTTGAGAACCATAAGAACGAGCAGGTGTTTGGTTAATACTAAACTCTACTTCATCCCGATGAGGCCCAACTAGAGTTGTTCCCTGACGGTGTTCGGGAATGCGGCGACGTTGAATCTTTTCTAAAAATGCCTGCTGTACTTTTTCTGGCTGGTCTTGCTCAAGACTAACATTAGGAGCATACTTTACTTCTAACATCTCCGTCCTACCACTAATATTAGTGTGCCATGCTTGCGCTAACGGAGCTAACCGTTCCAAAAGTCTCCCTCGGCGGCGCGTGACACGAGAACCTGTGGTTGCTAATTGAGCATCCCATAGTGCTAATTCTGTCTGATACTCTCTAACTGAAAACTCATCAATTTTCCCCTCGCGTTCTTGCCGACGCAACGTTTTCAGCAGAGCATTTCGTTGCCGCAAAACCTGATTATATTGCTGTAAAATATAAGCATAAATCGGTTCCAATTGGGTTAGAATAGAATCGAGCCAATTACGCCGATGCTCTGGCGCACCCCGAACTAATTCTAAATCTAAACTCGAAAATTGTACCGCATTCAAAATCCCCAAAAAGTCAAGTTGACGACGTAAGGATTCCTGATTTAAGGCAACAGTACGCCGTCCCTGACTGCGAAGAGTTAAACCCAATTCCACCGAACCATAAGCACGTTCCAAATTTGCTCGGATTTGAGCGATTGAAGCCTCTTCTAAAACGAGTTCGCGATCGCGCACTGACCTATGACTCTTCAGGGTTGACAGTAACTCTACTGCCTCCAATAGATTGGACTTTCCCTGAGCATTATTCCCCACCAAAATCGTCTTAGGAGCCTCAAAATTAACCAGGCAATCTCGATAATTACGAAATTGGTGGAGTTGGAGAGTTTTTAGGTACATTGGTTGTTGGTTGTTGGTTGTTGGTTGTTGGTTGTTGGTTGTTTGTTGTTGGTTGTTTGTTGGTTGTTGGTTGTTTGTTGTTGGTTGTTGGTTGTTGGTTGTTTGTTGTTGGTTGGGAGTATAACCTAACCTCCAGTCCCTTCCCTACAAGAATAGGACTTATACCAAATCCGCCCTATATA
>DNGI01000234.1:4626-5076 GCA_003486645.1 Cyanobacteria bacterium UBA11370 | reverse complement strand
TACTCATGACACAAGCAACTCAGCCGCAACAAAAAGGGATTCAACTGACGGAAAAAGCTCTACAGCACGTTTTAGCGCTGCGGGAAAGACAAGGGAAAGATCTCTACCTCCGAGTTGGTGTCCGTCAGGGAGGGTGTTCCGGAATGTCTTACATGATGGATTTTGAAGAGCCTTCTCAGGTACGCGAGAATGATGAAATCTTCGACTATGATGGCTTCAAAATTGTCTGTGATCCCAAAAGCCTACTTTATCTCTATGGTCTAGTCCTCGATTACAGCGATGCGATGATTGGGGGTGGGTTCCAATTCACGAATCCCAATGCTACCCAAAACTGTGGTTGTGGTAAGTCCTTTGGTGTTTAATTCCAGGGAGTAGGCAATAGGGAGTTTTGAATTTTGACTTAAAGAACGTTCTGAATCACCAAACTTAGAATATCTCCCCCTCTCCCAT
>DNGI01000234.1:3679-4374 GCA_003486645.1 Cyanobacteria bacterium UBA11370 | reverse complement strand
CCCTCTCCCCCTCTCCCCCTCTTTCTCTCTCCCCATTTTCCCTATGACTGAATCTACTATTTCCCTTTTCGATACTGGACTGGAACGTTACAAAGCGGGTGAAGGGCCAGATACACTGATTCCTGTTTTTAAAGAAATCTGCGATCGCGCCCCAAAAACGGCGGCGGCGTGGAGTTGTCTAGCATGGCTCTATTTGTTAGATAATCAAAGCGATCGGGCTTATAAAGCAGCTAGCAAGGGTGTTAAGTTAGATCCTTCTGCCCCCCAAGGGCGGGTTAACTTAGCTGTAGCGATGTTGGAAACGAATCAAACTGGCGTTCGCAAGCATATTGATATTGTTAAACAAATGATGGCAACGGATTCAGAAGTCCGGCGTGATTTGCTTGAAAGTATTGAAGATGGATTGAGGAGAAAACCGGATTGGGAGAGTTTGAATCGAGTCAAAAAATGGTTAGCTGAGGGGTGATTGCTCAAGAGTAGGAACATGAGAGTGTTGATAAGCTGCTCTTGCATCTGGCATTACTATTTTCTCCCCATCTACAGCTACAAGTATGGGGTTTACGAATGCTGAGGTGATGGCTGTGGGTCGTGATTTTCCCGTTTCTTCCTTTCAATCAAACCTACGATGTTCAAAAGTTATGTATTATGATATGATTTCCGGCAAATCACCCCTAATCAAAAGTCTCCCCCTCTCC
>DNGI01000234.1:0-3469 GCA_003486645.1 Cyanobacteria bacterium UBA11370 | reverse complement strand
CTCTCCCTCTCTCCCCCTCACTCTTTTTTAGGGTTATTCAACCGGACATGATATGAGTTATGAATTTTTAATTTTGAGTTAAAAATCCCAAGTTTAGATTCATGGGCTTTTCGTTAAGGAGAATTCTGACACCAGGTGGCAACGGGATGAGGTAAAAACTGAGGAAAGGAAGGTACAGATAAAGTCTCTTCTACTCCTGAGTTCTGACTCGCTGAATTCTGCTTTACTTCAAAACTCAAAACTCAAAACTCATAACTCCGCTTAGGGGTTACAACGGGCGATAGGTTCGATAATTAATTTTGGGGAAGATATTATCTATTTCCTCCACTTTTTCTAACCAACCGCTGTCAATTTTGCCAATTTTGATATCCTCATAGAGTTTATTAAAACGCATGAGGTGCGATCGCGTCCGTCGGACTGCATAAGGAACCATTGTCCCTGTTCGCATAATAAATGCCCAATCGGAGGACTGCGCCAGTAATAATTCTCGCGCCGCCTGATTTAGGGCTTTCCATTCCAATTGATCGGCGGGTTCCCGAACGGCTAATTCAATCATTCGTTCTGCGGCTTTGTGCAGGTGTGGATAAATCCAGGCATTGGTTTCATTCAGCCAATATTCATGGAATCCCTTATACCCCCAACTGGATTGAGAGGGTTTGCAAACTTGTTGAGTTGGATTCATTCGTAAATAATCCGCTAAATGAGTCATATCATAGGTATTTTGGTCATACCAAGATTTGCGGAATAGGTAATCAATAAACCAAGGACCTTCATACCACCAGTGACCAAATAATTCAGCATCATAAGGTGAAACAATAATCGGGGGACGGTGCATAATTTCTGCCAGATGATTAACCTGTTGTTCCCGGTTAAACATAAAATTTCCGGCGTGTTCGGCTGCCTTTTCCCTTGCCCAATAGGGGTCATACAATGCCTTATCTCCTAAGCCACTGCGATCGGTAATCCGGTGATACTTAATCCCCGTATTTTTGCGTTGTCCATTGGGCATAATGTAGGGCTTAATATATTCATATTCTGCTTCCCAGCCCAAATCCTTATAAAATTCTCGATATTCTGCTGCTCCCGGATACCCAACTTCTGACGACCAAACTTGTTGAGAGGATTCGTGATCTCGACCAAATGCCGCTACTCCTGTCTCGGTAAAAATGGGTGCATAGGTACCAAAGCGGGGTCTGGGACGAGCATACAGGATACCATGTCCATCTGTCAGGAAATAACGCAAACCCGCATCGGCGAGCATCCGCTCAACACCTTCATAATAGGCGCATTCCGGCAACCAAATTCCCTTCGGGGCACGCCCAAAGTTTTGCTCATAATGTTCACAAGCTACCTGAATTTGTGCCCATACGGCTTGGGGATACATCTTCATCAGCGGAAAATAGCCGTGAGTTGCACCACAGGTGATAATTTCGAGATTATTGCTGTCGAGGAATTGCTTAAACGCCGTTACCAAGTCGCCGCTATAACGTTCCCAGGTTTCCCGAACCATGCCGAATTCTTTAACGTAATGTTCAGCGAGGTAACGGATATGACCGTTGTGTTCGTTATGTTCGACTTCTTTTTGAGCTAGTTCTTCGAGTAACGCGAGGTGTTTGTCATAGCGCTCTTGTAACAGGGGGTCTCGTAACATCGACACCAAAGGCGGTGTCATGCTCATCGTCATTTTAAAGTCAACCCCATCCCGTTTTAACCCCTCAAAGACGTGCAGTAGGGGAATGTAGGTTTCAGTGATCGCTTCAAAGAGCCACTCTTCTTCGAGTACGTAGTCACTTTCGGGATGCCGGACAAAAGGTAGATGGGCGTGAAGAACAAGAGCAACGTAGCCGGTAGCCATGATGAATTAGAAGTCGTGTGTGGGTAGGTAGCTAGAACTGAGGTTAGCCAGGAAAATTTTACAGTCTTTTAAGATTTTAGGATGAAAGGGACGGGAGCGGTGAAGGCTCCAGGATGAAGGATGAGAGATAACAGGGAAGTCAAGGATCAACGATCCAGGATAAGGGATCAAATAGGGAGCAAAGTATCGAGGGGCACTGAACCCGACTTATTCATCCGCTGATCTCGTGATCCGGTGATCCGGTGATCCGGTGATCCCTCATCCCTTCTTCAGTCAGGCTTTACGGAGAATCTAAAATAGATATTAAATAGATATTAAATAGATATTAAATTGTAAGGAAGCGAACACCTCCCGGTAACAGCTCGTCCATCCTAACCTACTCTGAAGCATTTTTTGTTTCTAGTGCTAACCCAAAATTTCATGCAGGCTGCTCCTGAGAATTTTGATGATTTGGAAGTATCCCTACAGCTACTGCTGTTTACCGATGAGCGTCCCAGTTCCCGGAAACATATCCATCGCGTCCGCAGTTATCTTGAAACCTTGAGGGCAAATTATCCCTTTGAACTCAGGATTGTCGATGTTGGGGAGCAACCTTATCTAGCTGAACATTTTAAGGTCGTTGCTACCCCAGCGCTGATAAAAATTCATCCCCTACCCCGACAGACTCTTGCGGGTACGGATTTGGTGGCACAGTTGAAGAATTGCTGGAGTCGTTGGCAGCGATCAGTTGAGGAAGATCAAACACGACTGATCGCTGATCCGAGTTTACCCTCGTCAACCCCTAATTCCCTAGCGTCTTCTATCGAGTTGATTCAACTGAGTGACGAAATTTTCCGTCTCAAACAAGAAAAAGCGGAACTGCTCGATCAACTAAAATTTAAAGACCAGGTGATGTCGATGTTGGCTCATGACTTACGCAGTCCCTTGACGGCGGCATCGATTGCTCTAGAGACTCTGGAATTAGACCAAAAACCGAACAAGACGGGTCGTCCTTCTGAGTTAACACCTGCTCTAAAAGCACGGTTGTTTGAACAAGCTCGTACCCAATTTCGTACCATGGAACGCATGATTACGGAAATCCTACAAGCGGGAAAGGGTAGTAATGCGGATTTTCAGATCAGACCCCATAAACTCCGTTTGGGAAAGCTCTGTCATGAAATCTTGACTCAAATGAAGGAGCAGTTTCAAGCAAAATCTCAGGAGGTACATACGGATATTCCCCAAGATTTACCCTGCGTTTATGCTGATCGGGATTTAGTGCGCCAAGTTATTGTAAACCTGCTGGATAATGCCATTAAATATACTCCGGTTGGTGGTCAAATTGATCTCTTAATTCTTCACCGCACTGCTCAAAAAATTCAAGTTAGTGTTTGTGATAGTGGACCGGGTATCCCGGAAGAAAACCGCGATCGCATCTTTGAAAACCATTTCCGACTCAAACGAGACGAAGAGAAAGATGGATATGGGTTAGGTTTATCCGTCTGTCAAAAAATTATTCGTGCCCATTATGGTCGTATTTGGGTCGATTCTCCTTCTAAAGGTGGGGGCTGTTTTCACTTTACATTGCCAATTTATCGGTAGGGGGAGATGGGTGAGGGGGTGAGGGGGTGAGGG
>DNGI01000154.1:6171-9639 GCA_003486645.1 Cyanobacteria bacterium UBA11370 | reverse complement strand
ACAACCAACAACCAACAACCAACAACCAACAACCAACAACCAACAACCAATAACCAATAACCAATAACCAATAACCAATAACCAATAACCAACAACCAACAACCAACAACCAACAACCAACAACCAACAACCAACAACCAACAACCAATAACCGTACTTACACAGATTCTGATCCCAAGCCTTAAAATAAGCAAGAAGTCATGGTGGCTTGTGGTGTAATTGAGGAGTTCAAGTGTCAAATTCCATCTCAAAGCAGGAAGAACCATCGAGTCGATTGAATTCAGAGGGATCAACGACCTCCAATGAAGACATTCAATCCGATCGCCCTGATCGCAAAAGTAATCCATCATCACCGCCTTGGCTATTGACTCAATGCCGACGGGGGGTAACACTAACGTTTAACACGATCAAGCAGATTCCCAGCACGGTGATTGAATCGTTTACAGGGCCAAAACCCCTATACCGTCGTCCTAAATTTTGGCTAGGATTGGGTGTAGTCGGACTCGGTGGCGGCGCGATCGCACTCTATGGAGGTTGGCAAGCCCTAGAAAAAAGCCTACCTGATTCAACCGCAGATGTCTTAACCTATGTCCGAGATGAGACGCTCACCATCAAAGCCTCAGACGGTACAATTATTCAGCAAGTTGGACCCGCCACCCGCGAGACGCTCAAGATTTGGGAAATCCCGGAAACCTTAAAACAAGCCTTCATTGCCATTGAAGATCATCGCTTTGAAGAGCATCAGGGACTCGATTATCAAGGCATTATGCGGGCAGCGGTATCAAATCTGGTAGCGAGAGATGTGGTAGAAGGGGGTAGTACAATCACCCAGCAACTCGCCCGGATCGTCTACTTTGATCAAGCACGTAGTCTAGACCGCAAGCTTAAAGAAATGCGGATGGCGCAAAAAATTGAGCAAGATCTCAATAAAGAACAAATTTTAGAGCGCTATTTAAATCTCGTCTATCTCGGTTCAGGAGCTTACGGTGTTGCGGATGCCGCTTGGATCTACTTTAGTAAACCCCTCAAAGAATTGACCTTACCGGAAATGGCAATGCTAGCTGGACTCCCCCCAGCGCCGAGTGAATATTCACCCTTTGTCAACCCCCAAGCGGCTAAAGAACGTCGGGACTTAGTATTGCAAAAGATGCTAGAAAAGGGGGATATTACAGAAGCCCAAGCCCAGGACGCGATCGCTACACCCTTAAATACGAATCAAGGTAATCCAAAGCGATTGGATCGACAGGCATCCTATTTTACCGAATACATTCAACAAGAACTCCCCAAATACGTCTCCCCAGATATCCTGGGTCAACAAGGATTGATCGTTGAAACCACACTCAATTTAAACTGGCAAGCCGCTGCCGAATCGGCCGTCCAAAATACGATTGAGCGCTATAGTAAATATCAGCGGTTTGAGCAAGCGGCATTGGTTGCGATCGACCCTCGTAACGGTCAGATTAAAGCGATGGTTGGGGGAAAAGACTTTTTTGACCAACAATTTAACCGCGTTACCCAAGCCCAACGTCAACCCGGTTCAACCTTTAAGACCTTTGTTTATACGACAGCGATCGCCGCAGGGTTCTCACCTAATCGAGGTTATGAGGATGCACCTTACGTTGTCGATGGTTACGAACCTAAAAATTACAGTGAAACGTTCCGGGGCTGGGTTAATATCAAAGATGCCTTAACTTACTCGGTTAATGTGGTAGCCGTGAAGGCACTCATTGATATTGGTTGGGACCCAGTGATTGAAGTGGCTCAGAAAATGGGCATTGAATCAACCCTGAATCCTACCTACTCTCTAGCATTGGGAGCGTCTGAGGTCAATCTGCTAGAACTGACGAGTGCCTATGGTACCCTAGCCGCTAAAGGCGTTCACGCCCAACCTCACGGTATTCGTCGCATTCTTGACCAACAGGGTAAAGTAATTTACGAGGAGAATGTTCAGACTGAACAAGCCATTGATGAAGACACCGCTGCGATCGCTACTTGGATGTTGCAAAGTGTTGTCACTAATGGTACTGGACGTTCCGCTCAATTAGGACGACCCGTTGCTGGAAAAACAGGCACTTCAGATGAAGCCCGTGACTTATGGTTTGTCGGTTATATTCCCCAACTCGTAGCCGGAGTTTGGCTCGGTAATGATGATAATAAACCGACTTGGGGCGCGAGTACCACCGCTGCGATTACTTGGCATCAATTTATGGCGAAGGCGGTAGAAAATATGAAAATAGAGGAATTTCCAGATCGCCCTAGTCAATTAGAAGGTCGTAAGCCAACTATTCAAGTTAAACGGATCAAACCTAAACGAGCTATCACTAAAACAGCCTCTTCTCGTAGTTCTGAGAGTACTTCACAAAGGAACTATGAAGGAAACTCTCAACGAAGTTCAACAAGACGGTACAGAAGTACAGCCTCTCAAGAAAATTCTACACGAACCCGAAGTTCCTCTCAGCGTCAGCGTAGCGTCAGTAGCAGTCAGCCAGAACAACCCGTCAGACGTTCCCGTCGCCAAACTCCGGTCGAAAATCCAGCCCCCACTTACTCAGCGCCGAGGCGTTCAGCACCCGCCCCGCAAACGGTTCGACAGGCAGCCCCTCCACCTAGCAATCCTCCAGCATCAGGGGGTTTAGAACAGAATTTTCAACCAGCACCCGTAGCACCTCCTCCAGCGCCTCCAGCGTCCCGGAAAGAACCTGCACCTGAAGCCCCTGCACCTGCACCTGAAGCCCCTGCGCCTGGGGAGTGATGCGTAGTTGGATTCAAGGGTAGTCGTTGAGATCGAGGGGGAGAGGGGGAGAGGGGGAGAGAGGGAGAAGGTTTAAATCCAAAATCCAGAATCCAAAATCTAAAATCACCTGATTTGAGAATCGTTCTTAGGAATGATAGAAGCTCTTCCCATGTTTTGGTACGATAGCGACAATTACGATAGGAAATTTACATCGCTATGAATTTATTGATTGAAATCGGAGTGGCGGCTGAACCCCACTTTCCACTTTCTTTTACTCTGGTGTACGTCGTAGGCTTTATAGCGGCTGTCACTATTGGTTCCATTGCCTGGTACAACTCTAAGCGTCCTGTGGGTTGGGAAGACAAGGAACGTCCTAACATGGTGCCCAAAGTTGAGAAGGAAAAGACTCCTGGTTTGGGTGAACCGAAGAACGGATAAGGGTTGATTTGAAGAGGGGGAAATGAGAAGAGAGGGAGAGGGGGAGAGGGGGAGAGTGTAATATCATTTTTGTTTAAATTTGATACATTTGAATGCTTGAAACCCCCTACCGCTGAGGCTTTGAAAATCGAAAATCAAAAATTCAAAATCCAAAATCGTATAAGTCGTTCCTGTTCGTTGGGGACGGCTTTATACTTTGAGTGAGGAGCCAGGATTTCTCAGCCGTCAGCTAGATGTACTGATTGAGAAACAGGGAATAGCTGACTTGAAGGTTCATATAGCCAGTCTAAATGATT
>DNGI01000154.1:4712-5945 GCA_003486645.1 Cyanobacteria bacterium UBA11370 | reverse complement strand
CTTGTCTTCCTTGTCCTCCTTGTCTTTCCTTGTTCACGAATCAAATAGACTAGCTATACCAAGTTGCAGTAACTTTCTCTCCCCCTCTCCCTCTCTCCCCCTCTCCCCCTCATCAGCGGCTAAATGATATCTTTGACCGCAACTTAGTATCAGTTGATGATTGTGCTGAGTATGACTTTAATGTGTAATATCAAGTTCAAATGAATAGGGATCGTTCTTGATTAGAAATCAATTGCAGGTGGTAATTTGTCAATAAGCTTTCTTGCTCACTAACAACCAATAAGCAACAACGTTTGCTAGTCACTCTTAATCTGGCAAGACGGCATGATCGCTATTTCTCAAGCGTCTAAGCAGCCAATCAAATCTCGCTTGTGCCAGCGGGACGTTATCAATCACTTCGGGGGATAGATCCTCAGCAGAGGTGCCATCTTCCTTGAGTAGTTCGCCTTTGGCATAGCCTAGATATCTTACTGTACCCCGCAGTCGGGTCGAGAGGAAAATAGCGATCGCTCGATAAAATCGGGATGCAAACCCTTCATCTTTTTCGAGTTTTTCGACTAAGTGAGCGCGAGGAATTGATAATACTAAGGAGTTTTCCACTGCTTGAACAGTAGCAGAAGGGGGACGAGCATCGGCGAAGGACATTTCGCCAACCACTGCACCACTGGTTAATCGAGCGATGGTTTTACCCTCCAAGGCAGCGACTGAAACTGCTAAGGTTCCTTCTAAAAGAATATGGAGTGTATCAATGGGTCTGCCTTCCTCAATCAGGACGGTGCCAGCGACCACTTCCTCTCGGCGGCCAACAGCGATCATCCAATCGATGTCATCGTCATCAAGTTCACCAAGTAAAAAAAATACTTTCTTCATGACTTACGTCGTTCTCTCTCATTGTGGTACTATGGTTTGTTTATACAAGTTTCTGACACACCCAAATTTGAATATTTTCTTATCTTAGGTTTGAAGTTGCTTATTAACCATATACTTCAGGTCGAGTTTCTGGATTTTCAGGAACTTGTATTATTTTTTTACCCTTGTGGCTAGGGTGCAACCTATAATTTAATGCTTACAGAAATTCAGCAAGGAAGCTAATCTTTTTGGACGGTGAGATAAATTCTTGATTAATAGCAATTGCTGTGATATAGTATTTAACCCTATAATTTGGGAGTAAGGGCTTGTTCGCTCGGAGTAAGTTCCTGATGCAGACGGATGGAGATGGGGAGATGGGGAGAT
>DNGI01000154.1:0-4463 GCA_003486645.1 Cyanobacteria bacterium UBA11370 | reverse complement strand
GGGAGATGGGGAGATGGGGAGATAGTTTAAACGTTTGTTTCTTAACTGAATAGTATGAAATCTAGAGCCAGAACAGCTTAAGTGAATACTCCTCAATTCTTACATTATTTCTATGCTAAATCGGAGTTTAGCTGCTCTTATTTTGATTTTTTTATTAACTACAACTGCTACAGTTGTTGATGCTAAAGCAGGATTTGTGCAACTTTCGTCGATTCCTAACCAACAATTAACAAATTCACTACCCAAATTATTTACTCCCCTCAAAAGGCAATTTAAGACCACAGCGAACTTACCCAATCAGGTTAAATAGGGATTGAGTAGGATATCGTTTGGATATGCTACTAATGCAGCATGGCGAAAATAAGTTACCAGCTAAAATCTCTCCCTTTCCTCCTTGTCCCCCTTGTCTCCAAGAGTCCCCCTTGTCCCCCTTGTCTCCAAGAGTCCGTCAGAGGTGGTCACAAACTTCTGCCCTCCTGCACTAATAACTTAAATATACCTTTTTATTTTATGGAGCTAAGCGGATTCGAACCGCTGACCCCCTCAATGCCATTGAGGTGCTCTACCAACTGAGCTATAACCCCTTGCAGCATTTCCTATGATGCCTTGATAATTCTATTTCGTCAAGTCCTGCCGTGGAACACTCAATAAAACGGAGTGGAGGATTGGGCAAGACGACTCAAATAGCACAAGTAGCTATTCATGAGAAAATAAACCACGAGCATCGCGGCGGCGGACATGGCGACTAAAGTTCCCGCTAGCATCAGCGAAAACTCTCGATGGTCGAAGGCTTGCTGCATCAGGTGCAGTGACCAAGCCACCAGAGCGACATCAAAAATTAGAATAGCAATCAACATAATTTACAAAATGTAACAGCTCATCTATTCTAGCAGTCACATAAATAACTGCAAACGTTCCAATTCTGTGATAAGCATCACAAAAGTTAATGATTGACTCTTCCGTTTTAGATGGATCGCACCGGGACTTGGTGTTGTGTCAAATAGCCTTTAATTTCCGAGACGGTAAGTTGCCCATAATGTAATAGGGACGCTAACAGCGCCGCTTCCGCTTTCCCTTCAGTCAGCGCTTCATAAATATGAGTGCAATTTCCCGCACCACCGGAGGCAATCACGGGAATTTCTACCTGTTCAGAAATGGTGCGAGTTAGTTCTAAGTCATACCCTGCTTGGGTTCCATCCGCGTCCATGCTTGTTACCAGCAGTTCCCCTGCGCCCCGTTGTTCGACTTCTTTCGCCCAGGTAATTGCATCTATCCCCGTATTTTCTCGCCCCCCGCGCACGTACACATCCCATCCAGGATTACTAGGATCTTGGCGCTGTCTGGCATCAATAGCAACAACAATACATTGATTACCAAAGCGATCGCTCGCCTGATTGATAAAATCTGGATTGCGGACGGCGGCGGAATTAATACTAACTTTATCGGCTCCCGCTCTTAACAATAATTTAACCGTTTCTAAGGATTGGATACCCCCTCCTACGGTTAAGGGAATAAAAACCTGTTCCGCTGTGCGATATACAACATCAACAATAATGTCCCGGTCTTCATGGGTTGCGGTAATATCCAGAAATACCAACTCATCAGCACCCGCATCGTTATACGCTTGAGCTAGTTCTACTGGATCGCCTGCATCCTGGAGGTTGACAAAGTTGACACCTTTGACGACGCGCCCAGCTTTTACATCCAGGCAAGGTAAGATTCGTTTAGCTAGCATATCAGTTGTCTTACGGTGTGTGATGGCATAATACCGGGCTTTCTTTAATGTAAACCTTTTCTGCTTAAGTATCCCGGTTGCCAATGAAAAGATACTGTTAAATCATGGCAATAACTTCTTTCAGACAACAGTCCCCAGAACCCGATCCCGACGATTCTAATGGGAAGAAAAAGAGTCGGCGTAATTCCCGCAAGCAGCAAAGCGATACAGATGATTTGTTGCTAGCAACCGCAATGGCAGACGAAACGGATAACCAAGAGGAACGTATCCGTCCCCATCGGTTAGCCGATTATATTGGGCAAAAAGAATTAAAGGGAGTTTTGGAAATTGCGATCGCCGCAGCAAAAGGCAGAAACGAAGCATTAGACCATTTGTTATTATATGGCCCGCCGGGATTGGGGAAAACTACAATGTCCCTAATTTTGGCAACCGAAATGGAGGTAAACTGTAAAATTACGGCGGCTCCTGCTTTAGAACGTCCACGCGATATTGTGGGTATTTTAGTGAACCTCAAACCGGGGGATATTTTATTTATTGATGAAATTCATCGCCTCTCACGAATGAGTGAAGAATTGCTGTATCCAGCGATGGAAGATTATCGGTTAGATATTACGATTGGGAAGGGGCAAACAGCTCGAACTCGGAGTATTCCACTACCTCATTTTACCTTAGTTGGGGCAACAACGAGGGTGGGGTCGTTAACCTCTCCCTTGCGCGATCGCTTTGGCTTAATTCAACGGTTGCGGTTTTATGAAACGGATGAATTAAGTTTAATTGTACAACGAACGGCTAACTTATTGAAAGCACCAATTACAGCCGATGGGGCTGAAGAAATTGCGCGTCGTTCTCGTGGTACACCTCGAATTGCAAATCGTTTACTCAAACGGGTGCGAGATTATACGCAGGTGAAGAAATTGGGTTCAATTAATCAGGAGGTAGCAGCGGAAGCGCTAGAAATTTTTAATGTTGATCCCATGGGTTTAGATTGGACAGATCGATTAGTTCTAACGGTCATGATTGAACAGTTTAATGGAGGGCCTGTAGGATTAGAAGCAGTAGCAGCAGCAACGGGAGAGGATTCTCAAACAATTGAGGATGTTTATGAGCCGTATTTATTACAAATTGGCTATTTGCATCGAACTCCTAGGGGGAGAGTAGCTACTGTAGCGGCTCGTAAGCATTTAGGATATGACTGAAGTACAGTATATCCAAGCGAGATCCCCGACTTCTTGGAGAAGTCGGGGATCTGTGTACCTCAATCACCTGAAGCGCTGTATAGCATTTCCATTTGAGATGTGAATCTAAGATTAATGCCAGATCGGGAAGAAAAAGAGCAATAAATCTATGCCTTAATCACTAAACCCTCTAAAATAAATAATAACAAACAACCAACAACCAACAACCAACAACCAATTAACATGATTCGCTGGATTTTAACTATTTTACTCTGTGTAATAGTGCTGCTTTCGTCAAGTAAACCTGTACTCGCACAAACCCAAACTCCTAACTTAACGGAAGCTCAAATTCAACAATTAAATGAGTTAAGACAGAAAGCCTTTTTAGCTACCGATATCGCTGATTTTGCTAAAGCGGAAAGCTACTGGACTCAATTAATTGAACTATTACCCGACAATCCAGTAGGCTGGAGTAACCGAGGTAATTCTAGAGTGAGTCAGAATAAATTAGAAGCCGCGATCGCAGATTTTAATCAATCGATAGAATTAGCTCCCAATGCCGCTGATCCCTATCTTAATCGTGGTACAGCCTATGAAGGACAAGGACGTTGGGAAGAGGCGATCGCTGACTATTTACGAGTTTTAGAAATTGACCCAAATGATGCGATGGCGTATAACAATTTGGGCAATGCTAAAGCCGGACAAGGAAAATGGGACGAAGCGATCGCCAATTACCAAAACGCCGTCAAATTAGCGCCTAATTTTGCCTTTGCTCGTGCGAATTATGCCCTTGCGCTTTATCAAACAGGTAAGATCAATGAGGCAATACGCGAGATGCGTAATATTATTCGTAAATATCCCCAATTTCCTGATGTTCGCGCCGCACTGACAGCAGTGCTTTGGGTTGATGGCAAACAGGGAGAAGCAGAAAGCCATTGGGCAGCCGTAGTTGGGTTGGATCAGCGCTATAAAGATATAGAGTGGGTAAAAACGATTCGCCGTTGGCCTCCGTTAATGGTAACAGCGTTGGAGAAGTTTCTCACCTTAAATTAAATCTTTCCTAAATTAGCGAGTTTTGGCTTATTCTTTGGTAAATTCTTTTAAAGACTTAATTCTACCTCCGCCATTTTGAATTTTGAATTTTGAATTACCTATGACTCCCCCACAACCTCAACTAACACTCAACTTAACTCAAGGTTCTGTCTCACTAAAATTCTCACCAGAAGCTGCCATAAATTTACAAAAGGCGCTTGCGGAATTAATGCAAAGCTTGAAAGTAGCGACTCAGACATCTGGTAGCGGAGGTAAACCTAACCCTCAAAAACCCATGGAGTACCAATTTACTGGGGATGTCTTTCTAGAACTATTTTGCAATCCCAATATCTACCCCAGCCCCTTTGCGGCTAAAGTCTTAGTTACCCTGCGGGACGATCGCATCCGGTTGAGTACTGAAGCGGAACTGACTCGTCTGATTGAGGATGTTAATCAGTATTTAGAGCAAGTCGGTTAAATTTATACCAAGTTGCGTTCATCTCAGATCTTGCACCATTCTC
>DNGI01000522.1:3941-28955 GCA_003486645.1 Cyanobacteria bacterium UBA11370 | reverse complement strand
CCTCTCCCCCCTCCCCCCCTTTCCCTCTCTCCCTTTGTCCCCCCGTCTATTGAGACAGGCAATTTAAAAGCAAGGGCACAGCTTACTAGGCTTCGTCCTCCTCGTCCTCATCTGTAGGATACACAAAGGTAGAACGTCCACTCAAAACTGCCTTCCCTAGAGAGAGTGCTTTTTGAGCTTGCAGTGCTGCCTTACGCTTCCAAGTTGCCTTACGTTTATCTCGCTTCGACTTCGATGTTTTCTTCTTGGGAACAGCCATAATCCTCGATCCTGAATTTTGATAAGCCTTTCTATTTTATGCCATTGAGCAGAGACAACTGCCCTAACAGGTCTGGATAGTCTGAGTTTTGCGGCTAAACTTGGGCAAGGGTGGGGGTGCAGGGAAGCTGCCAATCAAGTGAGATTAGCGGAGCTAGACAATTTTACAACTCTATGCAATTTAACTTCATTGAGTTAATTTATCCAAAAACTTCACAAAAACTTTATCAATTATCGAGCAGCGCAATGATTAAAATGGTTGCAGATTGGTTATTATAGATTTGCCACTTGGTTAGTAATACTTATTAGTTCATTAGTTCCTATAATTTTTGACGAACTCAATTAGTGTGACTAACGAGAAGTTCGTATAACCTTTCCAATAAATCTAGTGTTTGTATCAACCTACATCTAAACCATCCATGTTTTCCATTTACATTCTCACCCATAACGAAGAACTCGATATTTCTGCCTGCATTGAATCCGCGCTGCTGTCAGATGATGTCATTGTTGTCGATTCTTTTAGTACAGACCGCACTGTAGAAATTGCCTCCCAATATCGGGTTCGCGTTGTTCAACATAAGTTTGAAAGTCATGGAAAGCAGCGTACATGGATGCTGGAAAACGTCCCGACTAAGTATGAATGGGCTTATATTTTAGAAGCCGATGAGCGGATGACCCCAGAACTTTTTAAAGAATGTTTGGAAGCTATTAATTCTAAAACAGCAATTGGTTACTATGTAGCCGAACGGGTCATGTTTATGGGTCAATGGATTCGCCACAGTACCCAATATCCCCGCTATCAAATGCGTCTGTTCCAAAAAGGGAAAGTCTGGTTTACTGACTACGGTCATACTGAACGGGAAGTCTGCAATGGGGCGACGAATTTTATTAAAGAAACCTACCCTCACTATACGTGTGGTAAAGGCTTTAGCCGCTGGATTGAAAAGCACAATCGTTACTCTACAGACGAAGCAGTAGAAACGCTACATCAGCTAGAACAAGGACGCATTAATTGGTGGAATTTGTTCTTTGGACAGTCAGAAGTTGAAAGGCGACGCGCACTCAAAGATTTATCACTCCGCATACCTTTTAGACCCCTATTACGGTGGATTTATATGTATTTCTTCCTGGGAGGGTGTTTGGATGGAAAAGCCGGATTTGCTTGGTGTACATTACAGGCGTTCTACGAATACTTGATTTTGCTGAAAGTTGAAGAAATGAAGCAAATGCCACACTCAGCTACAAGTAGTTCTAACTTAATGGTGTCAGCATCTAAAGTCAAGGTTTCGGAAGCACAATTGAGCCTTCTATCTAAGGCTAAAGAGAAAATAGCCGCGTAAATTTTTTAGATACTTTTCTTGAATGTGAGAGAAGTAAGCTGTTCTACATCTAGTTTCCAGTAACCCAAGTTGCTAGTTACCTGATCAGGGTGGCTAATAGCTAATGGCTAATCAAAAACCTGTCTAAGTTATACCAATTTCATTTAAAGTTGCTACACTTCGATTAAGAAAGGGAACTCCTTAACAGATTGCTGATAATTGATGTGTAGCTGTATTTTTTGAAATTGGTATTATGCAATTTAACTGTGGAGTAGATTACTCTACTAGTATATAGCGTTTCTCATAATTATAATGAAACTCTTAAAACTGTGTTTAGCAGTAGTGCTTTTGCTACTGGCTTTTTATTTTAGAACCCCTTTATTAGCCAGTTTAAGAGTTTGGGTATTTGGATTTATTTTAGTCTCCAGCGTAGGATTAATGAGTTCTGAAATTCTCATTTTGAGGAATAATTCTATCCTGATAAAATCATTAGTTAGTTTTCTAATACTAACTCTCACGTCTTTCAGTCTTTCGGCTGCTGTCGCTTTTGAACTTAAATTTAACCTAACCAAACACACCATACTCAACCAAACTCCCAACCAACTCGAAACCCTAGGTCAGCATTTTATTATTGGTTACAGAAATTTAGATGAAGTCAAAAAGTTAATTAGAAAAAGAGCAATTGGCGGAGTTTTTATTACGAGACGAAATATCAATAATAAGACTAAAGAACAGATTAAACAAGAAATCCAAAGCTTACAAAACCTTCGCTATAGCCAAGGGTTATCGCCGTTGTGGATAGCTACTGATCAAGAAGGCGGGATTGTATCTCGAATGTCTCCTCCTCTGACTCAATTGCCTCAATTATCAACACTTGTGGCAGGAGAGGAAAGAATCGAGCAAAAAAGAGATGAAATTATTCAATATGCGACTATTCATGGAAAAGAATTATCTGAGATTGGAGTGAATCTCAATTTTGCGCCCGTGGTGGACTTAAATAAGGGTATTATTAATCCCAAGGATAAATATTCTAAAATTTATCTACGATCAATATCGGCAGATAAGAACATCGTTACTAAGGTAGCCTTGTGGTATTGCCAAACTCTAGAAAAGTATGGGGTTGAGTGTACCATTAAACATTTTCCGGGACTTGGACGAGTCGATACTGATACCCATCTAGATCATGCTGAATTAAAGAGTTCAGTCGAGGAATTAAGCCAAGATGATTGGATACCCTTTCGAGAGTTGATGAGTAAGTCTGGAGCATTTACAATGCTGGGTCATGCTAAATTAACAGCAGTAGATGCTGACCATCCCGTATCATTTTCTAAGCAAGTCGTTACAGAAATTATTAGAAATGATTGGCAACATGATGGTATTTTAATTACCGATGATTTTAGTATGCAAGCCGTCTATGGCACTAAAGATGGGATAGAGAATGCAACGGTTAAAGCCATTAATGCTGGAGTCGATTTAATTCTAATTTCTTACGATACAGATTTATATTATGAAGCTATGGCTGCTGGACTTAAGGCTCAAAAATTAGATAAATTAGCTCCTTCAATGCTATCGAAAAGTCAAAAACGGATAGAGCAAACTAAAAACAGATTAATGATTAGCCATTAAGCCATTCCCCATTCCTCATTCCCCTCTACTTCTAAACCAAGAAACTATGAGTAATAGTTCCCCTTCTGACCCTTCAAGTCCGCCAGACGTACTCCAGCCAAAAAAGCTAAGTTTTAGTACTAAACTCGCTTACGGCGCGGGTGATATGGGTGCTGGAATTACCGCTACCCTTTTAGCCTTTTCTTTACTAATTTTCCTTACCAATGTCGCTGGATTGAACCCTGGATTAGCGGGTAGAGTCCTCTTAATTGGTAAGATTTGGGATGCAATAAACGATCCGATTGTTGGAGTCTTAAGCGATCGCACCCGTTCCCGTTGGGGTCGTCGTCATTCTTGGATGATATTGGGTGCTATTCCCTTTGGCATTTTCTTTTTTCTTCAATGGATTGTACCGCATTTTAGTAATAATCCTGACTTAAATCAGTTGGGCTTATTTTGGTATTACGTGATTGTTAGTATTTTGTTCAATACCGCCTTTACCGCGATTAATCTACCCTATACAGCACTCACCGCAGAACTCACAAAAGATTACAATGAACGCACCAGTTTAAATAGCTTTCGCTTTGCTTTTTCTATTGGCGGTAGTATTCTTTGTTTAGCACTGGGTCAAGCTATTTTCCAAATCAAAGCGATTCCTGGAGATACGCAAAAATATCTTGTTTTAGCCCTTATCTGTACGATTCTTTCCGTATTACCTATTTACTGGTGTGTTTGGGGAACGAATGACCCAACGGCTGCAAATGTAGAGACGTTACATGAAACGTCTCCACCTGAAACGTCTCTACCTGAAACGTCTCCACCTGAAACGTCTCTACCTGAAACGTCTCTACCTGAAATATCTCCACCTGAAACCTCTGATTCAGTGGAATCAATCCCATTTGTGAAGCAAGTAAAAATTGCTTTAACTAATAAACCCTTTCTTTATGTTATTGGTATTTATTTATGTTCCTGGTTAGCTTTCCAATTAACGGCGGCAATTATTCCCTACTTTCTCGTGAATTGGATGCGCCAAGATTCCTATTTTACTGCTGCTTTAGTAGTGCAAACCGTCGCGCTAATTATGTTATTTGTTTGGAATTTAGTGAGTCGGCGAATTGGTAAACGGGGGGTCTATTTTCTAGGGATGAGTTTATGGATTGTGGCAGAGGCAGGACTATTCTTTTTACAACGCGATCAAGTGGGTTTGATGTATGTATTATTCGTAATGGCAGGCTTTGGAATTGCCACCGCTTATTTAGTACCTTGGTCAATGTTACCTGATGTCATTGAGTTAGATGAATTGAAGACAGGTCAGCGGCGGGAGGGAATTTTTTATGCGTTTATGGTACTCTTACAAAAAATTGGATTAGCGTTTGGTTTGTGGTTAGTTGGAGAAGCACTAGCGAGGTCAGGATTTATTACTGCACAACCCGGACAACCTCTACCAGAACAACCCGAAGCAGCACTATTCGCTATTCGTTTCGTCGTAGGTCCACTACCCACACTTTTCTTGATTTGTGGTTTAATTTTGGCTTACTTGTATCCGATTACTCGTGAAGTTCATGCTGAAATTCTGTTGAAATTGCAAGAACGCAATTTAAGAGGGGGGAGTGGGGAGTAGGGAGTAGGGAATACAGGAGAACCCATACATCTCATTCACTCAAAATATCAGCCGAACCCAATAAGAATTGATGAACCTCGATCAAGGGTTGTAAAGATTCGCAAATATAGGCGATATCGTCGTCCTTAAGCTCAAAATAAGAGGGCAGATTGATTCCTCTTTGATAAGCCTCATGAGTAACGGGAGTATTCATTTTATTCCTCTTGTACATCGGCATATCTGAAATAGGATAAAAGTAAGGTCTAGTTTCTATTCCCTTCAGTTTTAAAGCGTCCATAAGATGATTGCGCTCTTTCTCAGTATAGCCTTCTATCTCAAGGCATATAAGCCAATAAACATTCGAGGCCCAATCCGCCGTAAAATTGAGTTTTACTCCGGGAATACCTAACAAAAACTTCTTATATAATTCAAATATCTCTATTTTTTTATTAATTAATTCATCAATTCTTTCAAGTTGAGCTAAACCCAAAGCAGCCTGCATATTTGTCATGCGATAGTTATACCCTACCTCATCATGCCAGTATCGTTTTGAACTATTCATGGCATGGTCTCGCAAGTATTTAGCTCTTTGATAAAATTCTTCATCGTTTGTGGTTATCATTCCTCCTTCGCCACAAGTCATAATCTTATTCCCATAAAAACTGAAAATTCCACAGTCACCGAGAGAACCAGTTTTTTGCCATTTTACTTTAGCACCATGGGCTTCGGCTGCATCTTCAAGAACCAAAATGTTATAGTTCTGTGCCAATTTATTAATCTCAATCATATTGGCAGGATGTCCATAAAGATGGACAGGAATTATAGCTTTAGTCTTTTCAGTAATTGCTTGTTCGATTTTAGCTGGATCGATACACAGTGTATCCTGTTCTATATCAACTAAAACGATATTTGCACCCGTATAAGTAACAGCATTAGCTGTAGCAATAAATGTCAAATCCGGAATAATAACCTCATCTCCAGCTTTGATATTATAGCTAGCAAGAGCTAGATGAAGTGCTGCCGTACCGCTGGAAGTTGCCAAGGCATAGTTTGTGCCGCAGTAGTCAGCGAAACGCTCCTCAAATAGATTAATATACTTTCCCAAGGATGATACCCAACCTGAGTTGAGCGTATCCATGACGTATTCTGTTTCTAGCTGAGTAATGGAGGGTTGAGATAGGGGAATAAATTTATTCATCTTGGTGTAGTTATCTTAAAAGATGTGACGCAAAAACTTTGGTATTTTCTGTTAAGTTATGAAGGTTATACCACTGATTTGCTTCATCAACAACCGATTGTAATTCGGATACAGTTAAACCTTCTAAGTGGCGATCTGGAACTAAATAATGTTTGTGCATTGTCAACCCATCAGCTTCTGAAGGATTGTATTGAGAACTAATCGGAATTAATCCATGAGCGCAAAATGCAGCAAAAACGCTTGATTTACCTAAATCCCCTGGAAAACGACTGTAGTCGATAAATCCTACCCAGGAATTTAACATTAACTGACGGACGACTTCATTCGGCTGAAATCCCATCTCTACCAAACGTACATCCTCGAATTCAGAGGAGTTCAAGTTCACGGATTTTCCAATATCGCAAATTTCTGCAATTTTCAAAATACGGCACGTGTAAAGTAATTCTTGAAAATAGTTTTTATAGACACGCTGGCGATCGCTCCCGCCAAAAACAATTAATCGTCGCTGACGTTCGACTAAAGGAGGAACCTGATCTGGTTCGCCAATGGTTGAAAAATCTGGAATACAAGTGACAGGATGCTTGATCCATTGGGAAAGAACAGCTTGAAATCGAGCGCTATCTGTAATTACAGTAGTCGCTAGTTTGGCAAGACGATAAGATACTAGGCTCTGGATAGGGTTTAAAAAATTCAGTCTTTTAAACTTCAGGCTAGGTAACTCGTGAAACATGACAATCAACTTAAGAGAACGTTGCTTAACTAGCGATCGCAAAGCGTCCACCATCCAAAAGGGAGCATCTAATTTTCCGCGCAGATAAGGGTAATTACTATAATGTAAAATTATGCCCTCACTCTCTTTGGGAAAGACCGATAAAAAGGCATTAGAAGAGTGTTCAGATAATCCTATAACGGGAAACCCATTAATCACAGGTTCTAATTCCAGCTCTTTTTGAAAAACTAGAAACTGAGTGGTAATTCCATGAGCGTTTAATAATTCCTCAGCTAATCTCAACGCATAGTCACCAACGCCATCCGTATAAGGAGGTAATCTCGGCACAATTTGAACAATTTTCATTTCTAGTTGAGTGAGTTAACGATAGTTTTTAACGATTGTGTATGGCTTAAGATAAGATCAGTTGGGTGAGGGTGAATTGGACTTTCTGGTATCAATTTGGGCTTCCTCTAAGCACATTTTTACTTTCTCAATCAAAATCGGTAGAGAACTTTGATTAAATAGATTACCAAAAAGACCAGGAATTTCATAACACTCTACTCCCCCCGCTACTAATTCTTCCCAACCTAATTTCTGACCGAAATACCATTCTAGCGTTTGCTTTTTAGCACGGAAGAGAGTAATACAACCAGGGTAGACTTGAGGACTATACTTTGCCTTTGCTGCTCGGTTGGCTTTATGAGCCTCGATGTAACGAATCTCATGAGAAACAAATTCGCTTGAATTTTGGGATTGCTCAGAAACTTTGTGATTTGAGGAAGCCTTTAGATTGGCACTATTTTGTGATTTTGTGCGCTTAGTTTCCCTCCTAGAATTTAGCTTAAATTTTGCCTTTTTTTCTAACCAATCTATCATATAGTTGACCTTGCCAATTAAGGAGCGTTTTCTTAATTCATCAACATGATAGTAGTAGGTTTTGTAAAGTAAAAAGTCCCATTTATGAACGAGAGCCTGAATTCGTAGACTTAGACTATTGTTCGGTACAGATTTAGGCGAATAAGCATCCACTAAAGCTAGCCATGCTACTTTCTCACCTTGAGCATGAAGCTGCTGCGCTATTTCAAAGGCGACCGTTCCACCAAAGCAGTGACCACCAATAAAATAAGGTCCATTCGGTTGAACTGTCCGTATTTCTTTGAGACAATCAGCCGCTATTTCTTCAACAGAACTTTGAAACTCATGCTTCCCATCTAAAGCTGGAAGTTGCAAACCGTAAAAAGGCTGATCGGGTGCTAATTGACGACCAAATTTTGCCCAAGTCATAGCATCCGCAGCACCACCATGAAAGAAAAATGGTGGTTTGGAACCTTCCGGTTTAATCGGAACCAAACTCGACCAAGATGGCGACCATTCTTTTTGACGTAAAATATGCGCTAATTCTTCAACTGTTGGTGCTTGAAAAAGGGTCGCTATGGGAAGATCCTGACCGATAATCTTGTTAATTTCACTAAACAATTGCACAGCGAGGAGAGAATGTCCTCCTAGCTCAAAGAAGTTATCGAGTATGCTAATTGGTTGAGTCTTGAGAACATTTTCCCAAATCTTTATTAATTGCAGTTCTAATTCATTACGGGGAGCAATAGCCGTGTCTTCTGATTCAAGTTTAGTTACGTCAGGTTTAGGTAAAGCGCGACGGTTAACTTTACCATTGGGAGTTAAGGGCAAAGCATCCAACATTACAAAGGTAGCTGGCACCATATAGTGCGGTAGCCTATCTTTGAGGAAGTTACGTAATTCTAAAGAAGTAGGAATTGATTCTGATTGGGGAACTACATAAGCGACTAACTGCTTATTACCAAAATTATCTGGGGAGGCAATAACGATCGTTTCTCGAACCGCCGAGTATTGCAGTAAAGTTGTCTCAATCTCACCAAGTTCGATGCGGAAACCGCGAAGTTTGACTTGAAAATCTCTCCTGCCTAAAAATTCAATCGTGCCATTTGGTCTTAAACGGCCTAAATCTCCGGTGCAGTAAATTCGGCGGTTTCCGCCATCCGGATCGGGTAAAAATACAGCTTGCGTGAGTTCCGGCTTTTGCCAATATTCTAAAGCAATATGAGGACTTCTAATCGCAATTTTTCCATAAATTTGAGCATTAATACCTGCGTGATTCAGTAATAAAATTTCGGTTTCTTCAAAGGGATAACCAACGGGAACGGCTTGACCTGGAATGACTGTATCATGATTAATTAAATGTAGTAAATTAAACGAAGATTCTGTGCAGCCATACCCGTTAACTAAAATACAATTTTTAGAGAAATAATTTTGGGATAACTCAACATCTTTTTTGACGACTTCCTCTCCCCCCAAAACAACTAAACGGATTTGCGGAAAGGCGAGTTTTTCAGATTGAACAAATCTCGATAAGCCGTCGATAAAATGTCGATAAACAGTGGGCGTAGAGTGGTAAATGGTAATTTTCTGTTGAGTTAGCCATTGGGAAAGTTTAGTGAAACCCTCAGCTTTAATATCAAATGGACATAAAGTAGCACCATTTAATAAGGCAGCAAAGATATCCATCACTGCTGCATCAAAGCTATAGGATGCTAGCAGGGTTAACTTATCATCAGGGGCAATATGGAGATTATTCGTATAGTTGCGGATAAAATGCAGGACATTGCGATGGTTTTGCACAACACCTTTGGGTTGTCCAGTGGAACCGGATGTATAGAGAATGTAGGCTGGGGTATCTGGGGAAACCGACAGATTAATCTGATCTCCAGCGTTTTCTAAGTCGATTTCATCAATATTAATCAGATGAATGTTTTCCGAGGTTAATTGTTGAGCAAAAGCCAGATTAGTATTGTTAGTTAGGATCGCAGTCGCTTGGGAATCTTCAAGATTATACGTCAGTCTAAGTCGGGGGTAGCTGGGGTCGAGGGGAATATAGGTTTTGCCACTTTTAAGAACGCCTAGAATAGCGGCGATCGCTGGAGCATCCTGTTCCAATAATAGAGCGATGCGTTGATAATTTTCTCCGCACCGTTGCTGGAGAGTTTGAGCGATCGCATTCGCCTGCTCATTTAATTGACTATAAGTCCACTGATGGTTTTTGGTATGAATGGCAATATGCTCAGGATATTGATTAACTTGCTCAGAAAAGCGGTCTGAGATGGATTGCTCAATGGCTGTTTTGGGAAATTCTGTAAAAGGTTTGTCAAGGCAGACCCTATTTTTAAACTGATACCCTCTTTGGCGTTCTGTTTGACTTAAAATACACAGATTACTAATGGATTTCTCAGGAGCGGCAATGATACTTTCTAATAAGGTTTGAAAACGTTCTGCCATCCCCGTAATAGTTTCAGGATTGAACAACTCTCGGTTATAAACCCAGTCCAGCGTGATGCTTTCAGATTGCTCTCGCACGTACAGCGTAATATCAAATTTCGATGCCGCTTCTGAACTAGAAAGCAACTCTACCGTCAAGTCTGGCAATTCTAATGGTTTGAACTTTAAATTAACCATATTGAACCACACTTGGAACAGAGGATTATAACTCAAACTCCGTTCGGGTTGCAGTTCTTCAACTAGCTTTTCAAAGGGCATTTCTTGATGCTCATATGCCCCCAATGTCACCTCTTTAACTCGACTTAAAAGTTCTTGAAAACTCGGATTGCCATTCAGGTGGGTGCGGAGAACAATGGTATTAATAAAAAATCCAATTAAGGGTTCAACTTCAGATCGATTACGACCTGCAACAGGAGTACCAACTAAAATATCTTCTGTGCCTGTGTAGCGATATAGTAGAACGTTGAAAGCCGCTAATAAGGTCATAAATAGAGTCACACCTTCGTTTTGACTCAGGGTTTTTAGAGTTTCACTAAGGCATTTGGAAAGGTGTTGAGAATGTTTTTTCCCCGTAAATGTTTGAAGGGTTGGTCTAGCATAATCAAGGGGTAACTCTAACAAGGGGGGTGCGCCGTCGAGTTGTTTTTTCCAGTAAGATAGGTGTTTTTGATAGATTTCTCGGGTTAACCATTCTTGTTGCCAGTAAGCAAAATCAGCATATTGGATGGGCAAGTTAGGTAAAGGAGAAGGCTGATTATTAGAAAAGGCGGAGTAAAGTGTTCCAAGTTCCTGACGCAACAAGTTCATCGACCAACCATCTGAGATGATGTGGTGGAGAGTGAGTAGTAAGATATGGTTTTGGTCTTGTAGCCTTAGTAGAGTCCCGCGAATTAAGCAATCATTTTTGAGGTCAAAGGGTTGTAAATGTTCTTTATTAATTAATTTTTCTAATTCAATTTCTTGTTCAGTTTCCGATAGGTTTTGCAAATTGATTAGGGGCAATGAGAAGTTAAAATAGGAGTGAATAATTGTGATCGGAGCGCCATTTTGAGTTGCAAAGTTGGTGCGTAGATTTTCATGACGCTCGATGATGGATTGTAAGGCTTGTTGTAGGGCAGCGACATTGAGGTTGCCCTTCAGACGTAACGCCATGGGCATATTGTAAGCAGAGCTGTTGCCTTCAAGTTGGTCGAGAAACCACAATCGTTGTTGAGCGAAAGATAGAGGGATATTTTGGGTTCTGGGAACAGGTTTAATGGGTGCAGATGGGTTTGGCTGAAATTGCTCTAGAAATGCCAGAATTTCTCCCTTACGCGATCGCATTTGCTCCAATAATTCAGGGTTGATAGTTCCCTGGGGCGCACTATACCGCAAGCGACCCTGATCAATCCATAGTTTAATCTCAAGACGGCGTAGTTCAGATAAAAGTTCTTCAATGGATTTCATAGTTCTCCTTCTTCTCGATTAGTTTGAATAGATGCTAATGGTGTTGAATTCGCCCATAAAATTGTTTCAATGCGATCGCTTAATTCACCAAGCGTAGGCGCTTCAAATAACGAGAGCAATGGTAACTCTACGTTGAACGCTTCGCGGATACGAGAGATAACTTGAGTGGCTAAGAGAGAATGCCCTCCGAGTTCAAAGAAATTATCATCAATGCCTATCTGTTTGATTCCTAAGATCGTTGTCCAAATCGTCGCTAATCGTTCTTCCGTTGCAGTGCGAGGTTTAACAACTAGGGTTTCTTCTCTCCAGTTGTCAGGAGTCTCAGGAATCGGCAAAGCATCGTAATCAATTTTGCCATTGGGTGTGATAGGCAAAGTATCAAGCAGCACAAACGATGAAGGCATCATATAATCGGGTAACTTTGCTTTCAACAGTTGGCTTAGTTCTTTGATCAACGTCTTTTGATTAACCTTAGATTCCAATAATTTAGGCACAATATAAGCAACTAAGCGCTTGTCATCCGGTTTATCTTCTCTGCCAATGACTACTACAGACTTAACTGTAGAATGAAGTCTTAGTGTGGACTCAATTTCCCCAAGTTCAACACGAATTCCTCTAATTTTGATTTGAAAATCCTGGCGACCTACTATTTCTATAGTCCGATCAGGTAAGTAGCGAGCTAAGTCTCCCGTTTTATAGAGTTGTTCTCCCAAATTGTTAGTTAACGGATTAGAGATAAACCTTTGGGATGTTAGGTTCGGGTCATTTAAATAGCCACGACCTAGACTAGCACCAGCAACATACAATTCACCTATCTCACGGATTCCTAAAGGCTGACTCTGTGGGTTTAATATATAACATTGATGATGAGAATAGGGATATCCTACGGGTACATATCCTTCTTCTTGGTTGAATTTACCCGGAATTTCATAAGCACAAACTCCCAGAGTTTCAGTTTGTCCATAAAGATTAATTATACGAGGAGAAGTTTTGAATGCTTGGCGTACTTTTTTGAGTAATTGAGAGGTTAATAATTCTCCCGAAAATAGGAGTAGCCGCAACGGAGAATCGAGCAGGTGTTCTCGTTGTCTCTTGTCCATTTCTTCTAACGCCATTAGAGCATAATGCCAGATAGAGGCTAGCGTATCAAAGACAGTAATGTTCTGGGTCTGGATTAATCTCAATAAACTCAGAGGATTTTTTGTATCGTCGCTAGATGCAAGAATAATTTGTGCGCCTTGAGACAAGGGGAGGAATAGCTGGCGTATTGAGGAGGAGAAAGAAAATGATGCGGTGTGTAAATAAATATCATGAGCATCAAGATTTAATAGTTTATGAATAGCTTGAACATAATAATCAACCTGAGAGCGAGTGATTTGTACTCCTTTTGGCTTTCCCGTAGAACCAGACGTGTACATAATATATGCCAGGTTTTCAGAAGTTACGTTCGTTGGCAATAGAACTTCATCTTCTGCGGTGATTTGTGGGCATTCTGTATCGATTAAAAGTATAGATTTTTCGGGGTAAAGTATTTTTTCAATCAAATGATTCTGAGTGATTAACAGCCCCATTTTTGTTTCTTCAATAATGCAAGCTATTCGTTCTTTAGGATAGCTTGGATCGAGAGGGACAAACGCTGCTCCAGCTTTAAGAATACCCAATATCCCTATTACTATATCTAAGGATCGTTCAGCACAAATTCCAACAAGGACTTCAGGAACTACCCCTCGCTTTTGTAGAGAGATGGCTAAGTGGTTAGCCTGATTATTGAGTTGTCGATACGTTAACAACTCTCCTTGATAGTTGATGGCAATAGCTTCAGGTTGTTTTTGAACCTGTAACTCGAATAGGTTTAAGATTGATTCGATATCAGAATATACTTTCATGCTGATCATGAACCTGATGTTATGATGTTACTTAAGCCATAGCGACTAAGATGCGTCGTTCTCCTTTGAACGCTTTACGACCATGAGCTGTAAGGCGATTATCGAGTAGGAGTACATCTCCTTGATGCCAGGTAAAGATAGTGGCTTCATGCCAGAATAGTTGACGAATTGCACTCAAATCTTCTGGTTGAATTGGAGTACCATCCCCATAATAAGCGTTAGTGGGTAGGTTCTCTTCTCCTAATAACCGGACAAGTTCATCACCGATAGCACCAAGATTTGTATAGTGCCATAAGTCTGCTTGGTTAAACCAACACATTTCACCTGATTCTGGATGTTGGAGAACGGATGGACGCACTTGACTAGTTACTAGAGTCCCGTTTTCCTTCCACCCAAAATTTACATCACTTTGCTGAAGATACTGTTCGACTTTTGCTGGATCTGAAGTCTCAAAATGTTGCTGCCAAGATTTACCAAAACCCTTGCCATTGTGCATTGTTTTCACATAGCGAACCTTTTTAGTAATAAAGCGATCGCGCCGAGAGAGATTCATTTTTTCATACACTTTCCGGCAATCTGTAATTGGTGTTTCTCCCCCTACCTGTGGAGCAATTTGACAAAAGAAAAAGAGTCTTCGGGGCGGATTAGACGTATAAGATAATTCATTATGCAAAGTAATGTTTTGGTCGGCTGGATACTCAGTAGATGTGTAAATCTGCTGGTAAATTTTAGTCCTTTGAGATTGTCCTTCAATGTAAGGTCGTGTCGTTGGTTCGATAGTGTTAATAAACTGATCAAACTCCTGTGGTGTAGATAGGGGAAAACCTCGAAACAGCAGTCCTCCATGTTTTAGGAGTGTTTGCTCTAACCAAGACTTATTAACAGTTAACCAGTCCCATAACTCGATCAAACTCATTCCCTCAGATTCAATAACTAGAGGAAGGTAACTATCGGGTTTGAACAGATATGATTTCAAAGGCGTTGGACATTCAAAGGTTTCGGTAACTGGGTTCATGGATTTATAGTTCTCCTTCTTCTAGATCGGTTTCAGTTAATGGGATTTGAGTTGACTTAGCCCAGAGGATTGTTTCAATGCGATCGCCTAATTCAGCTACCGTAGGCGATTCAAATAAAGAACGCAACGGTAACTCGACTTCAAACGCTTGACAGATGCGAGACATCACTTGAGTTCCTAATAAAGAATGTCCACCTAACTCAAAAAAGTTATTATGAATTCCGACTCGATCAATTCCTAAAACCGATGACCAGATCTCCGCTAATTGCGCTTCTGTAGAGTTACGAGGGAGGACAAATTTATTTGAGAAACTCTCTTCAATTTCCGGTTTAGGTAAAGCGCGACGATCAACTTTACCATTGGGCGTTAATGGTAATTTATCCAACTGGACAAAAGCCGATGGTACCATGTAATCAGGGAGCTTGGTTTTAAGGAATGAGCGTAATTCATCACTAATCAATTGTTCTGAATTAGAGACAAAATAGGCAACTAAACGTTTATTCCCCGGTTGGTATTCTCGGGCAATAACAACGGTTTTTTGTACCTGTGGATGTTGACTTAATACAGCTTCAATTTCTCCCAATTCAATGCGGAAACCCCGAATTTTAACCTGATGATCAATCCGACCGATAAATTCGATATTGCCGTCAGGAAGATAACGCGCTATATCCCCAGTTTTGTACAAACGGGCATCGGGTTCATGACTAAAAGGGTTAGGAATAAATTTCTCTGCTGTTAATTCTGGATGGTTCAGATAACCCCTCGCTAATCCATCACCTGCGATGTGAAGTTCCCCCGGTACACCAATGGGTACAGGTTGAAGATGGGAGTCCAGTAGATAAACTTGAGTGTTACTAATCGGGCGACCAATAGAGATTGATTGTTCCGTTCCTTTCAGATATTTAGGAATAGAATAACAACAAGTAAAAGTCGTGCTTTCTGTTGGACCATATCCATTAATAATCTGAGTAGATGGCAAAGCATTAAGAGCGTTTTCAACGTGAGCAACTGAGAGTGCTTCCCCACCCGTTAATAACTGTTGAATTTGTGATAAAGCTTCTGGATCATCATCGATTATTGAATTAAACAGTGCGGATGTTAGCCATAAGATTGTAATACCGTGAGTTTCAACTGTGGCTCTCAAATTCTTAGCTGTCGGGACTCGTTCTGGGAAAAGAACGCACCGACCACCCTGTAACAAAGCTCCCCAGATTTCAAAGGTAGCCGCATCAAAAGAAATGGGTGCCATTTGTAACAATCGTTGTGTTGCATCTAGGTGAACGTAATCTATGCCAAACAACAGACGAATAACACCACGGTGTACAACTGCTACTCCTTTAGGTTTGCCAGTTGAACCTGACGTATAGTTGATGTAGGTTAAGTGATTAGAACTGACAACTTTCAGGGGATTGTCTTGGTTGTGTTGAGAAATTTCTTCCCAATTCGCATCTAAACAAATGACTTTTGACTTGTTAGCAGGAAGCCCTTCAACGAATCTCTCTTGAGTTAAGAGTACTCTAACTTGGGCATCTTCCAGCATATAAGCCAAGCGCTCAGTCGGATAAGTTGGATCGAGTGGCACATAAGCGCCTCCAGCTTTCAGAATTCCTAATAACCCGACTATCATTTCTAGGGAACGTTCTACACAGATTCCTACCAAATCTTCAGGTTGAATGCCCAAGTTTTGCAAGTGATGCGCTAACTGATTTGCCCGATTATTTAACTCTCTATAGGTCAGTTTTTGTTCGTCAAACACTACGGCGACAGCATCAGACGTTTTTTCAACTTGTTCCTCAAATAACTGATGAATGCACTTATCTTTGGGATAATGGGTCTGGGTATTATTCCAATCCACTAATACCTGCTGTCGTTCCGCTTCAGTTAAAATTGGTAATTGTGAAACTGGCTGGTTAGGATTAGCAATAATTCCTTCTAACAAGGTTTGGAAATGTATCGCCATTCGAGTAATGGTTTCCCCATTAAACAAATCAGTGCTATATTCCCACACTCCTTTTAATCCTTGATCCGTTTCTGTTATTGAGAGGGTCAAATCAAACTTGGCTGTTTCGGTATCAAGTTCTAAGGGTGTTAGGGTTATATCCGGTAATTCCAGGTTGCTACTTGGAGTATTTTGTAAGACTAACATCACCTGAAACAAAGGGCTATAACTTAAAGAACGCTCCGGTTGAAGTTCTTCTATAAGTTTCTCAAAGGGCAAGTCTTGGTGCTCATGGGTATCTAGAACTATCTGCCTTACTCTAGTTAGTAATTCTTTGAAATTAGGATTGCCATCCAAGTTAACCCGCAACGCTAAAGTATTAACAAAAAATCCAATTAATGGCTCAATTTGACTGCGATTGCGGTTGGCAATGGGAGAACCAATCACAATATCAGCCTGCGAAGTGTAGCGATAGAGTAAAGTAGCAAAAGCTGCTAACAATGTCATAAATAAAGTGGCTTCTGACTGTTGACTCAATGTTTTTAGCTGTTGCCTTAGTTCAGCATTGAGCTGAATTTGTTGCCGCCTCCCTTGAAAGGTTTGTACGGGTGGACGAGGATGATCTATTGGAAGTTCTAACAGGCGAGGTGCATCGGTTAATTGTGCTTTCCAATAGTTGAGTTGTCTGGTGAGAACTTCACCCTGTAACCACTCTCGCTGCCACTGGGCAAAGTCTGCATATTGAATGGGTAATTCTGGTAAGGGATTGGGTTCTCCACGACAGAAGGCTTGATATAAACTCGATAATTCACGAATTAATATCCCCATTGACCAGCCATCAGAGATGATGTGGTGTATTGTCAAAAGTAAGATATAGGATTGTGATTCTAATTCGAGTAAGGTAACTCGTAGTAAGGGAGCTTGGGATAAATCAAATGGTTTTTGGATTTGTTGATTAACTAATTTTTGAACTTGGGTTGATTGTTCTTTGTTGGCGATTTTTTTTAACTCGATAACGGCTAAATTGAAGCAGATTTGAGGAGCAATGAGTTGGACAGGAGAATCATTAACGACCTGAAAACTTGTGCGTAGGGTTTCGTGACGTTCTACTATTGTTTGGAAGGCTTGCTCTAGAGCGGTGAGGTTAAGTTTACCGCTCAGACGTAGTGCTCTGGAGATGTTATAGGTAGCACTTTGACCTTCGAGTTGATTGAGAAACCATAATCTTTGTTGAGCGAACGATAGAGGCAAGTCTTGCTCACGAGAAATGGATTTAATTAGTTTTGGAGAATCGATATTGGCTTGATTAAGAAAGGTAAGAATTTCTGATTTCCGTTCGGCTAACTCTGCTTTTAAAATGGGTGTGAGAGTACCTGGGGCAGCTTGGCAGCGTAAGCGATCGCCATCAGCAAATAGTCTAATATTTAGACGGCGAAGATAAGAGAGAAACTCAATAGTATTCATAGTTCAATCTCCTCTAATCCTTCTGTTAAAGTACTTGGTGAATTGTGTTTTACCCAATAAATGGTTTCAATATGTTGAGCTAGTTCAGCAATAGTAGAGGCTTCAAAAAAATAGCGCAATGGCAACTCAACCTCGAACGTTTTTTGAATCATTGATAAAACTTTAGTCGCTAACAGAGAATGTCCACCCAACTCAAAAAAGTTATGATCAATTCCCACGTGCTTGATTCCTAGAACGGATGACCAGATCGCTGCTAATTGCTCTTCTGTAGAGTTACGAGGTGGAACAAAGTTATTTGATAAATTATCTTCAATTTCTAGTTGAGCTAAGGCGCGACAATCAACTTTTCCATTGGGAGTTAAGGGGAATTTATCCAATTGAACAAAAGCGGATGGGAGCATGTAATCAGGTAGCTTTATTTTGAGAAATGAGCGTAATTCATCGGTAATGGATTGTTCTGAATTAGAGACAAAATAGGCAACTAGACGTTTATTACCGGGTTGATCTTCTCTGGGAATGACAACGACTGCGTTGACTTGTAAATGTTGACTTAATACAGCTTCAATTTCTCCCAGTTCAATACGGAAACCCCGAATTTTAACCTGATTATCAATCCGACCAATAAATTCAATATTGCCATCGCTAAGGTAGCGTACTCGATCACCTGTTTTGTAAAGTCGTGAGTTTAAATCCTTACTAAAGGGATTGGCAATAAACGTTTCTTGAGTTAACTCTGGGCGGTTGAGGTAGCCTCGAGCTAAACCCGTGCCACCGATGTATAATTCTCCTGGAATACCGATAGGAACGGGTTGTAAATTTTTATCTAAAATGTAGGTTTGACAATTTGCAATAGCGCGTCCAATTGGCATTTCTTTCTTGATCTGTGTTGAGGCTGTCACCTTGTAGGTTGTGGCAACGATAGTTCCTTCAGTTGGGCCGTAAGTATTCAATAATTGAGGATAATCCCCCACACATTTCTGCCACAGTTTCACAGATTCGGGCAAAACTCGTTCTCCCCCAATAATCACTAGTCGTAGGGACTCCGGTAGTGTCACGTCAGTTGTGGCTAATTCAGAAACCATTTGCTGCCAATAGGCTGTTGGTAGATCTAAAACCGTCAGTTTCCAATCTTGGCAAGCTTTTAAAAACGTCGCTACCGAAGTCAACATTTCATCCGTTCGTAGCACTAATGTTCCACCAGCAATCAGACAAGGATAAATTTCTTCAGCGGCTGTATCGAAGCTAATTGATGCAAATTGTAGAAGGCGATCGCTCTCGCTGATCCCATATTCAGAAATGGCAGCTTGGGTAAAGTTAACCAAGGCTTGATGTTCAATCATCACTCCTTTGGGTTTTCCGGTAGAACCTGATGTGTAGATGACGTAGGCTAAGTTATCCGGTGTAACTTGACTAACTGAAGTTTCTCGACATTCTTGAGCAATTGTACTCCAATCTCGATCTAAACAAATCTGATGTATATCTTTAGTAGAAAACTGTGATTGGAATTTTTCCTGAGTTAACAAAAGTGATACTTGAGCATCCAATACCATGTAGTCTAAGCGTTCTCTGGGATAAGTTGGGTCTAAGGGTACATAAGCGCCACCCGCTTTGAGAATTCCCAAAATTCCGATGAACATCTCAATTGAACGTTCGACACAAATACCCACCAATACCTCTGGTTTAACTCCCAATTTTCGCAGATAGTCTGCTAATTGATTGGCGCGTTCATTTAACTCCTTATAACTAAATTTTTGTTCGCCAAACTCTACAGCAATCGCATCTGGCGTTTGTTCGACCTGAACTTCAAATAACTGATGAACACATAGCTTTTGCGGACTACTTGTTTGAGTATCATTCCACTCCACCAAAACTTTATGACGCTCATCATCTGAAAGCAACTGAAGACTAGCAAGGCAAACCTTCGTGTCAGCAACAATGCTGCGGACAAAAGTAGTAAATTGTTCTAGCATTCTGGCAATGTCGCCACTGTTAAAAAGTTCAGGATTATAAATCCAACAGCATTTTTTGCCCTCTGCTGGGATAATCAAAGTCAGGCCATTGGTAGGTCTTGTTTGGTAGTCATCTAATCGTTTGACTTGTTCTACAATAACTGAAAAATGATCGTCAAAACCTTGCTTTCGGATACGTTCAAGTTCAGGATACCTCAGCACAATATCTCGCGCATAAGTCTTGTGCTGCTTAACCCATTTCACCTGCTGGTTTATCGCCTCAAAAACATCCTCAAAGCTTTGCCCATAACTGATATCTATTCGACAGGGAACATCGCTAGCAAAAAAGCTTTCTAGCCCTGCTAATTGATGCTGTAGCTGAGTTTGTTTGAAGCCCAAATCAAAACAATAAGTTTCGCTGATGCGAGCTAGATAAGCAGCAAAAGCAGCAACGAGAAAGTTTCCCAGAGTCCATGCTCCTCGACGACTCTTCAAGGCTGTTATTACCTGATCGGGTATTAGCCAATCTTTACTTTTTACCTCACACGCTGGCAACTGAGATGATACTCCCAGATTGGCATAGGGAATTGTAATCGGCTTTAACGTTGCTAACCTTTCTACCCAGAATTTTTCCTGCTTAAAAAGCAAAGTTTCTAAATTTTTAAGGCGTTTAGCTAGGTTTAACTCAATATCCTTAAACTGATAGCCAATGTGGAGTTCAAATCGTGTAACAAACTCAGGAATAGATAGCTTTTTTCCTTCTATAGTTAGTACTTTTTTTAGTAAAATATTATGAGTTTTGGTCGCAATTACCAGGTAATCAGATTCAATTAAAATTATGGTTCCTGGGGGGGATTTAGATAGGTCTTCAAGAATTTCAATTTGAGCAATAATTATAAATTCATTGACTATTACTAACTTGGGAAGACCCAGCCAATTCGGATAAACACCAAAGTCTAAGGCTCGAATTAAGCTATCTATTTCATGGGCACTGTTATTCCATGACAATACACATCCTACCTGCGGTTTTTGGGATATTGAAAAGTAGCTGCGCTCATCTAGATTTTGTTCAGTGACAATGATTTGATTCGAGGCTAGCTCGTCAATTAACTGAGTAAATGATTGGATGGTCGATTCATAACACTTCCCATTGAGAGTGAAAGCGGTTTCATTTTTAGCAATGTTGATGGAAATCTGCTTGAGTATATCACCTCCATCAACTAAATTAGTCATCTGATGCCAGGTGATTCCATGACTTTTTTCTTGATTTAGGATAGCCCATGATGGAGCATTAACTCCTCCGTATTTTGGCAGCAACCCATCATGGCAGTTGATCGCAGATTTACGCGGTAATTCTAGAATTTCTTTAGGTAAGATAACGAGATTATTTATACTAAATAGGTAATCGAAAGATTGCTGAGTTAAAAAGCTGATTAAATCGTCTGTTGGTTTAATATGAGGGATCTGCCGTGAGGTTAACCACTTATCTATTAATGTTCCTGCCGAAATAATGCCTAATAGTTTATGCCCGCGCTCTAAAAGAATATTAGCACAGGGAATTAGTAAGGATTCATGCCCAATTAGATAACAACTAAATGACTGATAGTTGAGAGTCTTATAATATTGACTTGTTAAAGAGATTAAGTCTAAAATTTGGTAGTCTGGATGATTAACGATGCCTTCGAGTAAGCTTTGGAAGCGATAAGCCATCCTCTCAATAGTTGCCTGATCAAATAAATCTATGTTGTACTTGAATGCACAGACTAATCCTTCAGGTTCCTCCGCTATTTCTAGAGCGATATCGAGCATAGCGATCCCTGTCTCTAAGTGAAGATCTGCGATTTTTAGCCCTTGTGCTTCTATAGTATGAGTGGGTAAATTTCTTAGCTGAAACAAGACCTGAAATAGCGGTGTGCGTCTCAGATGTCGCTGGGGTTGGAGTTCCTCAACTAATTTCTCAAACGGCACATTTTGGTGTTCATAAGCTCCCAAAGCAACTTCGCGTACCTGACTCAATAACTCCCGAAACGTGAGATTTCCCTGTATCTGTGTCCGCAAAACTAAGGTATTAATAAAAACGCCGATAAGTTTTTCAGTTTCGGTGCGATCGCGTCCTGCAATTGGAGTACCAACAATAATGTCATCTTGACCCGTGTAACGATAAAGCAGTGTCTGAAATGCTGCTAGCAGGGTCATAAATAATGTTACCCCTTCCCGTTGGCTCAACTCCTTAAGTGCTTTACTCAGGGTTTGGGGTAATAGCAAAGAATGCCTTGCACCCCGGAAGGTTTGAACAGCACCTCTGGGTCGATCAGTGGGCAATTCTAAGACAGGTAAATTACTTCCAAGCTGTTTTTTCCAGTAGCTGAGTTGAGACTCTAATTCTTCCCCTTTTAGCCGTTGTTGCTGCCATTCAGCAAAATCAGCATACTGAATTGATAACTCAGGTAAAGGAGATGGTTTGCTAGTCGAAAATGCTTCATAGAGTGCAGCAAGTTCTTTAATAAGAACCCCCATTGACCAACCATCAAAAATGATGTGGTGCAGGGTCAGTAGCAAGATATGTTCCTTCTCACTCAACCGCACTAAAATGGGTCTAATTAACGGTAATTGAGATAAATTAAAAGATTGCTGTGCCGCTTGACTAGCAAGGCGTTGAACTTCAGATTCTCGTTCACTTTCAGTTAAATGACTCAGTTCTACAGTTGGCAACGTTAAGGTTAACGTGGGAGAAATGACTTGAACAGGTTGCCCATCCACTGCCGGAAAACTACTGCGTAAGATTTCGTGGCGACGCACAATTTCATTGAGGCTTTGCTCCAATATAGGTACATTCAACCGACCAGTCAGATGAATGTTAGTCGGACGATTGTAAGCCGGATTTCCTGGCTCAAATCTGTCAAGTAGCCACATTCTAACTTGAGAAAAAGATAGAGAAGCGGATTCATGATTTTCTCTTCGAGGAATGACAGATTCGCGGTTTTTATTGATAGCTTTTTGCCTCATTTTTTGCTCTAAGAGTGCCCGTTTTGCTGGTGAAAGTTGGGCAATTCGCTGGTTAATATCATTCATAATTGTTACTTTAATCGTTGATAGCCTTTGTTAAATTTTCAATCTTCAATATTTTACTGCTTCTATTCCAGACGTTTTTTGGCTTCCTCCTCTGAGAGTGATTCAATATCAGCTAACAGATCGGCTAATTCGTCCGACTCTACTGTTTTGAGCTGAATTTGGCTGATTTTCAAAGCCATGCTAGCGATTGTAGGTTGCTGAAAGAAGATGAGAAATGATAATTCTACCTGCATAGTATCTCGCACTCGATTGACAATTTGAGCCGCCAGAATCGAGTCTCCTCCTAATTGGAAGAAGTTATCATCAATCCCAATTTGTCCAACTCCTAAAACCTTAGACCAAATTTCTGCTAATTTGGCTTCTACAGGTGTCTGAGGAGCGATAAACTCAGGTTTAGGTGCTGTAGGATTGGAGGCCGTTAATCCCAATTTTTCTGCTAAACCAATTCGCTGGAGTTTCCCCGTAGGTCCTTTGGGAATTTCATCCATAAATAGCACTGCACGAGGGACTTTAAAATCAGCCAATCTCTGAGCTGCAAATTGCTTAATATCTTCCTCTGTTGTTGACGCTCCCTCTCGCAGAACTACCGCAGCCGCTACATCTTCACCTAAAAGAGTGTGGGGAGCAGCAAACGTGATAACCTGCTGAATTGCTGGATGATCCAGTAGCACTTCATCAACTTCACGGGGAGAAATTTTCTCACCACCCCGGTTAATAATTTCTTTAATTCGACCTTTCAAAAATAAATAATGATCACTATCTAAATAACCCAAGTCTCCGGTGCGAAACCAGCCGTTGGTGAAAGCATTTTTATTGGCTTCAGGATTATTTTCATAGCCCTGAGTAACGCTGGCTCCTCGAATCACAACTTCACCCACTTCTGACGGCGGTAAAAAGTGATCTGCCTCGTCCATAATTGCCAGTTCTGGTCCCGATGCCACTCCTACTGAACCGGGTTTTCTTGTGCCAGGAGGTAGAGGATTGCTTGCCATTTGATGGGAGGCTTCTGTCATCCCGTAAGATTCAATCACAGGAGCATTAAATACCGTTTCTAATTCAGCCATTATCTGGGGTGGGAGGGGTGCAGAAGAGGAGCGAATAAACCGAATTGGAGAACGGGAAATGATGTCGTGGTTAGCCTCAGCACGCGCTAGAATGGCTTGGTGAATAGTGGGAACGGCTGAATACCAAGTGGGACGAAATTCTTCGATCCAACTAAACATTTGAGGGGCATAAAATCCAGGCGTACAAACTACACTCGCACCAGCGCTGAGGGATGAAAGTAACGCACCAATGAGTCCGTGAATGTGAAACAGAGGCATCACATTTAAACAGCGATCGCTCTCTCTTAAATTCAGGGCAACACGAATATTGTGAGCTGATGTGCAGAGATTCCTATGGGTTAGTGGCACTATTTTGGGACGAGAAGTTGTGCCGGATGTATGCAGGACTAAGGCCACATCATCCGATTTTGGATTTTGGATTTTGGATTTTGGATTGTGAGGAAGTTGTTCATTGGTTAGAGTGAAATTACCCGCTTCTCCCTCTAATTTAGGGATCAGTTTAATGATCGGTATTTTTCGCTTTTTGGCTGCTTCAATTGCGGCTTCGGCAATGCCGGATTGAATCACGAGTGCCTTGGCATTGAGATCTGACAAATAAAAGTCAAATTCTTGGGCACGATAACTTGGATTCAGGGGCGCACAAGTCGCTCCGCAGGCGATACCTAAAAAGGCAATCGCCATTTCTGGACCATTGGGAAGGGCAACCGCAACACGATCATTGCACCCTATACCCATAGCATTGAGTTGAGTGACAATCTCCTGAATGCGATCGCACAAACGGCGATAGGTGAGTGGGTTGTTTCCTAGATCGATTAGCGCAGTTAGGTCAGGATTTTTTTTTGCCTGAGCCTCAATTAAATCCGAGATACACAGATTGGATGAAAACTCTGTTAATTGCTGACCAACCTGATTCATGTTCCCTGCATCTCCATCTATTAATATATTGTTTTTGTGTCAAAATAGGAAGCTTTTAGCTTCGAGGTTTTTGTTATCAGGTAATCGCCAAAGTCTGACTTCACCCGATTTTGATCTAACGGAACTTAAACAAATATCAACCCCAAATTTAGACTTCTAGAATCTCTCACTGGATAAGCTGTTCGTCATTTAAACCTGATTGTCAATAATTACAGAATCCTTGTAGTGCGACCATCTTGGTCGCTACTGATACCCAATTTAAA
>DNGI01000522.1:0-3733 GCA_003486645.1 Cyanobacteria bacterium UBA11370 | reverse complement strand
AATTTAAAGGCGTGACAGCTTAGTTCTTTAACCCTAACTACTATAAGAGCTTGCCGATCAAAGTCTTCCACCCCATTTCTGTGAGCATAGGTTGTTCATTATTTTACTCTTATTTTCTGTTTAAGTCCCGTTCATGGGCATGGGTGCATCTCTCTACACTCTACTTGAGTGGTGTAACTTAACCAAGCTAGTGTGTATGAGAAAAAGCCCAAAACCGCTAAAGAAGATACCGAGGCGGGACAAGAATAAAAATCTTTATTCCCTCACCCTACTAGTATGTTCGGTTAGAATATCCATAATTAGCGCTGAGGGGGAGATGGGGGGAGGGAGAGAGTTTTTTTGATGGGCAATTAGACTAACATGATATAACCCCTAGCCCTTCAAAAAAAATGACTTACGCATGACACGGAGATAGTTAGTAAATACCTCAATGGCGTAAGTCTTGTAAGGCGTATGTGCTTAACTGTAATTATCTTCTGTCCCCTGTAGCGATCGCCTCCGCAATATTTCTTAATTTTCTACGCCGATTGGCTGATTTTGGGTTTTGTCCATTGTTGGTTGTTTGTTGTCAGTTGTGTGTGACAAGTAATACCAAATTGCCTTCAAACAGCTAATTTGGAATTTACAAACCTAGTTCCAATCATCAAGTTTTCTCCCTCTCTTCCCCTCTCCCTCTCTCCTCATTCCTCATATCAGGTAAATTGCTGAATTGAGTCATAAACTTGCGGTCAATATAATCTTTCCAGCGCCATAACCAGCGAGATTGCCAAGCGAAAGCACCCCAAGAGGCGATCGCTTCTCCATCACCCGTACCCATTAAACTTAAATATCGCTTCTGGGGATGATAGGGTTTTAGGGGTTTTCCTAATACCAATCGACGCAAATTTTCAAATAATGGTTTTCCCTGACGCACCGCAAATACTCCAGCTTTGGGACGATGATAATTAACCATCGTCGCAATATCTCCGGCGGCAAATATATGGGGATGAGCAAGAGATTGTAAGGTATCATTGACTAAAATAAATCCGTTTGAATCGGTTGGTAATCCAGATGTGCGAATCCAGTTTGGTGCAGAAGCGTGAGTAACCCATACTATATAATTGGTATCAACTTTTAAACCTGAATTACAGCAAATTTTATCAGGTAACACCTCACAAACTGTTTCTCCTAAATGAATTTGAATACCCCGCTGAATTAGAATATCGTGAACTCGTCGGCTTACCCCATGATTATGACCTGATAAGAGTTCAGTACCCCGATGAAATAAATGAATGATTAACTTTGAAGGATTAATTGTGGATTTTTTGAGGAGTTGAAGTAGATGATGGTGCATTGTCATTGCCAATTCGACACCCCCAGCACCGCCACCGACAATAGCTAAAGAAATAGGTTTTTCAGGATTTTCAATAACCTCTTCAAGTAGCTGATTCCATTGGTTTAAAAATTGCGGGACGGGTTTAGCGGGAATGGCATAATTAGCTGCCCCCGGAACGGATTCTTTAGCCGGAGTACTGCCAATATCTATTGATAATAAATCAAACCCAATAGGTGGACGATTGGCACAGAGAACGTTATTATTTTCTAAATCAAGACCAATCGCTTGATCAATATAGAGTTTAGCTTGAGCAAATTGAGTAAGGCGTTGTAAATTAATATGACATTCATCAAACTCATAGAAACCAGCAACATGACCAGGTAACATCCCTGAATAGGGCGTATGAGATACATCACTAATCAAGGTCAGGCGTACCCCCGGCAAGGGATTCAGACCAAACAACCGTAGGGCGATCGCGTGGCTATGACCTCCACCAATTAGTACTAAATTTTTAACAAGGTGTTCGCTTTTTGTGGGCATATCTTACAGTAACGCTTTTTATTCATGGGTTTACCCAAACCCTCTAATTTGAGTTAAAATTAATTCTAATTCAAAAGGGTATATCTTAATGCTAAATTTTTTAAAACATCTAAGTTTTGGTTTACCAATACCCCTTGTTTCATTAATTTTTACGTCTCAATCTGTTGCTGTTGAACTCCTAGGACGATCTGTTCTCCCGGCTGATACGTTTGCCCCTGGACCAACATCCGGTCAACTCGTTAAAGATAACACCAATGGTCGTTCCGTCCCCTTTATCAATAGGCAACCTGTGCAAGGGTTCTCTGGCGTATTACTAGGACCAAAACCGGGGACATTTCTGGTAATGGTTGATAACGGTTTTGGAGCAAAGGCAAATTCTGCTGATTTTTTGCTACGTATTTATGCAGTAGAACCGGATTTTAAAACAGGTCAGGTTTTCCCCGTTCATTTCCAAACAGGGGAAAGATTAACAAGTTTCACGCGCGAAAGTTTTTTGCAATTAAATGATAGTGCAAATCAACTGCGGTTTCCCATCATTGCTGATCGGCAATTTTATCCAGGAACTTCAATTGTTGTTGATTCAGAAATTCAGTCTAATCGCTGGCTTACAGGTAGAGATTTCGACTTAGAATCATTCCGCAAAACGAGGGATGGAACGTACTGGTTTGGAGATGAATTTGGACCTTTTTTACTGCATGTCGCGGCTAATGGTCAACTGATAGAAACCGTACTTCCTTTACCAAATTTGCTTCGCTTGGGTGACAATCCGTTTGTGCAATCTCCTGATAATCCTTTGTTAGATGGCACTGCTAATTTAGCCCGATCAAAAGGGTTTGAAGGCATGGCACTTAACACAAGTGGAACCAAACTTTATGTTATGTTAGAAGGCCCATTAGCGGCTGATACGAAACGCGATCGCCTCCTGATTCATGAATTTGATCTAGCGACTAAGCAATATACAGGTAAAACATTCTCTTACCGACTCGATAACACGACTGAAAATGGTCAGGCAATGGGTGACTTAACAGCCATCAATGATTATGAATTAATTGTAATTGAACGGGATAGTAATCAAGGTGATTTCAATAATCCAGCCTTTGACAAACCTGCTCAATCTAAACGTATTTACAAAGTTGACCTTAACCAGGTTGATAGTGAGGGCTTTGTTGAGAAAGAATTATTAGTCGATTTACTTAATATTCCTGATCCGAATAATCTCGGCGGCAATGGCACAACAAACGGCATATTTACATTTCCTTTTTTTACAATTGAAGACGTGTTGCCTATCGATAACAAAACATTGCTAGTCATCAATGACAATAATTATCCCTTAAGTGCTGGTCGTACTCCTAACCAACCGGATAATACTGAATTTATTCTCATCCAGCTAGATAAACCCTTAAATCTCGCTTCTTTCTAATAACACCTTTATCTATAATTTCTCTTTATCCCCCACACCCCACACCTGATTTTCAAGATAGAGTTAAACCGAAATTATTCTTTCCATCTGACTCCTGAATTCTGATACCATTACACTTTGGCAGTGCTACAACTCGACCCCCCTAGGGTCTTATTTAGCTTATTTTTGGGAATCCCCCAACAGGTCTATTGTCTCGACAAAATCGGGCGATTGTTTTATGCTGAGTATAGCGAAGATTTTCGTGAGGCGAAGCGGGGTCTGTTTTCCGGGGGGTCTCACGAAAAACGCCAGAACCTCGACAATTCAATAGTTTGAGCGCTTTCAGTCGCTCAGTAATTGCGAATTGGTTTCAATAAGGTAGGCTGAAATGAGGTTAAAAAAGAGACTTACGAAAATCCTCTTTAGAAATCTCTCTCCGTCGAGGTTTCAGGCGACGGGCTTTCTAACTACTTAATCCC
>DNGI01000521.1:11863-12373 GCA_003486645.1 Cyanobacteria bacterium UBA11370 | reverse complement strand
CCCCCCATCTCTCCCTCTCCTCACTCAATCCTCCAGTTGTCCTGCGGATTTAGAACCACTAATATCGCTGTTACTTCGAGATTTACCCAGCTATGGTAATCGAGTGATTCAACGGTCTAGACGTTTGGATAGAACGGTTGATGAATATAGTTATATACTTCTTGCCGGACGACCCGAATTCGACCCTCTTACCCTTGGTCCTGGCGAATACAATCCCGTTCCTCCAACGGCTGATTTGGAACCGCCTCAGCAAGTTTTTCTAACTACTCTAGAACGGCAATATCGGAATGAAAAAGTAATTGAATTCCAGAATTTTCACTGGCTATTTCTAACTCAAACATCTAGTGGTTGGCGTTTGGCAATGATATTTACTCGGATCGGTTCTGCTTCACCTGGACAACCTCCCACACCACCACGAGAAAGTAGTAATAGTGTTATTGGTCAAGCGGTTAATACCTGGTTACGAGATTGCCGTGCTGGGGCGATCAGTAATTAGCCGGACATGATATA
>DNGI01000521.1:0-11599 GCA_003486645.1 Cyanobacteria bacterium UBA11370 | reverse complement strand
GTAGAGACGTTCCGCCGGAACGTCTCTACATCTTGATGTGTCCTAACCCTTGTGGCGGTTGCTATATCATTCCATCACCTGAGATCTTGCACCTTCTCAATAACCGACCAGAACCCTTAATGTTCCGTTGATCTAATCACCAAAAACCTAGCTTTTATAGGCAAGCTTGCTACTGGTGCAAGATCTGAGTTACCTCATCACCCCACTCCCATCTTCCCCAAATTTTTTACCAGTGAGCTGTATCCTCTGAAGTGTCGAGTTTGGAAAAGACCGTGAATAATTGTCCCTGTTGCTCGGCTCAGTTGCTCCGCCATATTCGTGACAACCATATTTATTGGCTTTGTCCTAGATGCAGACAGGCAATGCCAGTACTGGAGACGCTCATTGCTAACTCCCATCAAAATGTTCAGATTAAGAAAACCCGAAATCCTGTTTTGCCCCAACCCATCTCAATGGCTGCTAAGTAAAATAAACATCTCCAGAAAGTAAGGTTAAAGGCAGGCAGGATGCCTACCCCACAAGAGTTTTTGGAGATGTCTAATCGGAAATCGCAGAAGATTTTAGTAATTGATGATGATGCCTTGTTTCTGGAAGCCATTTTAGATTTACTTGAGGAGAATGGTTTCCACGCTATTGGGATTCAAAATAGTCTTGCGGCTGTGAAGACTCTTAAACAGGAGGTGTTCGATTTAATTCTTTGTGATATCAAAATGCCTCAGCTTAACGGTTATGAAGTGTTGATGGCGGTGCGTCAAGATCCTGTTATCGAGAAGACTCCATTCATTTTTTTGGTGGCTGAACGACCAGATAGCGATCGCCGTCGTGCTATGGAGTTAGGTGCAAATGATTACTTAATTAAGCCTTTTACAACTCAGGAACTTATCGACGCAATTAAGGCTCAACTTGAAAGATACTAACAGAAGCGCAAGTTGTTAATGGCTAATGGCTAATGGCTAATGGCTAATGGCTAATGGCTAGTTGCTAATTTTTTGTCTGCCAGTAATCACTAGGCATTTTATCACTTCCCAAAGTTACCCTAAATTCAACAAAATCCAAAATCCAAAATCCAAAATCTAAAATCCAAAATATTGAGGGCATTCGTTAAGATGGAATGGAATAGTGATGCCTAAACTGAACTGGATAAAAAGTGGAAACAGATGCCCAGCACAACGGTTCAAAACGAAAAGAAAGCTGCATCTTAGTCTGCCAGCACAGGTCTTGTCTAGCAGTGGGTTCAGCGGAGGTACTTGCTGCATTTGAAGCCGTTGAAGGGATAGACTTTAAAGTAGAAGCGGCGGGATGCCAAGGACAGTGTAGTTCTGGTCCGACAGTACGAATTGTACCCGAAGAAACGTGGTACTGTCGGGTAAAACCTAGTGATGTTCCGCTGATTGTAGAGCAACATTTAGTAGGAGGAAAGCCGATAGAAGCAAAACTCAATCCCCGTATTCATATGCGTTTTATCATTTGAACTCACTCGCGCAATACGTAACCTACACCTCTCACAGTTTGAACCAGGCGCTTTTCTCCATCCGCTTCCAATTTCAGTCGTAAATAGCGCACGTAAACTTCGATAATATTTGAATCACCCATGAAATCATAGCCCCAAACTCTTTCCAGAATTTGGTCGCGGGTTAGAACTTGTCGGGGATGAGTAAGAAGGTATTCTAATAAATCAAATTCCTTAGCGGTTAGTTCAATTAATCGATTGCCGCGATAAACTTCACGGGTACTGCGGTTTAAACTTAAATCGGAAAATTGTAAGATATTAGGATCATCCTCTTGATTGCGTCGTAGGTGCGCCCGCACTCTGGCTAATAATTCCTCAACACTGAAAGGTTTAACTACATAGTCATCCGCACCCGCATCTAAACCCGCCACGCGATCGCTGACTTCATCTTTCGCCGTTAATAATATAATCGGCACTTTATCACCCGTTGTTCGCAAGCGTCGGCAAATTTCCAAACCCGATATTCCCGGTAGCATCCAGTCAAGAATAACTAAATCTGGATGAGATTCCCGCGCTGCTGTCAAACCCGTTAACCCATCATTAGCTACACTAACTTGATAACCTTCATACTTCAGTTCCAATTCAATAAACTGTGCCAATTTAACTTCATCTTCTACTACTAAAATACTGTGCGTCATTGTTGGAATGCCCCAATCATTAAGGGATGGTCACTATAGTAACTTGTTTTTAGACATGAAGTGAATCCAAAATCCATAGTCAGTGATCAGTAGTCAGCGGTAACGGACAACGGACAACGGACAGAACGTTTGAATGTAAATACGCCGTTTAAATGCCGATGAGGTTAGCTATTTTGGCATTCGCCAAATCTTAATTTGTTTTTCACCACTCCCTGTAGCTATAATCTGCCAATCCGAACTAACGGCGAAGTAATTAATCGGTTTATCAAATCCTCTAAATGTGTGAATGATTTGTCCAGTCGAAAGGTTCCATAGTTTAATGGTTCGATCAGCACTACCACTTAACAAAGTTTGTCCATCAGGATTGATCACCAGATAATTCACAAAACTAGAGTCCCTTAAAGTCCGAATTTCTTGTCCAGTTCCGACATTCCAAAGTTTAATCGTCTTATCCGCACCACCACTCACTAATATCTGTCCATCAGGGGTAATTGCTAGGGAATTAATAAAACTAGTATGACCTTGCAAAGTCTGGATTTGTTCTCCAGTTGTGATATTCCAAAGTTTAATTGTCTTATCCGCACTTGCACTAAATAATGTTTCTCCATCAGGACTAATAACTAGGGAATTAATAAAACTAGTATGACCTTGTAGAGTACGAATTTCTTTGCCCGTATCACTCTCCCACATTTTAATCGTTTTGTCCGCACTCGCACTGAATAATTTCTGACCGTCTGAGCTGATTTCTAAATAATTGACTGAGCTAGTATGACCTTGTAGAGTGCGAATTTCTTTTCCGGTATCGATATCCCAAATTTTAATCTTTTTATCAGCACTGGCACTAAATATTTTCTGTCCATCGGGACTGATTACTAAATAATTGACCAAACTAGTATGTCCTTCCAGGGTACGAATCGTCTTTCCAGTAGACAGATCCCAAACTTTGATAGTTTTGTCCACACTGGCACTAAATAATGTCTGTTTGTCGGAACTAATTTCCAGATAATTTACAAAACTATTATGTCCACTAAGAGTTTTGAGCAGAGAAAGATTTCCATTGGCAATAAATATAGATGTAGATGTAGCCTGACGATAGAATTGCCAAGTTCGGTAGCTTCCCACTCCTAAAACTAAAGCAGCTATTCCTATTACCAACCAATTTCTTCTAGAATTTACACGAAGTTTAGAAAGAATTTTTAGATTGAGAGGAGATTGAATTATCGAGGATTGAGCTTTGGTTGTATCCTCAATGTATGTCGCTGATTCAGACGGGGATGATTCCTGGAATATTGTAGCTAAATCATCTAAAATTTCTTGTGTATTTTTATGACGAGCAGCAGCAGTAGGAGCCATTAATTTATCAATCAAGTCTGCTAATTTAAGTGAGACAGTAAGCTCATAATTTCGCCACTTAAATTGATCAGTCAAGGGATCATAAATCGCCGTATCCGTTACATTTTTAGCGGTTAATAAATAGGCAAAAGTACGACCCAAAGCATAGAAATCGGATTGGGGTACAGCATGGCCTTTTTCTTGTTCTGGCGGCGTATAGCCAGCGGAACTAATCTTCGTTACATTCCCTGCACCTCCAACTTCCGCTAGATATGTATAGGTTAATTCCCTTGCCGTACCAAAATCAATTAACACCAATTGTCCGCTGGAGCGAATCATGATATTTTCGGGTTTAATATCTCGATGAAAGTAGTTTTTTTGATGAACGAGATGTAAAATTTCTGTTAATTGTTTTAACCAATTCAGAGCTAACTTTTCTGAAATCGGATGATTCCCCTGCTGCTTCATCCATTGCTTTAAATTAAGTCCATCAATTTTTTCCATAATGATGCAATGCAGCGGTTCGCTATCATTTCGAGGGAAAAACTGGAAGTAGCCATCTTGATCAACATGGGGGATACCAGGATGATGCAACTGACTCAATACCACCGCTTCTTGTTGAAATAGCTCAATAACTCTCAAGTTTTTATTATGCTTTTGCTTGAGGACTTTGAGAATTTTTGGTGTTGCACCTTCATAGGCTTCATATACCATACCAAAGCCACTACTATCACTCAACAGACGCATCACCTGATAGCGTCCTTGGAGTAACAACTCGGAGCCACAATTACGACAAATGCGATTATTAGTATTGCCTGGATCGTTCGGTTCAGGACATTTGGGATTGATACAGTAACTCATAGTCTCTCATGGTAGAATTGTCGCCACCCTATATAAAAATTTCTGCTGTTCCACTTCCCTATTTTGAGTTTTGAGTTTTAAGTTAAAAATTGGGAACTTTTCTCTCCAGTCCTTACTCCCCTATTCTGATATCAATTTAAAAAAGAAATGTTGTATAGCATTTCCAAATCATTTATGAAACCCAATGGTATTTTTATCTAGTCTGCAAAAATGCTCAAAGCGCTTTCCTACCCTTCCCCTTTTAGGATTAACCTTAGTTTCACATCTCAAGTAAAAATGCTATACATGAGTTACTGAAACTCTAACAGAGTTCGTCTTCGCCGAGCCAAAATCCATTAGCGTAGCGGCACGAAGTGCAATCCAAAATCCAAAATGGTATGAGTTTTAAATTAAAATTCCTAATTTTTAACATACACATTACCAATATACTCCCCCCATCTTCCCATCTCCCCACTCCCCAAATTGAAGAATAGGGATTGCAAACGTTCTACCTTCATGCTTTCTTCATAACCTCTTTAGATAGGCTCACCTAATACTAAATGTTAATGAAGCTGCATTAAAACTTGTGTTGAAACTGTTATCGTGTAAAGAAGCATTTCAAAAAAACTCAACTAAGTAAAGATTTATGATCGGCGTTGCTCCCTCCTACTTGCAACCACCGCAGTACTACCCTACCTCAAACACTGCGTCTCGTTTAGAACCCCTTACAGTCTTCTGCGACTTCGACGGACCCATCATCGATGTCTCAAATCGATACTACACTACCTATAAGCTAGCGCTGGCTAATACTCAAGCGATGTACCAAACCCAAGGTATTTCGTTGGCGATCCAGGAAATGAGTAAACAGCAATTCTGGCAAATGAAGCAAGATCGGGTTCCGGATGTGGAAATTGCCATGCGTTCCGGTTTGCAAGGGGAACAAATTGATTTCTTTTTAGGACGGGTGCTAGAAATTGTAAATAAGCCTACTTTATTAAGGCAAGATAGACTCCAACCTGGAGTAAGTTGGGCATTAGCTCTATTGCATTCTCACGGTATTCGGTTAGTATTAGTCACCTTGCGCTGTCAATTACAAGCCACTCAAATTTTAAGGAATTATGGCTTGACTCGTCTGTTTAGTGGGATTTATGGAACCTGCAATCGCAACGCCGCTTATCAAAACCAAGCAGATGTGAAACGACAACTTCTCGAAAAAGCGATCGCCGAACAATCTCCCGTTACTGAACATCCTAACGTTGCTTGGATGGTAGGCGATACCGAAGCGGATCTCCTCGCTGCCCAAGCACTATCAATTCCTACTGTCGCCCTCACCTGCGGTATTCGTTCTCGTCTTTACCTAAAGCAATTCCAACCTACTCATATTTCTAACGATCTGCTTTCCGCCGCTCATTACTTATTACAAACGATAAAAGTTGAAAAATAAAATCTAACAAAAATAAATAATTCCTGGAGTATGACATTTATAGCAATCGCCAAGGCAATTAGGACAAATCTAAATACTGAAACCAAAACCCGTCAATATGCCTCCCTTCAGCATAGCTGTCCTCTGCCTTTTGCTATAACTAGAGAGATTTCACTTCAAAACTCAAAATTTAAAACTCAAAACTCTTTAAGATTGATCGATAGAATTTATCTGCTCCCACCAACGATTTAGAGGATAATAAAGAACAGGTGCCCAAAGACTACTCAAAATTGCTGAAGACAGAGCAATACGTTGATGATCCGTCCAAATTTCCGCCAGATTGCGACCGCCAAGCAAACTATACTGAATAGCGGTAATAGTCTCCCCAACGACTGCCATTCCAAATACAATTAACGCCACCGAAATAAAATCTTCCTGAATATATCGCTGTTTCTGAATCCGAGCCGTTAAAATTCCTACTAAAGCAAGATTCACCACATGAGTCGGTTCAGGAGCCGTCATCCCATCTTGAATTAACCCCAGTGCTAACCCCGCTAAAGCGCCCTGAAGAGCTGTACGTTTAACACTCCAAGCCACAACCCAAATTAACAACCAGTTTGGTGCAATTCCCAATAATTCCATCCCCGGTAAGCGAGTAGGTAAAATCATCACACAGACGATCACAGAGCCAACTGTCACAATCCAATTGAGAATTTGACGAACCCACGGTGAAAACTGAGAAGGATTGGCAAGGCTGTTCATAAGAATTATGAATGATCAATTCGGAATTATGATAAGAATCTACTAAGAATCTACAGGGGTTTAGAGTGACTTCCTGCCTATTTTTACAGGATGTCGTCTCAATCTTTCCCCACTCCCCATTCCCCACTCCCATTTCAAAATCCCGTTGACTCTGGATAAACCATGACCCACTCTAGGGAATTAAACGGTGCAGTTAATTCAATCACTGCCTCCGGAGCTGGACTTTTGTTGAGATTAACAGACTCCACCCGTCCCAAAGGCAAACCCGTTGGGAAAAGTTTACTAACCGGTGAAGTTGATACCACATCACCCCGACGGACATCAGGTACTTTATCAAAAAACTGGATTACAGCCCGATTAGATCCTTGTCCCCGCATAAATCCCATGCTGCGACTTCGACTGATCGCCGCACCAACCCGACTGGTAGCATCACTGATTAGCAAGACACGACTGGTATTCGGTGTCACATCGACTACCCGACCCACTAAACCCCCAGGTGCCATCACGATAAAATTATCCTTGATACCATCACGACTCCCTCGACCTAGGGTTACTTGTTGCCACCAATGGTCAGCACTACGCCCAACAATGGGCGCAAAAATCCCTTTCTGTTTCTGAGTTTTGGAATAATCTAGCAGCTCCTTGAGCTTCTGGTTTTGACTTTCCAGTTCAACTAACTGCTGTTGCAATTCCTGGACGCGAGCATTGGTAAGCTGCTCTTGTTGAGTAGGGTGGGATTGAAAAGGACGAGTGAGCAACTGGTAAGCCTCGAAGAGTGCTGCTCCCTGAGTCTGGCGAATAAACCACGCCGCACTCAGCGTTAGTCCTCCTAGCACAATGGCTACCCCATTTTTATCCCACCAGCGACGCATTATATACATAGTTTGCCTATCAGCGACCAGCATTGAGCTGACGCGTGAGTTTCAAGAGTGCAGGTAGACGGCTTATCTGGTTTGTGAACAAAACTCCTCAAGGCTGTTCTTTGATCCCTAACCCTACATATGGCGAGAATGCCCACTGAACACCCGTTCTAGCTGTTTGAAATTCTCTAGAACTCGACCCGTTCCCAAGACAACGCAGCTTAGAGGATCGGCTGCGACATGAGTCACAATCCCAGTTTCGTGACTGATCAGGGTATCCAAGCCCTTCAATAAGGCACCACCACCCGCTAACATAATTCCCCGATCAATAATATCTGCCGCTAACTCCGGCGGTGTCCGCTCTAGGGTACGTTTCACAGCATCAACGATAACTGAAAGGGGTTCCGACATACTTTCACGGATTTCTGGCCCTTTGATCGTGACTGTTCGCGGTAATCCTGACAACAGGTGTAAACCCCGCACTTCTAACGTGGCATCATGATCGTCATGAGTCGGGTAAGCCGAACCAATCTGAATTTTGATTTCTTCAGCGGTACGCTCCCCAATGACTAGGTTATGAACTTTTTTCATGTACTGGGTGATGGATTCACTCAATTCATCCCCAGCCACCCGCACGGACTCACTCAGCACCGTCCCTTGTAAACTCAGTACGGCTACTTCCGTCGTACCACCACCGATATCAATAATCATGTTCCCGGTTGGCTCGGCTACAGGCAATCCTGCACCAATAGCGGCTGCTACTGGCTCATCAATCAAGTAAACATCTCTTGCACCTGCTTGAGACGCGGCTTCCATTACCGCCCGTCGTTCGACACCCGTCACACCACTGGGAATGCCGATGACAATCCGAGGTTGAACCAACGTCCTACCTTCGTGTACTCGCCGGATAAAATGCTTGAGCATCAGCTCGGCAGTATCAAAGTCCGCAATCACACCATCCCGGAGAGGACGCAGGGCAACCACATTTCCTGGGGTTCTGCCCAACATTTTTTTAGCATCCTCACCCACGGCTAGCGGAACTTTGAGATCTTGGTCGATAGCGACCACTGAAGGCTCTTGTAGGACAATGCCTTTGCCGGATACATATACTAAAGTATTAGCAGTACCCAGGTCTATACCCATGTCTCGTGATAAGCGACTGAAAAGACCCACTCGTTTCTACGCCCCCAAAGTCGAATGTTGCTGTGTATAACTGAAATGTAACTAAACTGTAACCGAGGTGGATTCTATTACGTTTTTTAAGCTGAGTCTAGTGAAGTTAGATAATTCATAATCACCAGTCTTTGATATCCAAGCTGAAACTATCATTCAGATACCCTAATCCGCCATCCGGAGAAAGTTAAGTTTAGTGTCTGAGTTCTTGAGTTTATCGCTTTTCTGGCTCAACTAGAGATATTATTCCCATCCCCTAGCAAAATATTCAGAGTGGGGTGTGGGCTGGAAGGGTAGGGTATGGGGAGAAATTCCTTTTAGTGTGGGTAGTTCACTTCGCTACGGTAGATGCGCTATCCTGGATTGAGTACATCTGTATTATAAGTTATGAGCCTCAATGTCGTTAATTTGGTTGGTCGTGTAGGGGGAGACCCAGAAGTCCGGTATTTTGGTGCGACTCGTTAAGCGGGAAAGTTGTCTAAACGTAGACAACGTGCCGCTTGCAGGAATTAGCAGACAACTGCAAAACCTGACAACTTGGTTCCCTGGGAGGGTGAGATTAACCCCAATTCCCTCCATCTAGATGCGAGATGATGCAACTTTCCCACTGGTGAGGATGACTACCTTGCCTGGTGAAGCGGGAAGTAACGGAGGTAACTCTGAACCTAACAGAGAATCCCTTCAAGCAGAGATGAGCATGAGTAAGGAAACTGAACCTGTGACTGAACCATCGTGACGGACAACAGCCAACGTAGGTTAATAGGCTGAGCCAAAAGGCAAGGATAAGGGAAAGGCAACTCGAAGTTTGACCTTTACGCATTCCCAAAAAACCCGGTGGATAGCAGGACTCTAAACTCATCGAAAAGCAGGAACCCGGAACGAGATAACCCTTTGTTGTCTCTCGGTAGGTCGAATAACCGAGACGGTAGTCAGCCTCATGGCAGCAGAGGGCGAGATTGATTCAAAAGCTAACGCCTTTAGGAAAGCTAAAGGATATGCTGACGGAATCACGATGATTTGGAGATGGATAATAGACCTCTTGCATAAATCCGAAAAACCCCTCCCCAGCCCTCCCCGAAACGGAGAGGGAGCAAGATTTCTTCCCCCCGCATCGGGGGGATTGAGGGGGGTCGATTTGACTTTTGCAAGAGGTTTAATTAAGTAGGAGTCTAGAAGTCATGGACACGGTTACAAAGCCGATGTATGAATGGGAGACAATCAACTGGGCAAAAGCTCACAGAAGTGTCTTTAAGCTTCAAAAAAGAATCTATCAAGCCTCTGAACGTGGTGATATCAAGGCTGTCCGCAAGCTACAAAGGCTGTTGACTAACTCGTGGTACTCCAAAGTGCTGGCAGTTAGGAAAGTCACACAAGATAATCAGGGCAAGAATACAGCGGGTGTAGATGGTGTAAAGCGACTACGCAATCACCAAAAGGTGAAGCTGGCTCAAAAGCTGACCTTCACCGATAAATCCGAACCTACCAAGAGAGTGTGGATACCTAAGCCAGGGAAGACGGAGGAAAGACCTCTCGGAATCCCCACGATGAATGAGCGAGCCAAACAGGCTTTGATGAAAATGGCACTGGAACCTGAGTGGGAGGCAAAATTTGAGCCAAACTCTTATGGCTTCAGACCAGGAAGATCCGCGCATGACGCTATATCAGCAATATTCAATGGCATCTGCCAAAAACCCAAGTTCGTTTTGGACGCTGATATAGAAAAGTGCTTTGACAAAATCGATCACGAAAAGCTGCTAGAGAAAATCCAGACATACCCCAAACTAAGACGACAAATCAAAGCTTGGTTAAAGTCAGGAGTAATGGACGGTAAGAATCTATATCCAACAACTGAAGGGACACCCCAAGGCGGGGTTATTTCCCCTTTACTAGCGAACATCGCGCTACATGGAATGGAAACCGTTCTAGAGAGATTCACTAGAAGAGTCGGGCGCACAAGCCAAACGAGAAGCATAAGCTTCGTAAGGTATGCAGACGACTTTGTGATAATGGATGAAAGTCTAGAAGTGATACTCGAAGCTAAAGCAGCAATCGAATCGTGGTTAGCCGACATTGGATTAACCCTCAAAGCTAGCAAAACCCGGATAACCCACACGTTCTCAGAGCATGAAGGGGAAATCGGATTCAACTTCTTAGGCTTTAATATTCGGCAGTATCCATGCAGCGATAAGCAAAGTGGTTCAGTCGGAGGAACAGAAGCCAAAAGAGGACACAAGACGCTCATTCAACCCAGTAAAGAAGCAATTCAACGCCATTTAGCCAAAATTGACGAACTGTTAGAAAGAAACGGTGCATCCAGTCAAGAGCAGTTAATAAACGCTCTCAACCCCGTTATACGAGGATGGGCAGCATACTACTCTACAGTCGCTAGTAGCGACACCTTTAGCAAGGTTGACAGTATCGTGTTCCAGAAGCTGTTTGGATGGGCTAAGCGCAGAAGAGGGCGGAATCAGAATAATACTGATATCGTCTCTAAATACTGGGGAGTCAACAGAGGTAAGGGCTGGAAATTTATAACCCAGGACAATCAATACACCTTGGTAAAACACCAAGAAACGAAAATCAAGAGACACGTTAAGGTCAAGGGAAAAAAAAGTCCCTACAACGGAGACTTGACGTACTGGGGGCAAAGATTGAGCCAACATCCTATGCTACGAAGCGTAGTAGCCAAACTCCTTAAAAATCAAAAGGGAGTATGTAGCGAATGTGAAATGAAGTTTACCAGTGAAGACCTGCTAGAGGTGCATCACCTTGACCGAAACAGGGCTAACAACCGGATGAAAAATCTGGAATTGGTACACAGACATTGCCATGATGTTATTCATGCAAAAAGAGGTACTGTTACGAGCCAAGTCATTGAGGAGCCGAATGAGGCGAAAGTCTCACGTTCGGTTCTGAAGGAGAGGTAGAGATGGTGACATCTTTATCGACTCTAATAGTCTGGCACTGTTAAGTGTAATCTCACCCTAGCCGTGAATCGCCTAACTCGTAATAATGATCAGCCGGACTGGTTCAACCTGGGTGCGACTCGTTAGCTAGAAAC
>DNGI01000520.1:7347-8264 GCA_003486645.1 Cyanobacteria bacterium UBA11370 | reverse complement strand
CTCTCCCCCTCCCCCTCTCTCCCGTTAAGCATTAATCACAACCCGTCCAACTGGATGGGCAATACAGGTGAGAATGTACCCTTCGTCCTCGTCACTATGATCAAGACCATGAGGATCGTCCTCATACTTTATCTCTCCTGCAAGCTTCTTCTGCTTACAGGTTCCACAAACACCACTACGGCAGTTACTATCCATTTCGATCCCTTCTTGTTCTGCCAGTTCTAAAATACTATCCTTTCCATCGCAGACAATTTCTTTCTTAGATTTAGCGAAAATTACAGCCGTAGAAGCCAATTTTTGTGCTGGGGGAGAGGTGGGTTTTGAAGGCGTTGATTTTACGGCTGGAGTTGGGGCTGGAGTAAGATTTTGAACAGAGGGTGATGGCTGCTGTTTGGGCTGTTTCGTGCCAGCAAAGCTCTCTTCATAATAGTTCTGCATCGGGAAAGCGAGATGCTCTAGCAAGATTTTAACCTCTGCCATAAAAGCATTTGACCCACAGACATAAACCGTGCGTTCCATAAAGTCAGGGGCGATCGCAGACAGCATCGATTCATTCAATCTGCCCATAAAACCGCACCAGGGTTGACCCGATTCTGACTTGGTAATGGTAATCGCCAGCCGAAACTTAGGCTGACAGGCTGACATCCACTCCAATTCCTGCCGGAAAATAATATCACGGGGGCTGCGGGCGCTATGGAAAAAGACGATATCGCAATCAGCGCCAGTGTCTACAATCCAGCGCGACATCGCCATCATCGGTGTAATTCCACTACCCGCAGAAATCATCAAGAGTTTTTGGGCGGGGTGGGCGAAACAGGTAAATTTCCCTAGTGGACCACTCACTTTGATTTCACGACCCACTCGCATAGTGTCATGCAACCAGTTAGAAACTAGACCAGGAGGGGCATCTGGTGTGT
>DNGI01000520.1:6903-7137 GCA_003486645.1 Cyanobacteria bacterium UBA11370 | reverse complement strand
ACCAGGAGGGGCATCTGGTGTGTCTGATGGCGAGGAAGTACGCTTGACGGTAATGTCTAGGGTGTGGGGTCGTGAGGGGGTGGAAGAGAGTGAGTAAGAGCGTTTGACGGGCTTGCCATTAATATCCAAATTGAGGATAACAAATTGACCCGGTTGATAGGTAAATAATACTGGAGGGTCGGCAGCGAAGCGAAACGTTTTCACATCATGAGTTTCATCGATAATGCCTACACA
>DNGI01000520.1:6456-6695 GCA_003486645.1 Cyanobacteria bacterium UBA11370 | reverse complement strand
GTTTCATCGATAATGCCTACACAACGCACCATCAACTCCCCTTTCATCCACCGACTCATCTGATCGGGCGGTACATAGGCAACGGGCATATACTCACTCGCGGGAGTCGCCGGGGGTATCGAGTCTACCGATTGTAGGTTAACGTGGGGCAGGGGGCTGGATTTGCCGGGAGGTGCTGACAGGGGTTTGGTGGGAATTGCTGCTTCAATTCGTCTGGGTGTTGCAACACCTCCATTGTC
>DNGI01000520.1:0-6240 GCA_003486645.1 Cyanobacteria bacterium UBA11370 | reverse complement strand
GGTGTTGCAACACCTCCATTGTCTTCGGCTAAGGTCGTGGTTTGGATAGTGAGAACAAATGCACCAATCCGAATGATGTCATTGGGTTGAAGGGGATATTGCTGATTGACCTTAACCACTTCGTCATTCAATCGGGAACCACTGAGACTGGCGAGGTCACTAAAGTAATACTGTCCCTCCTTACAAGCAATACTGCCATGGATGCGGCTGACTTCAGGACTCGGAAGAACTAAGCCACAGTTAGGAGACCGACCAATAAAACACTCACCATTAATCATCTTTTCGGGAGCTAAGTCTAACTCCTTACTTTCGCTCGGTGTTCTGGAATTGAACAATTTTATTTTGAGCATATTTGCCAGACTTCCCAAGTTTGATGCAACCAGTGCCTGAAGTTGGGGGCAGGAGGTAGGGGGAAGGGGGAAAGGTTTTGAAACTCCCTTAACCTTTAACCTTTAACCTTAGCCCTTAACCTTATCCCCCACACTCTGCAACCTCAATTAATTTCATACCTGCTCCTTAACTCGTGCTGTTAGCCGTTGTAGGCGTTCACTCAAAATTAGTAAGAGGCTTCTTGCTAACTCTGAGTTTTGACGTACAACGGTTTCAAAATTATTGGCATTAATCACCAAGACTCGATTTTTCTCAGCGGTTGTTACTACAGAAGCAGAACGCTGCTTACCTGTCAATACTCCAATTTCGCCAATGGTTTCTCCGCTTTGAACCTTGCTGACGATCTGTTCGCTTTCTCCCTGGAGAACAGTCACATCGGCACTCCCCTCGATCAGTAGCATGATTTCACTCGACGGTTCTCCTGCCTTGCAAATTAAGGCTCCCTGGTCGTAAACTTGGAGTTCGGCTGCACAAGCGAGTTCAATCAGTGCTTCCGGCTTGACGGAGTGAAAGAAACTACTCTCAAACAGTAAAAATAACTTTTCCAGGGTTGTTAGTACTTCCGAGGGGGTCTGGGATTGCACGGGTTGTTTTTCCCAGCACACCGTTATAGCAGGTTCCGGTAAGCTGCTAAAGCGAATCACATCACCTTGACTCAGCCGATACCGCTCATTATGGACGAGTGTAGTGCCAACGTACAATCCTTGAGGGCTACCCAAATCGATCGCATTGACTCCTTCTCCATCTAGGTAAAGGATCGCGTGATGTCGGGAAATTCTGGGATCGGGCAAAATAATTTCATTAATTTGGCTGCGTCCGACCCGGACAATGGGTTGCTGAAAGACTAACTCTTGAGTCTTCCCCATCAGGGTAATTCGGGCAATTAGAGTTTGTTGCATCGTCGAGCGATCGCCCCCCTGACCTAAAATAGTTTCTGCGGTTTCCCGCACTAACCAATCCCCAGATTTGCCACAATTGAGGAACTGTTGAGCCTGTGTGTAACCTTCTTGAGGATCAAGTTGTGCTAAAGCATAGAGGGCAGTAGCTTGAATGAGAGGGTCTAGTTCTTGGAGGAGTTGCTTGAGTAAATCAACGACAACGGCGCGACGTTCATCAACGATAGGATTTGGGGCTAACTCATCGGGGAGGGATAAGAAGGTAGGCGGTTCATTATCCAACATCACTAACTCATCGGAAGTCGGGACTTTGGGGAGTGACTCCGAGGGTTGGAGTAAGGCGATCGCTTCTGCACTGAGTCGTTCGTACCAAGATGCTGACCCATCTGTCCCTTGAAGAATCTTAGTGATCACATTTTCAGCTAACACACTGGTGGCGGTAGCAATTCTTTTAGCATCTGAGCCATCTCCCAATACTTCCAGAATACTCAAAAGCTGATTAATAATAATATGTTGCTTTTGCTCCACGGTTAAAACCCGCAGTAAGGCAAAAGCAGGGGCTTGGGCATTTGGAACGAGGTTGCTTAACAGTTGGTAGCGCACCGCTAAGTCTTTCAACTGGTCTATCAAAACATCTGCCTTGCGGAGGATAGCACCGTTTTCATCGGACATATTGGCTAAAATCTGTGCTTCCTCTTCGGCGGTAATGCCATATTCCAGTTGTAAGGCTTGAATTTGCTTGTCTTTACGTTGGAGGGCTTTTCGCAGGGGTATGCCCATCTCGACTAACTCTAGCAGTTGTAATTCCAAGGCTTGTCGGTAACTCTGTAGCCGCAACTGATTTTCACGGCTACGCCGCTTGTGGGGATCGAGTAATTCTGGGTCTTCAATGCCCAACTCCGTTAAAACCGTAAAATGTTCTTCGTCTTTAATTCCTAATTTTAGTCGAATTTGACTGAGGACTTCTAGGCTATTAGCAGAATTGACGGTTCCTTGTTCTAAGGCTTCCCGCAATACTCCTTTATAAACCTGCATCCCATACTCTTGGTTAACACCGGGAAGTACATTGGCTAGCACATAAACTTCATCGGGTTTTAGGTCATCCATCGAACGACCATCTAGATATTTAGAGAAGTCAATGGTTAATTTACTCAGTTGACGGCGCAAGCTATTAGCAAGACTTTCTTTGGAATAAGTATCCGCACTACGACCCAACGTTCGATAAAGCCATGCGGTACTAACAATCACCACCAAGGCATTAAATCCTAACTCTACATAATCGGGAAATAGCTTTAGGATCGGCCGACCGCCAAACATAAAGTAAATATTAAATACAACAAACGTACAAAGAGAGAAAATTACGTGTTGTGCCTGTTGTTGACTGATGGGCTTTTTAATTCGGTTGCGATCGCCTCGATAGGCTTTTTCAATCCAATTCCCGACGAAATAACTCAGCACTACAAACACCGCAATAGTTAAGGGAGCTGCGATAATTTTGGGAATAGGGATAGGCTGATTGAAGATGTAAAATCCTGGATTAAAAAGAGTTGCTAGTTGATTTTCTTCATGATTCCAAGCCCCAGAATAGTAATACTCCAGCGTGCCAGAGTAGAGGACGTAATAAAGATAGAACCCAATCACCAATCCAACATAACCATATTGAACGAATCGGCGACCTGGCTTATTCAGAAGCTCCCAATAAGTCCGTTCAGCGTCAATATCAATACAAGGGGATTGACAGCTTACACAGGCACTTTTTTCATTTCCTTCTTTGTCTACACTCCGACACATCGATTGAGTAATGGTTTGTCGTTGTCCCTGATGAGCTTCACTACCTAATAATGCCCTGGGTCCGGTATAAATCATTTGCACGGGAGCCATGGGACAGAAATACTGACACCAACTTTTTCCAGCGAATAAATATCCAACTAATATCGCTGATAGGATCGTTAGAATTAAAAAACATCCCAACAAGATCCGGTGAGAATTCACAAATAGAATTCTGAGGCACAGACCCATACACAAAAGGGCAAATTGGAGATATAAATGATTGCGACCTAACCACGAATCTTTCCCGACTTTCGCTAACTCATAGCGCACCACTCCAGTACGGGGATTAACCACTTTACGCTGGCGCTGTAACCCCAAAGCGCGGGGAATTTGAGACAGAAAGGATAATGGACAAATACGCCGCCAGGTTTCATGACCTAAAACCAAAAGTAGCATGATAGAACTGGGAATGACTATTCCCCAGAAAATTTCTGCTCCTAAAGGATAAGGTTTTTCCTCAAGACACTTGCCTTGTACTGTTAATATGGTTTTGCATTTCTCAGGATCAAATAAGTCAGGATTAAGACGTAAAATACTCCATTCCGTAGTTGGTTCGGTTAAATAGGAGGAAATGGGGTCATAAAATAACGACAAAATTAATAAGAGCCAGCCAGCAGCGAGTAGCCATCTAACAGCATGCATTCGCTTTTCTGACACCCTGTAAAACATGAGAGCAACTCCTAACAGGTTCAGTTTATGGATTAGACTTCTTACAGAAGTCAGGAACAGGGAACAGACAGCAGGCAACAGGCAACAGCAGCTACTTTCAACCGAACTTTGGCACTAGTTTATTCAGTCAGTTGTCAATATAGGATTTAAAGCTCTATCCTGACTGACAGGGACTTTTACATTTTAGCTCCACCTTTGGAGCTGTCTACTGAGCGTGTAGAGGGGACTGATGACAACCCTATTTTTAAATTACACTTCCCTAATCGTAATCAATCCTCCGTAAAAAGGCTCTCCAGGCCACAGGGATAATCCAGTGTACTTAAGTTATGGTTATAGCTAATCTGTGTGGAGGCGACAACCGCACAGAAACAAATCTTCATCTTTATCTCGAATTTATTATCACTAAGAAGAATTCAGGAGCCAAAATCAGTAATTCTCCATTGTAACGCCTGAATTGATCAGGTTGAATGCCCTTAAGCTTATTTAGTGATCAGACTAAAAACTTGTTTCAAAGACCTTTACCATGAGTAAAAAAACGTCAAAACTTCAAACCTCTAAATAACGGATATGAAGTTGTTCTGAGTCTTTAATTGCTAAAAATTTCATAAATGAAGCAGTTTTTGGTATCATGCTCAGTGCCGCTAAAAATAGACGCTCATGAGCATTAAACGCCGTCATTTTCTGATTTTGAGTAGCCTTAGCTTCGGTTTAATTGCAGGTTTCGGCAAACTCTTCGCCAGTCAGACCACTCAAAGTAGTAATATTAATTCTCCTGAGAGTAATGCTCTCACTCCCACACCGACAACTTCAGCAGATCCCCTCAACAACCCACTCGAAGAACCCCTCCTGCTACGCTTCGTTTCTGTTGCGGATACGGGTACAGGTGCAGCAGGACAATATGCTGTGGCAAAGGCAATGACTCTTTATCATCAACAAAATCCCTATGATTTAGTGATTCTCGCGGGCGATAATATTTATAACAACGGCGAGATTGAAAAAATTAGTGCGGTTTTTGAGAAACCCTATCAAGTACTATTACAACAAGGCGTTAAATTTCAAGCCTGTCTCGGCAACCATGACATCCGTACTGATAATGGCGATCCGCAAATTAGTTATCCGGGTTTCAATATGCAGGGGCGATACTATACTTTTCGACGGGGAGATGTACAATTTTTTGCTCTTGATACCAATTCTAATGCTGATTGGGAAAATCAATTACCTTGGTTAGAACAAGAACTCAGCCGTAGTGATGCAATCTGGAAAGTAGTATTCGGACATCATCAGATTTATTCGTCCGGTCACTATGGATTGAATCAACCCTTTATTGAAACCCTAACTCCCCTCTTCCAAAAATACGGCGTGCAACTCTATATTAACGGCCATGACCATCATTATGAACGTACTAATTCGATTAATGGTACGACTTATATGATTACGGGTAGTGGGGCGGGAACTCGACCTGTTGGACGTTCCGAATGGACAGTTTATTCGGCAGAACAGTTGGGTTTTGCAGCTTATGAAGTGTATGGCGATCGCATTTTAATCACTGCTATTGGTACAGATGGTCAAGTATTCGATCAGGGCGTAATTAACCGATCAGTAAAGCTTTCGTAAACCCGTCAATATGCCTCCCTTCAGCATAGCTGCCCTCTGCCTTTTGCTATAGGTGTCTTCATCGCTTGGCAACGCGATCGCTATTTGTCTAATTTCGGGCTACTCTGAAGGATAGAGGTGTTTCCCAATACCGGAGAAGGCCGATGCTAGGATTAACGGTTAAAGACCTGGAAAAATTACAAGTGCAATATCCAGACTACCGGATGGAGTTGGTCAGTGGGGAGATTATTGTTATGAGTCCGTCAGGGTATGAATCCGATGAAATTGCGGCTGAGATTATTCGACTTCTCGGTAATTGGGTCAGACCTCGTAGGTTAGGGCGAGTTACGGCATCCAATGCAGGATTTATTCTACCCAATTCTTCGGAGGATGTGCGTGCCCCGGATGCGTCTTTTGTGCGTGCGGAACGGTTACGGCGAACGACAGGAGATTATGCTCAATTAGTCCCCGATTTAATGTTTGAAGTTAAGTCTAAAACTGACTCTTTATCCAAGTTGCCCCAGAAGATTCAGGAGTTTTTAGCTTTAGGAACCCAGGTTGGGGTGTTAGTTGATCCGCGCAGTCGGACAATGGAGGTTTTTCGTTCGGGTGTAGAAACAGTGGTATTGCGGGATGGGGATGTGTTGACAGTCCCGGAATTGTTACCCGGATGGGAGTTGGTAGTCGCTGAGGTTTGGGCACCCGAATTTGATTAGGTTAGGGGAGGGCGATCAGATTTCTTCAGTAGCTGTTGGGCGTAAGCTGTTCGTCATTTAAACCTGATTGTCAATAATTACAGAATCATTGAAGTGCGACCAGCTTGGTCGATACTGATACCCAATTTAAATGCGTGACAGATTAT
>DNGI01000310.1 GCA_003486645.1 Cyanobacteria bacterium UBA11370 | reverse complement strand
CGCTAACAAAACTCAAAACTCAAAACTCTCTCTACCAGTTAATTTGTGCTGTTGATTGTATCAACAAAGGATGTGCCCACCACAATAGTCCAATAAACCCAATGACTCCTAGGTAGGCGGGTCGGAGAAACTCGTCCCATTTTAGGGTCTGCCGTCCTTGGAGAATTGCCAGGAAGGGAATCACTGAGGTACGGGCTTTTGCTGCCTCAAAGGCTTCGCCATACCGCGCTAACAGCCGTCTATCGCCATGCCAGACGGCAAAAAGATGGTGTAGGACTAATCCTATTGAGGTAATAAGGGTAAATGTAGTACCAATCCAGAGAGTATGGGCAATACACCAAATTACTTGTCCAACCATTTGGGGATGGCGGGTAATGCGGATAATACCTGTTTCATATAAATGAACTTGGGGCTTTTGGATGGCAGCAATTTCCAATAAATTAAAAGTAGCGGGATAGAGGAACAGAAAGGAAACTGCCGAAAGTACCCAGACTAAGGATTTTAGGCCGGGAATGCCTTGCACCTGCCATAACTGAGAGCCATCATAGCGGTGATTGAAAAAGTAAATAATTAATACAACAGCGAGGGGTAGACTGACTAGGGCAAACAAAACTCGGTACAATCTAGCACCGATGTACTTCTCACCCCAAGGTCGGAGTGCAGCTAAACCACTGTGCGCGATCGCAAACCCCAACAATAAGCCTACCATCACCCAATGGCTGACCGTCAGCCCCGTCGAGAAACTCATAGAAATGGCAGTCGATTCTTCAAATATTTCATCTTAGCAATAATTGTCAAAGACTTGATCCCGTGTTGTGTTACTGTCGATTTCAGTAGAGGTTTACAGGTTCGTTGCAAGCAATCCGATCCATTGCTGAACTTCAACGCCTTATCAAGTCCCTATGCAAGTGCCTCCGTTGCTCCTTTCTTGATGGTTTGCTCTATGTCTGACCTTCCTTTCACCCTCGATCAACTCCGCATTCTCAAAGCGATCGCTACTGAGGGGAGTTTCAAACGTGCTGCTGATAGTCTGTATGTTTCACAACCCGCTGTGAGTTTACAGGTGCAAAACTTAGAACGGCAGCTTGATGTGCCTTTATTTGACCGAGGCGGTCGTCGCGCTCAATTAACAGAAGCGGGACACCTACTCTTGAGTTATGGGGAAAAAATTCTGACCCTTTGTCAAGAAACTTGTCGTGCGATTGAGGACTTGCAAAATCTCCAGGGGGGTACTCTAATTGTAGGGGCTTCTCAAACGACAGGGACTTATCTCCTCCCTCGCATGATTGGGTTGTTCCGCCAGCGGTATCCGGATGTTGCGGTTCAATTGCTGGTTCACTCGACTCGCCGCACGTCCTGGTCGGTTGCCAATGGACAGGTTGATTTGGCAATTATTGGGGGTGAGGTTCCCTCTGAACTTCATGAAACTCTACATATTATGCCTTATGCGGAAGATGAGTTGGCGTTGATTTTACCCGTCTTTCATCCTCTGGCAAAAGTAATGACAATCCAACGGGACGATTTGTATAAGTTACAGTTCATTGCCTTAGATTCACAATCGACAATTCGCAAGGTCATTGACCAAGTGCTGACTCGCTGTGAGATTGATACTCGGCGTTTGAGAGTAGAAATGGAACTTAACTCAATTGAGGCGATTAAGAATGCGGTGCAATCGGGATTAGGAGCATCATTTGTTTCAATTTCGGCGATAGAAAAAGAATTACAAATGGGGGTTTTGCATCGAGCTAATATTGACGGAGTGGTGGTGAAGCGAATGCTGTCTTTAATTGTTAATCCTCATCGCTACCGTTCTAAAGCAGCCGAAGCGTTTAGCCGCGAAATTTTGCCCCAGTTTGCGCCTCCAGGATGGCACGAAATTACACCACCTTCTTCTAGTATGGCAGCTCCAAAACTTAATGCTGCTTCTTCGGGAGCCGCTGGAGGTTAGTGTATAGGGATAGGAGTTTTTGAGGTGAGGGGGTGAGAGGGTGAGAGGGTGAGGGGGTGAGGTTTTATGATGAGCAATTCAGATCCCCGACTTCTTGAAGAAGTCGGGGATCTTTGCATTTGATCCTGACCTTTAAAGAAATTCTAAGAAATCTGTAAGTAGCCACCTAGGAAAGATGAGGGATGTAGACGCTTTCCCCGACTTCCCGTAGGGTGGGATGAATTTGTGGTTCATCTCAGTCAAAACCGTTAAAGTGGTCAGTCTTTTTGTAAGTCCCCCTTGATTGATATGTTACAAACACGCCAACAACTTAAAGCCAAAAAACGCAATGCTAAACGGCTCGGTCAATTGCTTAAACAGGCGAGGATAGAATTAGAGCAAAGTATTGCTACTCTGGAGGATACTGCCATTGATCAAGGCAGTTGGGAAATGACGGATATTTCTAGTTCACAAAATTTTCATTCCGTCATTGGGCAAATTTTAGCGATCGCGGATGAATGGCATCAACTCAATCATTTTCAAATTGAGGAGAAGTTATCTCAGATTGAGCATAGATTTTATGCCAATTAAAAGGGAGACTCTATCGTCATGTCTATCGTGGAGTTCATTTTCATATTCATGGGTTCATTGATGTTAGGATTATTAATCGACATCTCCATATTAGACACTGTAGATGTACGACCGCTGATTGGCATAATTTGATCCAATTCTAAAATTAGCGTTCCCGTACTTTGAATAGCCATAGACTTGATAGTTAAATCGAGATCAGGAGGTAGTCCAGGGAATGGCAGTTCCGTTGATGTTAAGGAACCTCCTTGCATTCCCATGGTGACATTTAATGTCACTTGGTCATCTTGAATATTCCCCACTTCATAGATCATTTTCATTTCATTGGCGGGCAAACCCATCAGGGGAAGTGAACTGACAATCTGCCATTTTGCTCCCACTCCTACTGCTTCGTTTGGAAATGGTGAAATAGCGAATTGTTCCAAAGAATTTAAGAGTTGATCTACAAATTGTTTGAGGTTAGGATCGAGTTTGTCAGGCAAAATTACATTAACATTTTTGGTTGTACCTTGGTTGTCAATCACATAAGACATTTTTAGGGCTGTGAGTATTTGAAGTTGCGATCGCATCATCTCAAGAACGTCTGGTGGCGCTGTTGTATCTGAACCTACATCAACATTAGAGTAAGCCAAATCAATCTGAATATCGCCATTATTAAGGGGTTTTGTTGCTGCCTCAAGAGTCATCGTTATAGTCGGGAAATCCATAGTTGGTATCGCCATCGTTGGTATGGATTCACTTTCTACAGTTCCTGACATATCCATACTCATCGTCATGATGGTAGTTTGTTTGGCGTTCGCCGCAGGTTCAAAACGTAATATTTGCCTGGGTTCGCTCCCTGGATTGAGTAGTTCTACTTGGGGTTGTAAAGGGGTAGAAGGGTTTGGCGAAGTTTGCGAAACCTGAGAGGTCACTAAAGGCGTTTCCGCACTGACGGGTACAGACGGAGGCGTTGCGCCAAATCCTGTAAAGAGAAGGACAAGATAGGTGGCAAATAAGGGTTTTTTCATGAGGTTGTTCTCACAGTAGGTTCATGACTACACTCTAGCAATTATTAACTCAATAGAAGTTCAGGAGATAGAATGTAAACAAAAATTGGGTATAATTTTGTAATTGTATGAGCTTTTATCTTGGCATTGATTTCGGCACGTCTGGCGCACGAGCGGTGGTTATTGATGCCGCAGGAACCATTCAAGCTGAAACTGAATATGCTTTTACCGAAATAAATGCGACTAATTTAACAACAAGTTGGAAAAATGCCTTATTTACCCTAATTGAACAGATTCCCAACACGATTCGTCGAGATATTATTAGAGTAGCAATTGATGGCACTTCAGGTACAGTATTATTATGCGATCGCACTGGCAATCCTGTTAGCTCACCACTCCTCTACAATGATAATCGAGGAGTAGCAATGATGGAACAATTAAGAACAATTGCTCCTGCCAATCATGTTGTATTAAGTGCTACTTCTAGTTTAGCCAAACTTCTCTGGGTTATCCAAAATTCAAAATCCGAAATCCAAAATTACTACTTTTTACATCAGGCAGATTGGTTAGCTTTTTTACTACATGGTCAGTTAGGGATTAGTGACTATCATAATGCTTTAAAATTAGGTTATGACTCAGAACAATTATGCTATCCTATCTGGATAGAAGAATTATCACTAACACCAATACTGCCTAAAGTTCTTGCTCCTGGAACACCTGTCAGCGAGGTAAAATCAGATATTTATAATCAGTTAGGATTAGGAAAAGATTGCATCATTTGTACGGGTACAACTGATAGTATTGCTGCTTTTCTTGCCAGTGGTGCTAAGTATCCGGGTGAGGCAGTAACATCGTTGGGTTCCACCTTAGTTTTAAAGCTTTTAAGTGAAACTCGCGTCGATAATTCTGAATATGGAATTTACAGTCACCGACTGGGTGATTTATGGCTAACAGGTGGGGCTTCAAATACTGGTGGGGCGGTGTTACGGCAGTTTTTTAATGATGCTGAATTGGAACATCTTAGCCAGCAAATTGACCCAAATCTAGAGAGTTATTTGGATTATTATCCCTTACTTAAAGTCGGCGATCGCTTTCCGATTAATGACCCTTATCTTTCACCTCGCTTAGAACCTCGACCTGATCAACCTGTAGAATTTCTTCATGGTTTACTCGAAAGTATAGCCAGAATTGAAACACGGGGTTATCAGTTATTGCAACAACTCGGCGCAACCCCACTAACTCGCATTTATACCGCTGGGGGTGGTGCTAAAAATTCGACTTGGACAGCCATCCGAAGTCGTCAGCTTCAGGTTTCTATTGTACCCTCTATTCATACGGCGGCGGCTTATGGTACAGCGCGATTGGCAATAGAGTTTTGAGTTAGAAATTAGCAGCGACAGAAGGAATAAATTAATCGATAAAGTAAGAGAATTAAAACCGATGAGAATTAGTTGATTAGTGAGGTGAGTATCTTCTTAGTTCCTCCCAATTCTATTATTGACCTAAATAGGCTTCTAGAACTTGGGAATTATTTTGAATTTCCTCTGGTTTCCCATCGGCGAGATTGCGACCTTCAGCTAACACCCACACGCGATCGCACAATGACATAATCACATCCATATTGTGTTCAATAATCAGAAATGTCTTGCCCTGCTTCCGCCATTCCAAAATATATTCACAAATTTGATTAATTAACGTTGGATTAACTCCTGCTGCGGGTTCATCTAATAAAATTAGTTGGGGTTCAGTCATCATTGCCCTGGCAATTTCTAACAGCTTACGTTGTCCCCCAGATAACGATCCAGCATAATCTTTTGCTTTAGCTGCTAAACCCACTGATTCTAAAATTTCCTTCGCTCTTATTTTTAATTGGCGTTGTTCATATCGTACTTTTTGGGGTTGCCACCAAACATCTACAAAGTTTTCCCCAGTTTGTTTTTGGGCGGCTAAAAGCATATTCTCCATTACCGATAACCGAGAGAGTACTCGTGCTACTTGAAAAGTACGAATCATACCCTGTTGGGCGATTTGATGGGGGGGTAAGTTCTGGATGGGTTCGCCATCAAAAATGACTCGACCTGAATCGGGTTGGATAAAGTTTGATAGTAAATTAAATAGAGTAGTTTTTCCTGCTCCATTGGGTCCAATTAAACCTGTAATACTACCCTGTTCTACGAAAATATCCGCTTTATCGACTGCTTTGATACCGCCAAAGCTTTTGCAGAGTCCGGTTGCGGCTAGCAGGTTGTTGGTTGTTGGTTGTTGGTTGTTGGTTGTTGGTTGTTGGTTGTTGGTTGTTTGGTGGTTTTCCATTGATGTTTGT
>DNGI01000519.1:44964-66242 GCA_003486645.1 Cyanobacteria bacterium UBA11370 | reverse complement strand
TAATCAACCCGGATTTAGTATGACGGGGTGATACGTACTTAAGCTGCCCATCCGTAACCGCAATCCTAGATAATGGAGAAATCAAAACTTGTCAGGGTATTAGCTTGAACACCACTCAATGAGGCAAGCAGTTCACCACTACTATTGAGAGTGAGCAAGGTATCATTTTCTTGAGTACCACTCCCTTGAGTAATGAGCAGATCCTCAAAGGTTAACCCTCCCATTAATCCAATCAAATCCACACCAACAGTAAAGTTGAAAAGAGTATCAGACCCACTGTTAGCACCGAGAAGGAACGTATCCATCCCCGTACCACCATAGAGCAAATCGTCACCCTCACCGCCATTAAGAATATCATCACCACTCTGGGCGTAGAGTCGGTCATTACCCGTACCACCCTCTAACCAATCCTGGTTAGCACCACCATCGAGTAGGTCATCACCCGCACCCCCAATCAGGTAATCATCCCCAAATTGTCCTAAAAGGGTGTCAATTCCATCTCCACCTTCCAGATAGTCATCCCCCGTACCCCCATCTAGAGTATTATTCCCCTCCTGACCATAAAGTTGGTCGTGTCCTGCACCCCCTAAAAGCTGGTCATCCCCCAAACCGCCTTCGAGGTAATCATCCTCATTGCCGCCATCTAAACTATCATCACCCCCTTGACCATAGAGTTGGTCACTACCGTCGCTACCTGTAAGTTGGTCATTATCTGCGCCGCCGTCGAGGAGATCATCCCCGATACCACCATCAAGGATATCTGCACCCTCCTGACCATAGAATTGGTCGTTCCCGCTACCGCCGATCAGGTGGTCATCACCTAACCCACCGTCCAGGTAATCATTCCCTGCACTACCATCAAGGGTATCGTTCCCCTCCTGACCGTAAAGTTGGTCGTTACCATCACTGCCTGTAAGTTGGTCATCGTCTAACCCACCCTCCAGGTAATCATTACCAGTCCCGCCATCCAGGATGTCTGCACCCTCCTGACCAAAGAGTACATCATTGCCGCTGTTCCCCTCTAAGCGATCGCGTCCTTCTCCGCCATTGAGATAGTCATTCCCATCCTGACCCAATAGGGTATCAGAATGCTCACCACCCCAGAGGAAATCATCGCCACTTCCGCCATCAAGGATATCCTCACCACTTTGACCATAAAGGTAGTCATCGCCAAAGCTACCTTGCAATAAATCATTGCCAGCACCGCCATCGAGGAAGTCATGACCTGCTTGTCCGTAGAGGCGATCGCTACCCTCGCCCCCATACAAATCATCATCCCCCTCTCCACCATCCAAGTAGTCGGTTCCAGCTTGACCATAGAGGGTATCATTTCCCGTTTCACCCCAAAGTTGGTCAGAACTATTCCCCCCATCTAGGAGGTCATTCCCCGTGCCACCATAGAGACGGTCTAAACCGTCATTACCGAATAGTTCGTCATCCCCATCTCCACCATACAGCAGGTCATTCCCGGAATTGCCTTCTAAGGTGTCGTTTTCGGTTTGACCGTAGAGGCGATCATCTCCTTCACCTCCTAAAAGTTGGTCTTTTCCAGAACCGCCATCTAAATAGTCATTGCCAGCAAATCCAGTGAGAGTATCATCATCTTCATTCCCCCAAAGCGAGTCATTGCCAGCGCCACCATCGAGGGTATCATAGCCACTACGACCGTAAAGGGTATCGTTTCCTGCATTTCCTGCAAGCTGGTCGCTACCATCACCGCCGTCGAGGAGGTCATTGCCATTACCGCCATCGAGGGTATCCTGATCTCCTTCACCATAAAGGCGGTCATTGCCATCACTACCAGTAAGCTGGTCTTCACCTGCACCTCCCTCTAGGTCATCATCACCCGTACCGCCATCCAGGATATCATCCCCTTCTCGACCATAAATTTGGTCGTTTCCTTCGTCGCCTGTAAGTTGGTCTTTGCCGGAACCTCCATCTAAATAGTCGTTATCCGCACCGCCTTCGAGGATGTCATCACCGATATCCCCATAGAGTTGGTCATTACCAGCACCACCAAGGATGCGATCGCTTCCTGTCCCTGCATCCAGGTAATCTATCCCTGCACCACCATCGAGGATATCATCCCCTTCTCGACCGTAGAGTCGGTCATCTCCGTCACCCCCTAAAAGTTGGTCGTTGCCGAAACCCCCATCCAAGTAATCAAATCCAGCTTGACCCAATAGTTGGTCATTCCCGTCTCCTGCTTCTAAACGGTCATCCCCAGCACCACCGTCGAGTTCATCATCTCCTTCTCGACCGTAAAGGGTATCATTACCATCACCACCATCGAGGTAATCATTCCCGATACCGCCATCAAGATAGTCATCTCCAGCTATTGCAAATAACTGGTCATCACCTTCGCTGCCGTCTAGGATATCATTCCCAGCACCGCCATCCAGGAAATCATCGCCTGCTTGACCGTAGAGATCATCATCTCCCTCGCCACCACTGAGGCGATCATCACCATTACCGCCATCCAGATAGTCGTTACCGGATTGACCGAAGAGTTGGTCGTTATTATCGCCGCCAATAACTTGGTCATTGCCAGCACCGCCATCTAAGATATCATCTCCAGCTTGACCGAAAAGTTGGTCGCTATCGTCACCGCCGCTAAGTTGGTCATTCCCCACACCACCGTCGAGGTAATCAATTCCCGCTTGTCCGATAATTACATCATCACCGTCTGCGCCTTCTAAATGGTCGTGTCCAGTCCCGCCATCTAAATAGTCATTGCCAGCTTGACCATAAAGTTTATCGTCCCCGTCTCCCGCTTCCAGGTGGTCATCGCCAGTCCCGCCGTCTAAATAGTCATCGCCAGCTTGTCCGTAGAGTTCGTCGTCACCTTCTGCACCATAGATGCGATCGCTTCCTTCTCCACCCTCTAAATAATCATTGCCAGCTTGTCCATAGAGAAAGTCGTTATCGTCACCGCCATCGAGGCGATCGCTTCCAGTTCCGCCATCTAAGATATCATCGCCAGCTTGTCCATAGAGTAGGTCATCGTCATCGCCACCACTGAGATTATCATTATCAGCACCGCCATCGAGGTAATCAAATCCGGTTTGTCCGATAATCACATCATTTCCATCGGCACCGATGAGGTGGTCATTGCCTGTGCCACCATCAAGATAGTCATCTCCCTGTTGACCGTAAAGTTCGTCGTTACCGTCTGCACCTTCTAAATAGTCATTTCCTGATTCGCCTGCGAGGTAATCATCTCCCGCTTTACCGTAAAGCTGGTCATCGTTATCGCCTCCCCAGAGTTGGTCATTGCCAGTCCCGGCGATTAGGATATCATTCCCAGTTTGACCGAAGAGGCGGTCGTCGCCTTCGTTCGCTTCGAGATAATCATTATCATCACCGCCGTCAAGGAAGTCGTTCCCTGTACCGCCGTAGATGGTGTCGTCCCCTGCATCGCCGTAGAGTTGGTCGTTTTCGGTATTGCCAGAGAGGCGATCGCTCCCCGTCCCGCCGCTGATAAAATCATTACCAGCACCGCCTTCTAAAATATCGTTGCCAGCATCGCCATAGATGACATCATTCCCGTAACCGCTATCACCTGCAACAATGTCATCCCCACCGCCAGCATAAATCAAGTCATCGCCATCACCCCCACGGATGTAGTCATTATCCCCGACATCCTCAACTCCTTTGATATCGCCATAGATAGTATCTAGACCTTCGTTACCAAAGATGCGGTCTTGGCCCAAACCACCGCTAATTTCATCATCGCCTTGTTCGCCGTAAAGTTGGTCATCACCGCTTTTCCCTTCGATGAAGTCGTTCCCAGCATCAGCGGTAATGATATTGGCGTTATTGTCGCCGAGAAGTTCGTCATCGTAGCGAGAACCGATGATGTTTTCAATCGTAGAGATGGAATCATTGTCGGGAGTGGGGAAGATGATATCGTGATTCCCCCAACCATCAATCACTCGACCTGTTTCTAAGTTCACTCTCACTGCACCGGGGTCGCGGCGTAAGCTAAGGGTATCTGTGCCATTTCCCCCGTCAAATTGGTCGTTTCCAGCAGTACTCAGTAGTAGGTCATTCCCGCCTAATGCGCGGATATTATTATCCTGACTATTACCAATCAGAACATCATCAAATTCGGAACCAATGATATTCTCTAAATCTTTAAGGGTGTCTGTGGTGCCGAACCCGTCATAGGCAGTGCCGGAGTTGATGTCAAAATTAGATTCGAGGTCGGTGTAGTAGTCGCTGGGGTTGACATCGGTAATGAATTGTGATGCTCGATCTTCGCGGTTATGGTTGTAGGATTGGCTTTCGTCAATATTAACGACAACGCCATTTGGTGAGTTTTCATAGCTGACGGTATCGATATCACTCCCGCCGTCAATGATGTCGTCACCTGCTTCTCCGATGAGGAAGTCATCGCCTGCTTCACCATAGAGTTCGTCGTTACCCTCGTTACCGTTGAGGTAGTCCTTGTGATCTTGTCCGTGAAGGATATCGTCACCCGCATTTCCTTCCAGATGGTCATCACCCTCACCGCCTTCTAAGGTGTCATGACCTGCATTGCCGTAGAGTTCGTCTTTCCCGGCGTTACCGTAGAGAAAGTCTTCACCTGTGCCGCCATCGAGAATATCTGCACCTGTACCGCCGTAGAGTTCGTCATTGTCTGCTTCGCCATACAGGTAGTCATTGCCAGATTGACCGTAGAGTTGGTCTCGACCTGTACCGCCGTGGAGGATGTCTGCACCAATGCCGCCGTCTAGGTAGTCGTCGCCTGCGTTACCCTCTAGGTAGTCGTTGCCAGATTGACCGTAGAGTTCATCGAAACCGTTCCCGCCTGACAGGTAGTCGTCGTTATTGCCACCTTCTAGGTAGTCGTTGCCGTCATCGCCGTAGAGTTCATCATTATCTGTATTGCCGTAGAGTTCATCGTTGGCTTCGTTACCGTGAAGTTCGTCGTCTCCCGCTTCACCGTAGAGGAAGTCATTGTTTAGTCCGCCGTAGAGGAAGTCATTTTCACTACCGCCGTAAAGGGTATCTATACCTTCTTCTCCATAAAGGTAATCTACACCTTCTTCACCGCGTAAATTATCATCGCCACTTCCGCCGATGAGAGCATCATCTCCTGTACCGCCGTAGAGGAAGTCTCTATCATCTTCTCCTCTTAGTTCATCATTTCCGTCTTCTCCGAATAGTTTGTCTTCGCCTGTACCACCGTAGAGGAAGTCGTTTTCACTACCGCCGTAGAGTTTATCGTTATTGTCTTCTCCATAGAGGTGATCTATTCCTTCTTCTCCACGCAGATCATCATCTCCTGTACCGCCAAAAAGTTTGTCATCTCCTGTACCGCCGTAGAGAAAGTCGTTTTCATCTTCTCCTCTTAGTTCATCATTTCCTGCTTCTCCATAAAGGTGATCTTCGCCTATACCGCCATAGAGGAAGTCGTTTTCACTACCACCGTAGAGTTTATCGTTATTGTCTTCTCCATAGAGGTGATCTATTCCTTCTTCACCGCGTAAATCGTCATCGCCATTTCCGCCAAAAAGTTTGTCATCTCCTGTACCGCCGTAGAGGAAGTCGTTATCGTCTTCTCCTATGAGTTCATCGTTTCCGGCTTCTCCGAATAGTTTGTCTTCACCTGTACCGCCGATGAGAGTATCTTCTCCAGCACCACCGTAGAGGAAGTCGTTTCCATCTTCTCCACTTAAAACATCATTTCCATCTTCACCTCTGAGATCGTCATTTCCTTCTCCACCAACTGCTATATCATCACCTGCACCACCGTAAAACTCGTCGTCTCCTCCCTGTGCTAGGAATTTATCATCACCATTTTGACCGTAGAATATATCTTTGTAGTCACCTCCAACCATGATGTCATCTTGATCTGATCCACTAATGACTTCAATATTTCCAAGGGTGTCTACTGTGTCAAAGCCATCCTGAACTTCATAAATATCAGACCCAGCGTATTGTTTGGCTTGTACAACAATTCCGTTTGGACTGCTAGAGTAATTGGCTGTATCTTTTCCTTCTCCACCGTCTAAAAGATCGTAGCCTTCTCCACCGATTAAGGTATCATCGCCACCGTTGCCACGCAAAACATCGTTTCTGCCAGCACCCTCAAGCGTACCATCGCCTTCAATCCAGTCGTCGTCATCTGTTTGATTGCCTGGAGATACTTTGCCGTGGGGGAAGTAGTAGCCTTTCGGTTGAAACTCGTAAACCAATTCCTTAGCAAATTCAGTAAAATATTCGTGGACTTCTGGCTTAGGTAAATACCTTTTTGAAAGGTCATGAGCACCGCCGTCAGATAGTTCAGTTGGATGAGATATAATCCCTAAAACACCTGACAAAAAATGATAATGTTTTGGAGCAATGCTAGCTAAGACATTTGTAGCTAACGCTGAGGCTAGAGAAGCCGCAGAATAACCGATGCCTGGTAAGAGAGATAAAACGGAACCAACATTAAATAAACTCAGAAACGTTAATTGAAGGAACGAATATACGGTGTCATAATTTCCTTTTTGAAAATAGGTGACTGGATCATTTTCATTCATGTCATTAGCACCCCGGTACGTTCCAGAGCTGCCAGTTATAAGATCCTGAATACCTCCAGCAGACGAGTAGGCGGTGGGTGAGCCAAGAGCAATGATTCTGACCCGTTCGGAATCAATATTAGGCTTCATGATTTGCAAGGCATCTTCTGTAAAAAAATTGCCTTGAGAATGGGATATGAAAAGAACAGCATCATTGCCATTCGGGTTAAGCCAAGGCTCGACTTGGGTCTTGATAGCATTAATTTCAGGTTGACTTTTTGAGGGATCATCAGACCAGAATTGCTCGTAAGCTTCGGCTAGGTCAAAATTATTGGAAAAGGTTGAGTCTAGAGCTTGGATGAATTTGTTAGTAAGGGTAGCCAGTGACAAGCCACTCTGGATAATTTCAATCAGAGAGCCTGGATTAAAGAGAACTCCCACAGCACTTTTCAAAAAATCAATAGCTTGAGTTCCGACTTCTTGCCAGTCATCCAGAACCGATTCATTATGATAACCCTGACCAAATTGCAGTGAATTGGGTAAGTTATCTTTAGGGGCAAAGGTCTTAGCAATTGTCTCAACTACTTGATCGTAGCCGTCTTGGGCTGTAAAAATTCCATTGGTAAAGAAAACATGAGTTTTCCCACCTTCTTCAATCTGTTGGTCAAGAACGCTATCGAAATCAAAGTTAGGAGTAGCCATGATTATTTCTCCTGGTGTAGTGTAAACACAATGAATTGTGAATTTTACGAATCTATCGACACACCAAACTATTGGTCTTCAACATGGAAAACCTCCCTTGAAAAACCCAAAACCGGAGAAGCGGATAACAACGATCCACTCCCCCGGCTTCGTGAGACTCACACCCATCAAATGCCAGGTGTATGTAATAGATATTGACTTGTCTTTCCTACTGCCTCAGATGTGCCGATCATCTCAACCGTGCCACACAACCTGAGACAAATCTCAAAACTTTTGTCCGAATTTTAGGGCTTAGAAGACTTGTTATTAACAAGAGAGAGATACTTGGCGAATCTCCCCAACTCTTGTTCCGGAGTTTTCTTGGATTCGTCCTTCTTTGTAGGACTTAGAATTAGGAACAAAAATACACTAGCAATCATCAAGAACGGTAGTATCATAACAGTTCATTGTTCTCTGAATCCAATTTTTGATAGACTTTTTACAATTGTTCATAGTTCTTGATTGGGCGAGATTCTAGGTTACTGCAATTAATTAGCAATAGCCAATTAGCGATTAGGCAAAGGAAGTAATATCAGTTCATCCTCTTCTCAACCTCTTCATTTGTAATCACATAACAGTAAGATGTTGAGCCTCGAATAATGACCCGAATTTTATCCTCCCTGAATCGTTCGCTATTCACTTCTATATGTCCAAAACCTGTTTCACTCCAAGCCTGAAGCATAATTTTCTCGAAGCGTTGGAAGAAATCATCGATACTCCCAGTCGTAGAATTGGATGACATCATAATTACTTACCTCATGAATTACTTACAATCGGAATAACCCTTGCGGTATAAAGCACTGTGGGGCAAAACACGCAACACCTCTTTGAGAGTTGTCACGCCCTGAGTGACTTTCTCAATTGCCGCCATCCGAAACGAATCAAACTTAATTTCATTCAAATAACGATGCAACTGAGTCATTGTCCCTTCATAAATTAACTGTCGTACCGTATCATCAACATTCAGTAATTCAACAATCGCTTCTCGCCCTAAATACCCAGAATTAAAGCACTTATTACACCCCTTTCCGTAACGCCAAGCCTTCGGATTAGCTTCTTGCATTGATAACCCCAATTTCTTTAAATCTGCTTCAGTAGGAGTATAAGATTCGGTACAGTGAGGACAAATTTTACGAATTAAGCGTTGGGCAACTATTCCTAATAGGGCATCACTGACTAAACCCGGATCAGGGCCAATATCTTTAAGCCGGGGAATGGCACTGACGGCATCATTTGTATGTAAAGTTGTCAATACTAAATGCCCCGTTAATGCGGCACGAATAGCTGTTTCGGCGGTTTCAGCATCTCGAATTTCCCCAACCATGATAATATCGGGATCTTGACGTAAAATTGCCCTCAATCCGGCGGCAAACGTCATACCCGCTGCTTCTAATACTTGGGTTTGAGTAATGCGGGGTAAAATATATTCTACCGGGTCTTCTACCGTGACAACATTAACATTTTCAGTCGCAACAGCTTGTAAGGAATTATAGAGAGTACTGGTTTTACCAGAACCTGTAGGACCCGTCAGAATAATCATTCCTTGGGGTTGATTTAACCAGGTTTTATAGATGTCTAATTTTTTAGGAGAAAAGCCTAAGTCTTGCAAGCCAGAAAAGGGATTTTGTCGGGGAAGTAAGCGAATTACAACTTTTTCACCACCGACACAAGGAAGGGTACTAACCCGCATATCTAAGCCTAATTCGGTTTCATCATCGGAGGTATAATTTTCACCAATTCGTCCATCTTGGGGACGGCGGCTTTCAGCAATGTCCATATTTGACATTACTTTCAGGGCGATAATACAAGAGCGACTTATATCCAGTGGTAGAGTGGTAATATCTCGCAAAATGCCGTCAATTCGATAGCGAACTCGTAAGCCTTCTGGTGTGGGTTCGAGGTGAATATCACTGGCGCGGTTACGTAATGCACCGGAAATAATGGTTTTAATTCGGGTGATTTGATCACTAGCTTTTTTGAGATAAATTTCTGTGGTTTCGGTTATGTTTTCGGGTTCGGATTCGCCTGTAATGGGATTGATAATTGAAGTGGAATTGATGCCGTTTCCGTTAAAGGTTTGGGTGAGATGCCAAGCGCGATAACTTTTCTCGGTAATGGGGATAATTTTAATATTGGTGAGGGTGCGATCGCTGAGGTTTTGGATATCTGCTTCTTTGATTGAAATTGGACTACCTAAGTAATAACAGCCGCGCCAGAGTAGTAGGGGAATTACAGGAGGTAAATCGTTGCGGTTAGGAAGTTGGCGAAAGAAGCGATAGGTTACTTCTGGATCGAGTTGATCGAGGTTAACTGTTCCTTGTTCATCTACGAGGAAGTTTAGGGCTTGTTCACAGGTAATTTTCCGATTTTTTAGTCTTGCCCAAGCCGATAAAAAAGTTATGGAAGTTTGCATATTATTGTCAATGCTCCTTACTTTCTAATCGTAACTCTTGAGCCTAGCCTGGTGTAGACCCATCTAGGGGAAGAAACAGGGGTTTGGGTGGCTGTTGGCATCCCAAATTGGCTAAACACTCAGCGTTATTACCGCAGGACTGAGCAAATAATGCTCTACGCTCTGGATCGGTAATTTGTGGACAATTTACAGCAGGCGGTCTAGCAGGATTTCTGGGTTCTTTTCCACAGATACTAGTAAGGTCTACCGTTGTACCATCCGGTGTTTGCATATAGCAAGCTGGGGTGTCATTGTTTGCATCTGAAATTAGTAAATGCAGAGGAATTTTAGATGGATGTTTGCTTACGGTACTTTGAGCTATTGATGAAATCAAGGTTGTAGATAAGGCAAGAGTTAAACAAAAAAATCTCAGCATGGAGTTACCTCAATCATTGATTAAGAGCGATCGCATTTGGTGGTAAAGTGCGATCGCTTGAGTTTTAAAGCCTAATCAGGATTTATCTTGAATTAGGGCAGAATAAAGATACTGGGTTCGCTGGCACGAATTGTTCGGGTTCTGTATAGGAAATCCCAGCTAGTGCCACTTGTATTTGAGTAACTAGACTCGGAAATCAGGATAGTGCCATCTGAATTAACCCGTTCCACTACTGCTACGTGACCATATTCCCATTGAGCGATCGCACCAACTTGAGGTGTTCTCGACAAGGTAATACCAGCAGCACGAGCTTGATTGTCCCAATCATAAGCGTTGCCTAGCATTCTATCCACTCTAGCGGCATTACGCCCTAATTGTTTTGCCCGTCCATTTGCATACCAAGTACAGTTACCTTTAGCGTTAGAGTTCCACATTCTGTAGATTGGAGGGTTAGTCGATCTTGGCGCATATCCACTTCGCCAAAATGGATTATTTTGACGGTACACAGATTGAGTAAAATCTGGTGTTCCAGGATTAGTGTTATTGCAAAGTGGAGGAGGTGCAGGATTGGGATTGCCATTAACAACACCGCTAGCAACCCAGTGATTTGTGCCGCTGAGTCGATACCACCGTGCATCTGGTCTTCCTAACCATATATCCGCAACAGTATCACCATAAGTCCAAGCATTAAACGAACGGCGTTCATTAGGTGCCAAGCGACCAACAATAGAAGCACTTAATGAAGGTCCAGAGCGAATATTTACACCCGATGGTGCGGCTGTCGCCCAAAAAGAGTTAACTGAACGGACAGCATTACAATGTATGGTTTGGGCAACGGCTGCCATAGGCTGAATGGTTGCATTTTCAACTGTTATGCCTATTCCGTTGAGGATAACAATTGAAGTGACAGCGATCATGTTTGGTAGATGTTTGAGCTTCATAGGATGACAACAAAATGTAAATAAACTCTTATCTAAATCAAGATAACCACGATTTTTCTAGCCAATCAATCATAAATTTCATTCTCATTTTTTTGAGAGGCTAAATGTCCCATTTCATAAAATTCACAAATTTCATAAAATTAACTTTTTCAGAAATCTGAACTTGACAAACCACGGATTTAATGGTTTAAATCAGGCTATACTCAGAGAAAAATTGATGCCAAGCTGACCAATGGATACTAACGAAGTATCGAAACTTGTAGAGTTCGCCGCTCAGTTGTATCAGAAAGGCGAAGGGAAAGGTACGGAACTGAATATCCTCGAAAAATCTATCCTTCAGCAAGCTTTGGAAGGTATAAGTCTGAAAGATATCAAGTACGGAACTTACAAGCAAGGTTCTATCAATAATAAGGCTGCAAGTTTATGGAAAAAGCTCTCATCAGTTACAGGGACGGATATTAATATCAGGAATGTTAGAGAAGAATTAGAGGAATTCCAGAAACAGCGATCGCAACCACCAACTATTCCACCGCCTCACTCCCCAAGCCAAACACAGCCAGAACTCAATGGTCACACCAACCTCAATGGTAAAAATCACCAAACCTTGAGCAATGGACAAACTCCATCAAAAGAACCTGCATTTATCGAGTCTCATGACTTAATTGCTTCTGAAATTGGAATAAATAACGGTAATAACCGCAATGGCAATCATTCCCACAACCTGAACTATGCCAACTCTGATCAAGCGGATGACCTCAAGAGACAGTTGTACCAGTCCTCAGAAACTAACAATTCTGAAAACCAAACTATCGAAGATTCCGCACCCGATTCTACAGCAGAAGAGTCTTCGCCATCCTCTCAATCATTTCCACTAGAAAATTATGCACCGCCTCCTATAAATAGCGCTCAAAAATGGCATAACTTTATAAACTTTATCAAACCGGGAGTGCCGTTATTAGTTTCAGTCGGGATACTCGGCTCATTATTTAGTTTATCCTGGTTAGCATCCTGGTACGGAGTAACTAATCATTTAAAAGGTCAACTTCCTCAAGCCAAAGTAGGTTATAGGGTAGCCCTAAAACTCAATCCCTTATCTCCCTCAGCTCACTATAACCAAGGATTAATGTACGAAGACCAACGAGATTTTACTCGTGCCTATCAGGAATATGAGATTGCCATGGAGGGCGGTTTAGTTGCCGCTTATAATAACTTAGCTCGTTTAGACATTATTTGGAAAAAAGATTATACCGCTGCTCTAGATCGACTCCAAAAAGCTCTACCATTAACTGAAGAGCAAACACTAAAATATGATATTCACAAAAACATGGGTTGGGCATTACTAAAACTCTATCGTCATGCAGAAGCAAAAGCCCATTTGCAGGACGCAATTAAATTAACCCCAGAACGCGCCCCTGCTCACTGTATCCTTGCCCAAGTATTAGAACATCAACAGGATAATAAAGGTGCATTATTCGAATGGAAACAATGTCTGGCATACGCTTCCAACTACAAACCTGATGAAACGATCTGGATTGGTATGGCAAAACAACGGGTGCATTCTCTGGAAGACAACAATGAGGAATAAAATAACAATTTCAATACTCTTAAATTTAACCTTACTCGCTCTAAATCAGGGGTTAGTCTTAGCTCAATCTAACACAAATTCTTCCCCGGTTGGTAGAATTATGACTATCAATGGAGAGGTACTTCTTCAGCGTCAAGGTCAATCAAAACCTCAACGTCCCAGTGAATATACAGACCTCAATCCTGGTGATTTATTGGAAGTAAAACCAGGCGCAACAGCAACTATTTTTTGTTACGCTAACCGCCAACAACCGCGAGTTCCAGAGGGTGTTTCTGGAGTAAATAATCTCTGTCCGCCAAATTCTCAACCCCTAGTTACCCCCACTGGCCCAATTGGCCCTTCTCGCAGTCCAGATTCTTCAATTCCAGATATTATTAGTCCTCGTAGAACTGCATTGCGAAATATTAATCCTATACTGCGTTGGTATCCGGTATTAGGAGCAACCCGTTACACGGTGCGAGTTTTGGGTACAGGAGGAGTAGACTGGACTCAAGACGTGAGTGATACCCAGATTGCATATTCTGGCAACCCACCCCTACAACTGGGAGGAATTTATTCAATAACTGTTCAGGCAAATAATAGCGAATCAACAGCGCGGGAAGTGTTTAGTTTACTGAATTCAGAGGACGTTAACCAGGTAGAAACGGATATTGAACAAATCAGTAACCAGAATTTATCTGAAGAGGCAAAAATTTTGATTTTAGTGGATGACGTTTATTTAAAAAATAATCTGATTGCCGAAGCGATCGCTCAATTAGAAACCTTAGTAACTCAGGGTAGTAAAACAGCAGCCATTTACCAGACTCTCGGTGAACTTTACGCCCAAGTGGGACTGATTGATTTAGCCAAAGAACGCTACTTGCAAGCGCTGGAATTAACAAAAACTGCTAACGATATTGAGGGACAAGCGGTGGCGCAAGCAAGTTTAGGAATTGTGTATGAAGCCATGGGAAATTTGCCGGAAGCTATTCGTTGGCTCAATCAGGCTAAGACTGGATATGAAAGTTTAGGAGATGAGCAACAAGTGAGGAATTTAGAGGAACAGTTACAAAAATTACAAACACAATTGCAAGAATAAATATCTTGAAATTATAGCAGTTGTTGGTTGTTGGTTGTTGGTTGTTGGTTGTTGGTTGTTAGTTGTTGGTTGTTGGTTGTTGGTTGTTGGGAAACTCAAAACTCAAAACGGACTATCGTCCCGCTACGCTAACAAAACTCAAAACTCTCCTCCCCATCTTCCCACTCCCTACTGCCAATTTCCTACTACAATGAAGGGTGCCCAGAAATAGGGATGCTGTTTCTGCTGGTTATTTAATAAAGTCAGTTGCGCTTGCTGAAGTGCTACAGCTTTTGATACGTTACCTGTAATTAATTCTTGATAAAAATGGCTCATTAAAGAGCTAGTAGACTGATCATCTACCTTCCACAGCGTCCCTAGGGTACTACGTGCGCCCGATCGCACAGCCATTCCAGCTAGCCCTAATGTTGCTCTCCTGTCGCCTTCAGCCGTTTGGCAAGCACTTAATACTAATAACGCGATCGCTTCGGGTTGACGTTGATTTCTGATTCGCAGAATATCACGCAATTGCTCAACATTAATTGGATTGTCTGACGCGGTAAGAATAAATGTTAGTTTGGGATCGGAACTGAAATTTCCGTGAGTGGCAAGATGAACGACTGTGTAACCTGATGAGGTAAGCTCCTTTTGAAATGCTTCAGTTTGAAATTTATCATTGAGCAGTACAGTATAGTTAGGGAATATTTTCTTAATTTCTTCTAATTCATCATCTATATTATTTAAGGCAGAAAAAGAAAATGACTGCTCTCTAATCTTTAGATTTTGACGTTGTTTGGTTAATCCGGCAATCAACGCCTTTTTTAACCCCTCCTGTTTTGAAGATTCAGGCTCTAACACCTGGGAACTTGAAACTACGGCGGTAGCATAGTCTTCAACAAGATACTTTTTAGTTTGACTGTTATAGAGAGCGGCGATTGGGATCTTTCGTAAGGAACTATCTAGGACAAATACTAAGGTTTTAATTTCTTTTAAATCTGCCTCCAAAGGTCGAATTAACCAGTCATAAACCATTCCTGATAAAGGGAGAACGGTGGTTTTAATATCTCCAAGTTTGCTGAGTGCAATAGACAAAGTATCAAGGCTAGTTTCAACATCTTGGCGAGATGTGTCCTGACTCCAACGGTGGATTAAGTTTTGATTGGGTAATTTGAGGATAATATCTAATCGGTTATCCAAAATAATTGGATAAATTGCGGCTGTTTTGCCATCCCGATCAATCATTTCATCAAGCTGTTCTGGTTTATTATCAACTAAGCTACACTGGAGGAAGTTTTCGAGTTCTGCAACCTCAAGAGATTGAATGACATTTCGCGCTAATGTTAGGTCATCTTGACTAAGTTCGCTCCTTTGCAACAGCAATTTGACTAATTCTCGATACACAGGTTCTATGTTATCCCGAAAGGAAAACTGAGTGTGTGAATTGGGAATACCAACTAAATCATGACGGAGAGATTCGATACTGTAAAAAGCTTGAGTGTAAGAGGCGATCGCTCCTTTAATATCTCCTTGCTTTTTGAGGAGATAGCCTAACTGCCATTCCCAAAGATAAGTACTATCCCGTGCCTCAATTTGCTTGGCTAAACGTAAGGCTTTTTGAGTGAGATCTTGGGCATAAATTAGGTCTTGAGAATTGGTTTGGTTGAGTTCATACAATCCACCGAGATAACCCAGTGCATAGGATTCGGTTCGTTGATCATTAATAGTTTGAGCTTGGTTAACGGTTGTAGCTAATAGTTTCGCAATGTCTTGCCACGATGGTGAATCGGTTGTATTCGTTTGTTTCAAACATATCGAACTGTGGGCGAAGTTGATTTTTGCATAAACTCCTGTTCGATTGGTCGGCAAATTATTTAGATCTGAGTTGATTTTGCTCCACAGTTCCTTGATAGTTTGCCAGTCTTGAAGAATAATTGATACATCCAAATGATTGAGGTTTGCTTGAATTTTGGTTGTTGGTGAAGCCGATTCAATTGCTGCCGCCTGTTGATAGTAATTGGCTGCCTTGTTAAAGGCTTCATTCTTACTCAGTTTATTGATACAATATAAAGGTGTAGGTTTAGGTTTGCTAGGAGTATTCGGTTGGTCTTGTTCTCTCTTCCCTTTGGCTAGTTCATTATTTCCTAAACTGAGTAAGGCGGCACTTTCATTAGGAGCAGATTGCAACTCTTGAGCTACCTTTAAGCTTAAGGTTAATAAGTTTTCGGATAACTTCAAATTCTTATCATCATCGAGTCGTTGCAGAACATCACCGAGGCTACGCAGACCAATGGATTTCGTAACCGAATCAGGATAGTTTTCTAGAGTTGTGATTAAGTAATCTTGTTGAGTTTTATCTTCAATTAAGGCTTTGCAATCTAATTCATCAATTCTAAAGATTTGCAAGAGGGTATTGCAGGCTCTAGGATAAATTCCCAAGGTTTGCAAGGCTTCAGCTTTATTAATTAAACTCTCCGTTATTCCTTTTTGATTGCCTTCTTGAGTATAAGAATCAGCCGCTTGTTGCCAGAGGTTAACGGCTTCCTCAAACTCTCCACTCTCATAAAATTGTTGGGCTTGAATTGCCAATTCTAAGGCATTGGTAGATTGAGCAATGAGAAGTGATTTTGTTCCTGCTACAGGTTCAACTGAACACGTTAGGATGCTTGCCACTGTCAGTAAGGATAACAGAATGAAGGCGAGGAAACGATGGTGCGATCGCCAAAAATTCCTTTTTCCTAATAAGCCTCTTATAAAATTAAAATAAATCCCCCTCAATCCTGCCAAGGCGACAGTAATAAATCTTGCTCCCTCTCCTTTTAGGGGAGGGTTGGGGAGGGGTTTTAAAAATTTATCTAATAAGAGACTCAATAACCTTTTAAGGTGCATGACATTCTTGCCTATTCGACCAAGGATTTGATGATGTAACATTAGGGTTGTAAGCAACGAGAATCACCTGACCCTGAGCGTTAATGACCCAACCTTGAGCTTCTACAATTTGAGTTGGTTTAGATGGTATTGGTTGGTTTTCTAGAGTAGTTTGGTTGGCATTTGTAGGAGGAATAATTGCTTCAGCGCGTAGCGCTTCATCGGGTTGTGGAGGTAAACCACCGCGTCCAGTAACCGTAAATCTGTTATCATCGGCGGGACAGCCTTGTTCGATTAAATCTGGGTCTTGAGGTTGTGGAATGTTCACTAATCCTCGGTTCGGGTCGATATCGGGTAAATTAAGTGTCACCACGCCAGGATTGCCAAATTCAGAACTAGCAGTAATGTCACTCCGGGGGGTTAGGTCTGGACGGAATTTGAGTCCGTAAATGCCTTGAGCCGTAATGGTGACACTCCCTCCATTTCCCAGGAACGCATTAGCTGTAATATCGCTATTTTCTCTAGGAATACCAACAACAAATGGGGTATTAATTGTGATGTTTCCGCCATTTCCACCTGCTTCTCGATTTTCGTCAGTGCCTGCGGTTGTGGAAATCGAACTGTTGTGACGTAGTAGGAGTAAATCTCTTGCATTCAGGGTAATATTTCCACCCTCTGTTGATTCGGTTTCAGCAATGATTTGTCCTTGGTTGTCTAGAGAAATAAAATCAGCCGTAACTTCTATGTTACCCGCATCCCCTGTAGCTTGAATATTTTGAGGTATTTCAATATTAGGTACAAGACGTGGCAGTACTGTGGGAACCCTTACCGTTGTATTCCCACCAGCCGCCACCGTAACTCTTGCCCGATCCTGGACAATCAAATCCTGTGTGTTAATCGTTAAATTTCCAGCCTGACCAGCCCCAAAAGTTTGAGCATACAACCCACTAGAAAAACCACTATCTGCTCTTCCAGATAGTTTTATTGAGGAAGCATTGACTATTAAATCTCCTCCTTGACTCCGCTGAGAATCTCCACCAAAGGTAGAAGCTGATGCTACCGCTCCCTTTTCAACAATTAAGCGATCTGTGTTAATTGTCAAGTCTCCTGCATTACCGACATTACTAGTATCCGTAAACAAGCCACTAGGAATTTCATCACCATTGTTTAAGATACCCGTACTGCTAAGTTTTACTGTCGAAGCATTTACAGTTAAATTTCCTCCCTGACCTGCCGTTACAGTAGAAGCAGTTACGATCCCTCCATCTTGAACAACTAATTCATCCGTATTAATTGTTAAGTTTCCAGCATCTCCAGGGTTGAATAATCCATTGGTCAGTGCGCTAGTAGTTATTGCGCTAGGCAACTCACCATCAGTGCCACTTACTTCAACTGATTCAGTCGCATTTACTATTAAATTTCCTCCCTTTCCCTGACCAGAGGTTAATGTAGATACTCTCGCGCCATCACGAATTATCAAGCGATCAGTCTTAATCGTTAACTCTCCTGCATTTCCGAGATTGTAAGCTTCAGATAATACTCTGGCTCTCCCTTCGAGAATTAAATCTGGAGTTTCGACTCTCACGTTTCCAGGTTCACCACTCCCGTCAGAAGTGGCAAATATGCCAGTAGAATTTCCCTCAGTTAATGAGCCAGTAAAGTTCACGAACTCAGAGGCTTTGACTGTTATATCTCCTCCGTCATTGTTGCTAACCACTCTAGAAAGCAGTCGCGCACCGTCGGAGAGAGCAACTGACCTTGCTGTGACCTTAATATCACCACTGTTACCCAATCCAACATTATTCGTCGAGTCAATTATTACTCCACTAGCTTCAATAGTTCCACCGCTATTAAGGATAATATTGCCACCGTTGGAAGCTATTCCTCCCTTTAAGTTAATATCGCCCGGAGCCGACATAATGACTGGTCCACCTCGGTCAGTTATATTGAACTGCCAACTTTGTATATCATGAGACTTGTGAGCATCACCTGTTCCAGCGCCAAAGCCAATAAAAGCTTTTGAATCCAGAACGGAGGGAAGATCAATATTGTAGGAGAAAAGGCGAGAACTAGGTTTTATGCTGCTCTCGGATAGAAATACTTCTAACTGGTTTGTCGTCCCGTTGTAATCAATCCAGGCATTACGAGAATCAGAAGAACTGCCGCTATCTAAATTAAAGGATGGAGTTACGACTGGTAATCCAAGATTGTGATCTACTGAACCATCTCTAAGTAGAGCAACATGATTGCTGTTGGGATCAGAAGCTCCGAGGTTTTGATAAATGTCAAACTCTACAGCGATACTTGGAGAAAGTTTTTTATAGCCTTGACCACCACCTCCTCCACCAATAGCGTTGATACCGTCAGAGTTATTCTGGAGCATAAAAACGAAACCGTCACCAGCCACAGCATTTCCATGAATCCGGAACTGAAATTGCGTTTGGAAGGAGGTATTATCTCGGATGGTAAAAGAGTTAGAGAGAAAAGCGCTACCACTCTGACCCTTCTGATCTGGTGTTAGGCGAAGAACGTTACTTTCTTGCGTAGTATCACCATTAAGTTTGAGGTTGGAAACATTGGAAAAGTCAGAAAAAGTTATTGAAGAACTCTGGGTGATGGAAATATTTCCTACCGTAATACTTCCTGGTGATGACAGCTCTCCAACAGATGAGAAAGTTGTTCCTCCTGCTGATACAGGAACATTAGGAGCATTTTCCAGTTCGCTTAAACCCGCCCGCAAAATCAACGCCGGAGAACGTCTCAAAATAGAAATATCTGGATCAGATCCAGATGTCAAAGTCGTATCTCGTCCAGTAATCGTAATATTTCCAGTCGTAATACTCCCCAGTGATTCGACTTTAAGTGAAACACCCGTATAATCTCCCAGAACTACATCCTTTTCCGAACTAATAATCGGGTCATAAAGACTAACGAAATTACCCGGTTCCCCAGCTAAATTCAGAATCGAAAACGTCCCACCACTCGCAAAATGAGCATCCCCAGAAATAATCCCATCACTCACTAAACTCAGATTTCCACCACTCTGAAACGGCGTTTCCGCATGATTGAGCGCTAAAATATCAATACCTTGATTCCCCTGAATATACAAATTCCCACCTGCATGAGCCACAAACGGATTTGCTACACTATCTCGCACCCGCACCGTATTCCCCGCAAACAGCGTTAAATCCCCCGCCGTTCGTACCTGACTCTCCTCCAAAATCAGATTATTACTAGCAAATAAAATAGCCGAAAGCGCCGATACTTCCTGTACCTGAACATCTCCATCTACTGCTACAACCCTAACTTCTCCTGCGGGTGCTGCTAATTTCCCGGTACTACTAATTGCACCTGCTAATAACGTTAAACTTCCTCCCACTTGCAAGTTTCCCGAATTATTAATAGTTGCAGGTTGCTGCACTCCATATTGCAAACCAATCGGCACATTAACAGTTAACAAAGGTGGTGCATTTGGATTCGTCGCACTAAACCGATACCCATTCCCAAACACCAAGGCATTCGCCGTACTCGCCACAAACGAACCCCGAATATCCAACTGAGCATTTTGTCCAAAAATAATCCCATTCGGATTAAGTAAAAACAGATTTGCCCCACCCTTTACACCCAACGTTCCTAAAATATCTGAAGCGTCAGTTCCCGTCACTCGACTCAAAATATTCTCAATTCCAGCCGGATTTGCAAAATAAACCCGCTGTCCTTCACCAACATTAAATTGCTCAAAACTATGAAATAAGTTAGCACCCCGAATTGCTCCCCCATCAATCCGGTCAGCCGACAATCCTTTAATATTAATATTAGGCGTAATAACGGAACGTTCAGCTCCTAAAGTCTGATCAGGAGTAATCTGTGCTAAGGTTGAGTTTCCGAAAAACGCGATGGGTAATGCGATCGCTAACAAACTTCCTCCTAACCGCAAGTTCCAACCGCAACTATCTCGACTGATCTTAGACATTGCACCCTCCCCAAAAAGCGGTAGCCTCTTAACTCAAGATTCAGATACACTGATACCGATTGGGTTTAACTTTGGCAAAATTTAATCTTTGGTTGACATCCTCCCCGCCCTTCTAGGGCGGGGATTCCAAATATTGCTATCTGGGCTTCCTCTTTCCGCGACTCGGCTTACCGTAAGGCTGATTTCGGTCAATGCTACGATGATGCGAGTAAGCGGAGTTGTTAGCTGATAATAAGTCGCTAATCCCTTACGTTATAATTATTATCCCCTGAATGCTTATGAATGCTGCCTCTCGCTCAGTCGCCTTTCAACGCCATCCCTCTAGAAAACCTCCTACGAGATCCAAGGTCAAGCCATCCAAAATCGCCAAATTGCCAACTCCCATTCCCCTATCGCCTAAAACTGGGGGACAAAAAGTACAACGGCTAAATACCTCACGAGAACTCATCCCAGGTTGGTTGCGATCGCTGATCCTCCTACAGCGCTGTTCTGATTTGATGGCATTTTTACTGTTTGCTGCTATTCTGAGTGTTTATTCCTGGACAGTTTATACCCAGCAACAATGGACACAAGAGTATCGTAAACTAGAGACTTTACAACGTAATGAGCGACATCTGACAACAGCCAACGAAAGCCTCAAAAACGAACTCGCCCAACAAGCGGAACGTCCAGCGACAGGTTTGGTAACTCCTAACACAGCGAATACAATTTTGCTTCCCCCCGCACCCCAGCGCCAATTCGTTGCTTCTCCTAGCCAAACTCCGGATTCAGAATCA
>DNGI01000519.1:42509-44623 GCA_003486645.1 Cyanobacteria bacterium UBA11370 | reverse complement strand
TTTGTTGTTTGTTGTTGGTCGTTGGCTGACAATCTCCTTGCTAAGGGCTTTTAAAAAATTAGCAATTAGCAATTAGCAATTAGCAATTAGCAATTAGCCGGAATGAGCAATCACGTTCTTAACTCAAAACTCAGACCTCAAACCTCAAAACTTTCTCAACTTCCCGGTTTTAGATTGTTATTGATTTTGGCAATCATGCTAGTCGGGAGTTGTGGCTTATTGCTCAATTTATATCGGCTGCAAGTGTCTCAGGCTCCAATACTACAAGAAAAAGCGCGTCAGCAGCAGATGATTTATCTGCGTCCGTTTGTCCCACGCCGTCCAATTGTTGATCGCAATGGTAATGTTTTAGCCGTTGATCGCCGCGTTTATACTCTGTTTGCTCATCCCAAATTGTTTAAGCGTTCTAAGCAAGAAATAGCGGCTTTGTTAGCGCCAATTCTTAATAAATCATCAACCGATTTAGAGACGTTATTCAAGCAACAATCGAGTGGTATTCGCGTCAGCTATAGCATGACGGAAGACGTGGCTGACCAAATTGCTAGATTAGGGTTAGATGGTTTAGAGTTAATTCAACAGTATTCTCGTCTTTATCCCCAACAAGATTTAGCCTCTGATGTGGTGGGTTATGTGGATGTGGATCATCGGGGTCAGGCAGGGATAGAATACTCTCAGCAGAAGCTATTAGAACGGGCAGTCCGCACACTCCGACTCAATAGGGCTGGAAATGGAGCGTTGATGCCGGATCAGATTCCAGAAGGATTTCTACACTTTGATGATTTGCGATTGCAAGTAACCCTAGATAGTCGCTTGCAAAGGGCAGCACGTTCTGCATTAAAACAAAAAATTAAAGAGTTTCAAGCCAAGCGCGGTACAGTCATTGTGATGGATGCGCTCGATGGTTCTTTATTAGCTTTAGTTTCAGAGCCAACCTACAATCCCAATCAGTATTATAACTTTGATATTGGTCTGTTTAAAAATTGGGCGCTGGCAGACTTGTATGAACCCGGTTCAACATTTAAACCCTTGAATGTGGCGATCGCACTAGAAGCTGGAGCAATTCAACCTAATCAGCTATTCAATGATACAGGTTCAATCCAAATCGGGAAGTGGCCAATTGCTAACTATGATAAAGTCGCTCGCGGCATGATTAATCCCAGCCAAATTTTACAACATTCGAGTAATATTGGCATGGTTCGGATCGTTCAACAAATGAAGCCACAGGTTTATTATGGCTGGTTAGAACGTATGGGATTAGGGCAAAAGGTAGGAACAGATTTGCCCTTCGAGTCATCCGGACATATCAAAACTCAACGGCAATTTACCGATTCACCTGTAGAATCTGCAACCACTTCTTTTGGTCAGGGTTTTTCATTAACACCTTTACAACTTGCTCAACTTCACGCCACATTAGCAAATGGTGGAAAGTTAGTAACACCTCATGTGGTTCAGGGTTTATTTGATAGCAAGGGACAGTTATATTGGCAACCCCGTTTTAGTACCCCGCGACCTATTTTTTCATCTACAACTACTCAATCGGTTTTGGAAATGATGGAAACGGTTGTTAGCGAAGGGACAGGAAAAGTGGCTCAAATTCCAGGTTATCGGATTGCTGGGAAAACCGGAACGGCACAGAAAGCAAGTCCGACGGGTGGATATTATAGTAATGCGAAAATTACTAGTTTTGTGGGGATTTTAAGTGTTGATTCTCCCCGATATGTGGTGTTAGCTGTAGTGGATGAACCCAAGGGAAATGCGTTTGGTTCTACTGTCGCCGCACCCATTGTCAAGTCGGTGATGGAAGCGCTAATTGCTATTGATAAAATTCCACCGAGTGAGACAACGATACCTGTACCGAAAAATTAACACGTGAAGTTACTTTAACATTTCGATGGGAGATGTGAAACTAGGGTTGATGCCACAATTGTTAGACGGTTTCCTCCAAATTAACATCAAATGTGATGTATAGCGCTACGCATTGAGGTTAGGACATTCTCATGTTGCCTGTTGATTCTTCCCCGTTCCCTTTCAACCCTTTTTACAACCAATGGTAGATAGAGACGTTGCATTGCAACGTCTCTACATGGTTTTGGCAACTCTGATTAAAGGGGGTA
>DNGI01000519.1:42147-42287 GCA_003486645.1 Cyanobacteria bacterium UBA11370 | reverse complement strand
AAGGGGGTACTATTAAGCGATTTGGTATTAGTTCTTTTTTAATTGCTATAAACAACATTATGTTGACGACAACGAAAAACAATCATGAATAAAATTAAAAACATTGTGTTGGTTCACGGTTTCTGGATAGATGCCTCTAG
>DNGI01000519.1:41253-41885 GCA_003486645.1 Cyanobacteria bacterium UBA11370 | reverse complement strand
TACGAAGTGATTGCGGTTCAAAACCCACTGACTTCGTTAGCGGATGACGTTGCAGCAACGAAACGTGCTTTAGATCAAATGGAAGGTCAATGTATTCTAGTTGGTCATTCGTGGGGTGGTATGGTTATTACCGAAGTTGGTAACGACGAACGAGTCTCTGGTTTAGTTTATATTGCCGCGCTTGCTCCTGATGCTGGCGAATCAATGATAGATTTGATGAGTAAATACGAATCCCCATCCCATTATTTTCAAGAACAAGAAGGCTTTATTTGGATTTCAAAAGAAGGCGTACAAAAGATTTTAGCAAACGACCTTCCCACAGAACAATCAGCATTGATTTATGCGACTCAAACTGCACCATCTACATCATTACCCCAAGCAAAAATAGATTCGCCAGCCTGGAAAAATAAGCCAAGTTGGTATATTGTTGCCAACAACGACCAAGCTGTTCCACCTGATTTACAGCGTGATTTATCTAAACGAATGGGTGCAAAAACAACGGCTGTAGAAGCAAGCCACCTCGTCATGATTTCTTGTGTTAAAGAAGTTTTGGATGTGATCACAGAAGCAGCAGGGAATAGTATTAAGTAATAATAAGCCTAAAAAAAGTGAGAGGGAGAGAGGGAGAGAGG
>DNGI01000519.1:9817-41039 GCA_003486645.1 Cyanobacteria bacterium UBA11370 | reverse complement strand
GAGAGAGGGAGAGGGGGAGAGAGGGAGAGGGGGAGAGGGGAGAGAAGTTTTATTAGGGATTAATACGATCAAAATAACACCTACGCCGCAATGCCTGTCGTAACAAAACCTGATACTCCTGTTCCTCAATCATATAAGCACCAAAGCGTTCCAAATGAGGATTATTCATTTGAGCATCAAACAACAGAAACCCACGCGATCGCAACCGTTCAACCAACTTCACCATTGCTACTTTTGAACCTTCAGGAATTCGGTAAAACATTGATTCCCCAATAAATGCTCCCCCAATCACAATTCCTAAAATTCCCCCTGCTAACTCATCCCCTTGCCATGTTTCAAAACTATACGCCCAACCCGCCGCATAAAGTGCCCAATAAATCTCTTGAAGTTCTGAAGAAATCCAAGTTGTTTTGCGATTAGCACAACCCGCCACCACCGCTTTAAAATCTCGATTAATCGCCGTGGTAAAACGTCCCTGATTCAAAACGCGACGCAGGGATTTAGGATAGCAAAACTGCTCATCCAGAGGAATAATTGCCCGTTGACGGCTAGAATACCAACCTAAAGAGCCACTTTCATTTGCCATCAAAAAGTAGCCTTGAGCATACCCTTGAATCACCGCAGGAATATCAAGTTCCATGATACAGAGTTCGCATCAGAGTCCATCCTGTATATTAGTGACAGTTACGCTTATAGCAGTTCTCAATTGGATGAGGTAATTTTCTCTTGGGTTTTAGGGAGTGGGGAGTGAGAAGTAGGGAAGAAAATCCAATGTACCTCACTGATTTGAGAAAGGGTATATCCTAATCAATTCATAACATTTTGCTCTTCATTCGCTCTATGGCTGAACCAATTCCCCCAATCACCCTACCACCTGCCTCTAACCCCCAGCAGGAGGGCCAATGGTTGCGAGACACCCTAGTCAAATGGCTTGATCACGAATTTCTGCCAGAACCCGTGAACCAAAAAATCGCCGATCGCGCCTCCCAAATCTTCGTCCGGCAAAGGATGGAAGGCGAAAACGATCTCGGTTCACTTGTGATTGCCATTGTCACCGAAATGCAGGCGTTTGACTTCCGAGAAAGTTTCTACAGCGAATTTGCGATCGCTAATGCCGTCAGTGACTTACTATTAGAAAGTCTCGGCATTGACCGATGCTGTGGGAATTAGGGATTGGTTGTTGGTTGTTGGTTGTTAGTTGTTAGTTATTCGTTATTGGTTGTTCGTAATTCGTTATTCATTCTTGATTCTTACAAAGAACAAACAACAAACGACAAACAACAAACGACAAACAACAAACAACTACCAACTTGACTTTACCACTCCAGGTAGTAAACCCTTGTGTGCCCACTCCCGCAGTACATGGCGAGATAGACCAAAATCCCGGTAATATCCGCGAGGACGACCTGTAACCCAACAACGATTTCGCAAACGGTTCGGCGCACTATTGCGTGGTAACTGTTGAATCTTGCGATGAATCTCTAACTTCTCGGCTGGAGACGCGGCACTATCAAACTGTTCCTTCAGCGCTTCTCGCTTGGCAGCATACTTCTCTACAAGCCGCTGGCGATTTTTTTCGCGCTCAATGATCCCTTTTTTAGCCATGAATTCTTGGAGTTTTCCTAAATCAAAGACACCATTCCTTATCTTATCTCACCCCCTCACTCCTGCGAACTCGGACATAAATCAGCCAATACACAAACATCACACATTGGCTTCCTCGCCTGACAAACCGCCCGTCCGTGATAAATTAGTCGAATTGACCAGTTTTCCCAATCTTCCTGGGGCAATAAGCGGATTAAATCTCGCTCAATCCGGATTGGATCGGTATGTTCCGTCAACCCCAAACGCTGACTTAACCGTTTCACATGAGTATCCACCGTCACCCCTTGGTAGATACCATAAGCATGAGCTAACACCACATTTGCCGTTTTGCGGGCTACTCCAGGTAATTTTAGAAGGAGTTCCATCTGTTTGGGTATCTGACCCCCAAATTCTGTCACAATCATTTGGCAAGCCGCTTGAATATTTTTCGCCTTATTGCGATAAAATCCTGTAGAACGTACTAGGTTTTCCAATACTTCTAAATCAGCATTCGCAAGCGCAGGTGCATCGGGAAATTGGCGGAATAATTCTGGCGTTACTTGATTCACCCGTTCATCAGTACATTGAGCTGAGAGAATTGTGGCTACTAATAACTGTACTGGGGTTTCGTAGTTAAGGGTACATTTAGCGTCAGGATAAAGTCGCTTGAGGCGAATTAATATTTCTAGGGTTCGTTGCTGCTTTGCTGACCATTTACGGGTAATGCTCATAAAATTCAAAATTCACGCATTCAAAATTCAAAATGATGAAACTCAATAATTGACAGCGTTTTTGCAATTGACAGAATGTAACTTATAGCAGTTTGCGCTCGAAAGAGGTACACCAAGAATCCCCCTTGTCCTCCTTGTCCCCCTTGTCCTCAAGAGTCTCAATCAGGGATAAATGTACCTCATCCAAATGAAAACTGCTGTAAATGTATAATAACTTGGCGATCGCTCAAGGAATAGCCCAATCAGGCGATCGCTCCTATACTCAAAGAAAATTTTACTGTTTTATTCTGTACAATAACGTTACACATACTTACTTATTTCTTAAAATTAAGACTAAATCGCTCTAACTCTCTTGTGTGAGGATGTTTCATTAGATTTAAGCCTGGGGTCTATATTTGGCTGGTTATTAGAATAAAAGAGGTAAGCACAGGGAAATTACTTGTTTAATAGTAAGACTAAAACTAAGGTTTGGATTGTAGAGAAGGGCAAAGTGCGATCGCATTCCGATTACTTAGCCACAGAAGAACCCTTGGAAATTCGCCTTGTATCTCCTCAGCGAACACTAGCGATTACCATGCGAACACCAGGGGCTGATTTTGAATTAGCGGCGGGTTTCCTTTACAGTGAGGGTATCGTTAACAGTCGCAATGATATCCAACGCATTAGTTATTGTATTGATCCAGATGTCGATGGCGAACAACGCTACAACATTGTGAATGTAGAACTAAGGGAAGGATTAACGTTCAATTTGCAACCTTTAGAACGCCACTTCTTCACCACCAGCGCTTGTGGTATCTGTGGGAAAGCTAGTTTGGAAGCATTACGCTTGCGGGGATGTCCAATTATCCAAAATGACCTAAAAGTAACTCCAGAGGTAATTTACAGTCTCCCAGAACAACTAAATTCTGCACAGCGAATCTTTTCAACCACTGGCGGATTACATGCAGCAGCACTATTCAATACCCAAGGTCAACTACTTTCTATAAGAGAAGATGTCGGTCGTCATAATGCCTTGGATAAATTAGTCGGTTCCGCTTTTCTCAGTGAGCAACTACCCCTAAATAATCATATTGTATTGGTAAGTGGACGCTCTAGCTTTGAGATTTTACAGAAATGTTTGATGGCAGGAGTGCCAATTGTTTGTGCTGTGTCCGCACCCAGTAGTTTAGCAGTAGCGTTAGCCCAGGAGTTTGGTATTACTCTAATCGGGTTTCTGCGAGGAGAACGATTCAATCTGTACGCAGGGAGAGAGAGGATAGGGGGATGAGGAGATGGGGGGATGGGGTGATATATCCAATCCCTTTAAATGTAGAGACGTTCCATGGAACGTCTCTATAGGATTTTTGTTCTCCGTACTCATGTCCGTATAAGATCCGTACTACGGATGATTGCGGAATGAATGACTTTAACAACCCTTCATCACAATTTTGGTGGTCATAGTTCCCTTTCCAGTTGGCTGAAACTATTAATATTCCTTCAATAGAGAAAAGCACTTACCCACCCAAAGCAGCGTTAATCACTCACTAGACGCACAGTTTAAGGTGTAATCTGACCCGTTTTTGATCAACAGTTCACCCGTGATTGCGTAATTCTTCTCAGAGAGAAAAATCCGTAGAACCTCCCATGTCCATAACTGCTGGTCTAGAGTTTCCTAGATAAGGAAGGCCAAACTAAGGCAACAGCAATTGGCCAATCAAAAGTTAAGGGGTCAGCAGACTACTGAACCCCTCTAGGTAAACTTATGTCTTTTTTTCAAGGGTGAGAAGTACACATGGCAAAAAAATTAGTTGCAAAAAAATTAGCTAAGAAACTACGACGAAATTCTTATCGGCCTTTACTGGCAGCAGCTTTAGCAACCACAAGTGCTTTTCAAATTGTAGCACCTGTATTAGCGCTTGGGACGGCGGCGGGTCAATCGATTAGCAACACCGCAACGGCGACTTATGAAGATCCCAATAGTCCCAATGTCCCGATTAATGCAACCTCTAACACCGTCACTGTGACTGTAGCTGAAGTAGCAGGTATTACGGTAACAGCATCTGGTGTTTCCATTGGTACAGATGGCGACTCGAATAATAAGATTAGTGTTGGCGATACCCTAAACTACGTTTACACCATTACCAACGTTGGTAACGACCCGACCAAGTTCCGCATTCCCAACCTAGCCGAAGTCACTGGACCTGCTACGGTGAATGGTAATTTACAAATTAGCACCAATGGCGGTACAAGCTGGACAAGTATCACCGACGCTGAAAAGATTACTGACTCGGTACCATCCGGCGGTTCTGTGATGGTGCGGGTTCCGGTTAAAGTCACCAGTGGAGCCAAAGATAACGATATCATTACGGTTACTCTGGGTGATACTCCCGGTGATGCTCAGAACCAGCTACGCAACCCGAATGGGGGTGACGTTTACACGGTGGATAACACGGGTACGCAAAATGGTGATATTGCAGGCGATCCGGTGAATGGTGTCCGCGAAGCTAGCGTCACGCAGAAAGCAACAGTATCCGCGTCACTCAAAACCTATGCGTTGGCAAGTATCTTTAAGACTCGTAGCAACTACGACAATGGCGGGACGGGTGCGATTACCGATGATCAACTGACCTATAGTTTGAGTTTAAAGGTCGCCTCCAATGACCCAACGGGGAATAATTTAACCCCTGCACCTTTGGTCGGTACATCTATTAGTGTAGATGGTAACGATGTCAATCGCATCTTAGTATCGGATGCCATTCCCAATGATACAGAATTAGCAGCAGCACCGACACCGCCTCCGGGTTGGCGAACCGTTTACACCACTGACGATGTTAACAACGCACTGGATGCTGACTGGACAACAACCGCACCTGTAGACCTTTCGACCGTTAAACGGGTTGGTTTCATCAACGATGGTAGCATTGTCAAGGCGGTTGCTCCTGGTGAAACAGTTAGTGGTTTCTCCGTGCAAGTCAAGGTTAAATCCAGTGTGGCGACAACATCTTTAGAGGTTGCAAACATTGCTCAATTGTTCGGTCAAACCTCCGGAGTTCCAGCCACAGATACGAACAACGATGACATTCCTGATAACTTAATTTACGACGAATCCGGCGACCAAAATCCCAGTAACTTTAACGGTTCAACGCCTCCCGGAACAGATAGCAATAATGATGGTATTCCCGATACCAATCCCCCGGTTACTGATGGTTATGTTGACAACCCAACTGACTTAGGAAACATTGGGAGTGACCCTGGCAATAATAATACGGGTTCTGGTCCTGGGGGTGAAGCCAACGTGTTTACTATTGAACAACCCGTTGCTTCCTCTATACAGAATGGTCCCGATGGTGCGCCGGATGCGATCGGTCCAACCAACAATAATGATGACTTTACTAATAAGTCTTCCCTTGTTCCCGCAGGGACTCCGCCCACTGCAACGATTGATCCGGCGGGTGTAGCGTTTACGAATACGATCAAGAATAACGGTACAGATGCAGGTTTGGTAACACTACAACCCAAAGCACCTGCAACTCCCACCGACTTACCTGCTAATACCACCGTTACGATTACTTACGGTAGTAATTCAGCAACATACACCTACGATGGTTCGGGTACGTTTACCATCAAAGCTGGCGATACACCGATTACCATTCCTAACTTCGATCCGGATGAAGTCCTAAACTACGGTGTTGAAGTTAACCTACCTGATGGTACACCTCTATCTACCAATTTGACTCGTGCAGATAAAGGATTCCCAGTACCCATTGAAGCCTCAATTGACCTATACACCACTGACTCAAATAGTGACGGTATTAAAGATAGTGGTAATAATGGTACACCCGATGCGACTAATACCACAATTAACCGAGTTTACACAGGCTTCTTGAAGCTACTCAAACAATCTCGAATCTTACCAGGAACTGGCCCAGCCGTACAGTCAGGTCAGGGTGAATTCAGCGGTAGTGACAAAACTCCTGCACCGGGCAACATTATTGAGTATCGCATTAAGTACACCAACATCTCTACCCCTCAAGCCGGAACTGGTAACGTCATCTTACAGGCTAATGATGTAATTATCTCTGATGATGGTACCCAAAATGGCAATAACTGGGCACTCGATAACGATGGTAACGGTGCAATTGATACCAGCAATATTGTGGGTACAGCGAAAGATTCGGGTGCTTCAACTATCACCTTCTTTAGTGGAAATCCGGCTACGAAGACTGCTGTAGACCAAACAGGTACTACCGTTGACACCGATGTTACTAAGTACGTGAATACTGTCATTGGTCAAGTTGCGCCTGGTGAGGAACGCTGGTTCTCATTCCAACGCCAAGTTGAAGCTGCAAGACCAACGGGTCAAGCGAATAATGCACCGTAAACGGTGAGGGTTAAAGGGGAAAGTTAAAGGTAAAACGAATAATTTCCCCTTCCCATTTATTATTTTCCAATCAACAATTCTAGAACTTTAAAGAGGTTAATTGAAATGAAACGTTTGTCTATTACATTAGGCGCGATCGCACTCATTGCCGCAGTCCCTTTAATTGGTGGCACACCTGTTTTAGCTAGCTTACAACAAGCGGGAGAAGCGATTGTAAAAAGTCTCAATCGTCCTCAAGTTAAGTTGAATTTAGGCGCTGAAAAACAGGTGATTGGACAAGACCAAACGGGTCAAGAGAAAATCACTTGGCAAGCCTTAGAAGGGAATGCGATTGTTCAACCTGGCGATGTTCTGCGTTACACCGTTAGTAGTGAAAATGCTGGCGATGTTCCCGCTAAAAACCTAGTCGTTACTCAACCGATTCCTCAGCAAATGACCTATATTTTAGGATCTGCGACTAATACAAATGGTGCAAAGATGACCTTCAGTATTGATAAAGGTCAGAGCTTTGTAGACAATCCTACCATTCAAATTACTCTACCGGATGGTAAGGTTGAAACTCGACCTGCACCCGCTGAAGCTTATACTCATGTTCGCTGGAGTTTTGATAAATCGGTTGACCCTGCGGCAGGTGTGAAAGCGGCTTATGAAGTGAAGGTTCGTTAGGGTAAAGTTTGGGGCGATTGACTATTAGTTGTTAGTTGTTTGTTGTTGGTTGTTTGTTAGACTAATGACTCAACAGATGGACTGTAATAAACGATTTAACGACACAACAATTTAATAGCGATCGCCCCTTCTTCAAATAGCATTCAAATTTTTACTAATACACACAACTAGCTGTCAGGCCTATCGTTAGCACTGACCGAGGGGTTTTGCTGTGCGTTTAGAGAAACCCAGGAGAAAAGTAAGCGTGATTCTTAACAAACAAAACTCAAATTATTCGCCTCATAAATGGTTCCAACGCCTGACAGCAGTCTTTTTAGTTAGCAGTATTTTACCCCAATCTACAGTTGCTCTGGCTCAGGTTCAAGAGGGGAAATCGTCTGAAATTACTAACCAAGCTAGCTATAGTTACACCATGCCTGTTGGGAGAGGAAACTATACCTTTGAAGGCACGACTCGGAAGGTATCTGTTAAACCCGTTCGATTAATTGACCCCTTCGGGCAAGTATTAGGTTGTAATGGAAAACCTTTATCTGATTATACCGGATTTTCAATGGGTTTATATGAACCGAATCCTAGCGATCCAACTGGAACAGAACTGGGCAAATTAGTTTCTCTAACTTCAACAGAACTGCCTGATATTCTTAATAACAAAATTGCTCGTGGTATAGAGCCAAATGATAGCAATATTAACCCCTTTCCACTAACAAATGCTGATAAGGGAACTTACAGTTTTTTGCTCGATCCCAATAAAGGTCAGACCGATCCGGGCAGAATTTACATTTTAGTCATTAATCCACCGCAAAATTCAAGTTACGAGCAGCGGCGAATCAAGATTCAAATATTAGAAAGTACGGGTCAAATCAACAACAGTGTTATCCGCTATATTGCAACATCTTTAGATGGCGAACCCATTAGTAGCACAGGCAAAACCTCGGTTGAAAGTACGGTAGTTTTTGTTCCGAATGCAGAAACAGTAGGGCTAGATTTATTCGCCTTTGAGTTTAGCACCTTGATGTGCGAACCGAATCAGATTCAAATTGTTAAAACAGGCGATCGCGTTGTTGCTGAACCAGGAGACACGGTAATCTATCGCCTTACATTAAAAAATACAGGTGATGCTAATTTAAACGGTTTAGTTGTCAGTGATACCTTACCGCTAGGCTTTAAATTTGTAGATGATTCAATCCGAGGTGAACTTAAGGGTAAGTCCGTCACTATTGCCGCTGAAAATAGTAGTCGAACGGTAACATTTCAGACAGATGCAGCTATCCCACCGGGAGACGTTCTTAATATTGCTTACGCCGCACAACTTACCCCAGATGCAGTGCGTGGTTCCGGTATAAACTCAGCTATTGTTAATGGTCAACGAGCCGATAATGGGTTCCGTGTTAAGGATGGTCCAGCGACTTATCAACTCAAAATTGAACCCGGAATTGTTTCCGATTGTGGCACTTTAATTGGTCGAGTTTTTGTTGATAAAAACTTTGATGGCGAACAACAACCCGGTGAACCGGGAGTTCCTAATGCGGTGATTTTTATGGAGGATGGGAACCGGATTACAACTGATCCAAATGGCCTATTTTCTGTTGCCAATGTTTTGCCAGGAAATCATACGGGTGTCCTGGATCTCAGTAGCGTTCCTGGTTATACATTAGCTCCCAATCATTACTTCAGTGAACGGAATAGTAAATCCAGACTGGTGCGTTTAGAACCAGGTGGTATGGCACGCATGAATTTTGCAGTTACCCCTACGTCTCAAGAGCAGAATAATGAAACGGATCAAACAAGATAAATTAGCTTTTAGAGTGAGATTGGTAGGGGCTATTGCTGGCAGTGTAAGTATGGTTGTTTATCCTGCCGTAGTTAAAGCGGAATCCTCTATTAATGCACCACTTTCTACCCCTGAACAAAACCTCTCTATTTCAAACTTACAGGTTGATAGATTGAAGGTTGAAGATTCAGGAGAGTTAGACAATCGAAGTCAACAAGACAACCTGCAATCTGAGCAAAAAGTATATCTGGCATCATCCTCAGACTCTCGCCGTGGAATTAATTCCACGGCTAATAGCTCAAGTCCATTAAAATGGACTGAAACTCTCGTAGAATCAGAGGTTAATCCCCTGAAAAAGACTTTAACTGTTAGCCAGGGAATTGGTTCCCTGGCTGGTGAGCAAACAGATGATAGTTCTGAGCAAAAATTACCGACAAACAAAACTAATGAATCCCCACAAGCAGGTGAGCAATCAGATAATAGCTCTGAGCAAGAACTCCCTATAAGCCAAAGCAATGAATCTCCACAAGTAAAAATTATTTCACCAACAGTGGATAGCGTATTAGATGTTCCGGCTGCCACTATTGTTCTGCAATATCCTGTTGGAGTACAGGTAGAATTACGAGTCAATGGTGAAGCTGTAGACTCCTCTTTAATTGGTCGCACGGAGACGGATGATAAGACAAATTTAGTTACTCAAAGTTGGTATGGTGTCTCTCTTCAAGAAGGTGAAAATACAATTTCTGCTGCTATTGTAGGTTCATCAAATACTATTGCTTCTGTAAAAACACAAGTACGAGGCGCACCAAAACAATTAACTATAGAAACGGTTGAAACTCGTATTCCCGCAGATGGACGTTCTACAGCGACAGTTCGGGGTCAATTATTAGATGAAAATGGCAACCGTTCTAACCGAGATGGAATTGTTACCTTAACAGCAAGTGCGGGAGAGTTTGACGGCGCAGATTACGATCCGGATCAACCAGGATTTCAGGTACAGGCAAAACAAGGTGAATTTACAGCTACTTTGCGTTCAGTTCTGCAAGCTCAAATTAGCAGAATTCGAGCCACAAGTTTAGATTTAGAAGCGTTTACTCAAATTCAATTTGAAACGGCGTTGCGCCCTAGTTTGATAACGGGGGTAATTAATGTGCGTTTGGGGGCGAGAGGTACGGATTATTTCAGTAGTTTTAAAGATTTCTTACCGACTGATGAAGATAATGATACCAAGCTGGATATTAATGGCGCAGTATTTGCAACTGGGGCAATTGGTGAATGGTTATTTACGGGTGCATACAATAGCGATCGCCCCCTAAATTTAGATTGTAATTGCGATAATCGGTTGTTTCGTAGTTATCAAGCGTCTGAACAAAATTATCCGGTTTATGGAGATAGTTCTAAGACGGAAGTCATCACTCCTTCTACTGACCAACTTTATTTACGTTTAGAACGTTCTTCCCCCATCCCTAATGCTTCTCCCGACTATGCGATGTGGGGAGATTATAATACAGAAGAATTCGCCACGCGATCGCAAGAATTTACCTCTATCACTCGCCAACTCCACGGTTTTAAAGGTAATTATAACTTAGGAAACCTACAACTGAGTGCCTTTTATGGTAATAATGTGGAAGGCTTCCAACGGGATACAATTGCTCCCGATGGGACTAGTGGTTATTATTTCCTATCCCGGCGGTTAGTGGTTCCCGGTAGTGAAGATGTTTTTATTGAATTAGAAGAATTAAATCGACCAGGGACAGTTCTCCAACGAGAACGTTTGACTCGTGGACCTGATTATGAAATTGATTATGACCGAGGAACCTTATTATTTCGAGAGCCATTATTGCGGACTGATGTAGATGATGATGGCAATGTTTTAGTACGACGAATTGTAGCTACCTATCAGTTTGAAAGTCAAGGGGAAAATACCAATATTTATGGCGGGAGAGTCCGCTACCATTTATCACGAGAACTGAATCGAGAAAGTTGGATTGGGGCAACTTATTTGTGGGAAGATAAGGGCGATCGCGATTTTGAACTTTATGGTGCAGATGCGCTAATTTCTTTGGGAAATAATGGTCAACTTATTGCCGAGTACGCTCATTCTAGCAATAACTCTGCGGAATTAGGATTTGTGACTGGTTCTGCTTATCGTGTGGAATTGCAAGGGCAAATTACTCCAGGAATTGATGGTCGTGCTTATTATCGTTCTGCTGATACTGGATTTGCTAATAATGCTACCGTAAGTTTCGTTCCGGGTCAAACTCGTTATGGCGCACAATTACAGGCACGTATTTCAGATAATACTAGTTTACGGGTGCAATATGACCATGAAGATAATAACGGGATAGCGCCTCAAGTTTTTACCGAATTTGGAGATTTATTTGAACCGAAAATTGATCCCATTCCGGGTAGTAACGTTGATAATTCTCTCACAACTATTTCAGCAGGTATTGAACAACAAATTGGCAAGGCAACGCTGGGTGTAGATTGGATTTATCGGGATAGGGAAGATAGAGAAAGTGACTTAAGTGGTACATCGAGTCAGTTGCGATCGCGCTTTACTTTACCAATAACTAACAATCTCACATTCCGGGCGCAAAATGAATTAACTCTCTCTTCAGAAGCAGATGCAATTTATCCAGATCGGACTCTATTAGGAGTGGACTGGGATATTATGCCCGGAGTGCAAGTAAGTTTAGCACAACAGTGGTTTACTAGCGGACAATTTTCGGGTCAATCAATTACCAGTTTAGATGTTAAAGGCGATTATAATCTTGCTTCTAATACGACTCTTACTGGACGTTTTTCAATATTAGGAGGCGCGAATGGGATGACGGGTGCGGGTGCAGTTGGGTTGAAGCACCTCTGGACAATTTCTCCTGGTTTAAACGTAGACTTTTCCTACGAACACGTCTTCGGCGACTTCTTTGGTAATACGGCAACGGGTCAACAATTCCCTCAACCTTATGCTTATGGTCAAGGCGCATCTGCTTTAGGATTTAGTTCTGGTGATAGTTACAGTGTTGGCATATCTTATACAAATGATCCCAATTTTAAGGCAAGCGCCCGCTTTGAGCATCGCAGTTCTTCGGAAGGTAGTAATACTGTAATTTCTGCTTCTGCTCTCGGTAAAATATCGCCAGCTTTAACCGCTTTAGTTAGCTATAATCAAGCCAATTCTGCTAATCAAAAAATTACCGATTTAGGGGATACGATTAATTTGAGAGTAGGGTTAGCGTATCGTGACCCGAATGATGATCGCTTTAATGCTTTATTACGATATGAATATCGGAAAAATCCTGCCACAATTCCCGATACGATTTTATTTGGAAGTGGGACGGGTTCTCAAGTCCATGTATTTTCTGCTGAAGCGATTTATGCCCCGAATTGGCGATGGGAATTCTACGGTAAATATGCCCTGCGTCACAGTACCTCTTATTTAGCTAATGATTTAGTTGGGAAAAGTACAGTTTCTTTGGCTCAATTAAGGGCTACTTATCGCCTAGGTTACAACTTTGATTTAGTTGGTGAGGCGCGGTGGATTTCCCAACCTTCTGCTGACTATAACGAGACTGCGTTTCTAATAGAAGCGGGTTATTATCTTACTCCCAGTTTACGTCTTGCTGGTGGATATTCTTTTGGTCAAATTGATGATGATGATTTGAGTGGTTCTCGTTCTGCTGGCGGTTTTTATGCGGGGTTAACGGTTAAATTGAATGATTTATTAGGAGCGTTTGGTGGGTTTGGACGGCAAGATGTTACACCACCCACCCCGTAGAGACGTTGCATTGCAACGTCTCTACAATGATGATTCCTGAGAATAAGGATTGTAATGATGACACAACCTAAATTTAAGGGTAAGTACCGGGTTGAATCCACCCGTTTACCGAATCAAGATTATGCCACTAACGGTTGGTATTTCGTCACTATTTGTACCCGTGATCGCACCCATTTTTTCGGGAATATTGTTGAAGGGCAGGTGCAGCTTTCAGCTATTGGGGAAATTGCCCAGTGGTTTTGGATCGATATTCTAAACCATTTTGAACATACCTACATCAATGGCTATGTAATTATGCCAAATCATGTACACGGCATTATTGTTATTGATCGCCCCCATCAGGTTAACCGCGATCGCCCACCCAATGTAGAGACGTTGCAATGCAACGTCTCTACACGAAATCAATTCATGTCTAATATATCGCCACAGGCAGGATCGTTGGGGACGATCATGCGTTCATATAAATCTGCGGTTAGCTATTGGTGTCACCAAAACGGTTATGACCATTTTGCGTGGCAACCCCGATTTTATGAACACATTATTCGTGCAGATGGTTCTTTGAACCGAATTCGAGACTACATTGCCAACAATCCAACCAAATGGGAATTAGATAGACACAATCCCACCAATTTATGGATGTAGAGACGTTGCAATGCAACGTCTCTACAGGGAAATTACGCAGATTACCAGCAGCAAGATTAATAAATTGCGCGATCGCACCTAGATATTATTCTTTCATCACAGGGAATTATAAGGCAGTGCAGTCTTGGGATTGCATAGACATAGAGGGCGATCACTATTACTCGTCACTTATAACGTTTTGACATTAATTGTCAATGCTGTTACGTATTTTATTTGTACTGTTTAGGAAGTAATTAATGAAATTTTTATTGAAGCATTTTCAATCAACAAGAACCGCAAAGCAAGCCAATCAAATCAACCCCGGTGACTCTTTTCAGTCTAAAAAGATCGCGTTACTTGGTTTGCTGACAGCAGTTCAGACAATGGGTGCGAGTATTGCGATCGCAGCACCTGTACAGTTAACTCTCGACCAAACTTTCGTCGGAAAATATGGCTATAAAGTAACAGGCGCAACTCGGCGTACCCAATCCAACACAGTTAACGCTTGTAGTGTTTTATCACCTACCACCAGTAATACTGCATCACTGTCTTTACCAACGGGTGTAACAGTAGTTAAAGCTTTTCTTTACTGGACTGGTTCAACCAATTTGCAAGCGAATTCAGACTGGAATGTCACATTTGAAGGACAATCTATTTCAGCGCCAGTTAATCGTCGTTACTACTTAAATTATGCCAGTGACACCACAGAAGGATATTTCAATGGTCGTGTTGATGTGACTTCAATAGTTCAAAATAAAGGGAGTGGTACTTATAGTTTTTCAGATTTAACCGTTAATACAGGAACTCCCCACTGTAGCGTTAAGACTGTGTTAGCAGGTTGGGAACTAATTGTTATTTATCAAGATAATTCACTACCTAATACAGCAGTAAATCTTTATGATGGCTTTGTTGATGGTCAAAATACTTCCTTTAATTTCACTCTCGATAAGCTGGCTGTTACAAATAATCCTATTGCATCAATGACGACCACAATTTGGGAGGGAGACTCGGATTTAAGCAATAATGAAGCACTCCGATACGATGGAGGTTTGGGTATCAGTACTTTGGCGAATGGTCCATTCGATAGCAATAGCACAGCTTTAGGTAGCAACAATACCTATGGTTTTGATGCAGATACCTACAATGTATCGACTTTAACTCAGGCTGGAGTTACTCAACTTACGGGTACTGTACAAACCGGACAAGATTATGTTTTCTTAAATAACGTAATTATCGCAGCAACTACTCAAGTTGCTGATCTCAAGCTTGAAAAGACGGTTGATAATGCCACCTCTAGTGTTGGACAGACTATCACCTTTACAGTCAATGTAACTAATGAAGGTCCAGATACAACAAACAATGTTACTGTTAAAGACTTATTACCTACTGAGATAAGCCATATTTCTAATACAGGAGGAGGAAGTTATAACCCAACAACAGGTATTTGGAATGTCGGCACATTAACTAATGGTCAAACTAAATCTTTACAAATTACAGCTCAAGTCAATAACACAGGAAATATTACTAATATAGCTGAAGTTACAGGTAGTTCGCTGAGAGATCCAGATTCTCAAATAAATAACAATATATCCACAGAAGATGACCAAGCAAGTGTTACCGTAACTGCTACAAATACCACTAGTATCTCCGGTACTCTCTATCAAGATACTAATAATAACGATACTTTCAATCTTGGTGAAACTACCCTACCTGCCAATATTACTGTCAAATTATTAGATAGTACGAGTACAACTCTTATTCAAACCACGACTACCAATGCTAGCGGTCAATATACCTTTACAGGTGTTGCCAATGGTAATTATAAAATTCAAGTTGATAGCAGCGATACCGATATTCCGACGGGATTTATATTAGGTACGCCAAATAATTTAGCCATTACTGTTTCCGGTAGTCCAATTACAAATCAAAACTTTGGCTTTGATTCGACCGTTACAGACTTTGGTGAAGCTCCTAACTCAGTTCCAGCAAATACTACAACTAACTCCTACAAAACTACGTTAGCTGAGGATGGCGCAAGACATACTATTGTCAATGGTGTTTATCTTGGTAATAGCGTCACTGCCGATGCAGATGGTCAACCCGTCACCTTCGGTAATGCCATCACTACCAGCGACAACGATGGTGTCACCTTCAACCCCTCCCTGGGAATAGCGAATCTACTTCAAGGGGATACAGCAGTCGATCAAACCAACACTATTACTGTCAAAGCTTCAACAGGGGGTTATCTGAATGCTTGGATTGACTTTAACCAAGATGGAAGTTTCGGTGCTGGTGAACAAATCGTTAGCGATCGCGCTGTCTCTGGTGGTGATAATACCTTAACGTTTACAGTTCCTAAGACTGTGATCGCGGGTGCTACCTACGCTCGCTTTCGCTTTACAAGCCAAACGGGTCAAGCCAACAGTGCCATCGGTCTAGCACCCAATGGGGAAGTAGAGGACTATCGCCTACTTGTTCACAAGCGTGCTTTACCCACAGCTTGTTCGGCAAATCCGACTGAAGTTTTTACGGCTTTAAATTTGCGGTGGTTTGAGAGGATCGATCAAAGAAATCACAAAATTTTACGCGCTGGTACTTTACCAGATGGGACACTCCTTGATGTCATCGTGACTGCCTCTCAAAACACCAATTTCGACCGTGCTGATTTGAATGCTCAACCACCAGCAACGGGTAGCGTCAATCTGAGACCCCCTGCGGCTTCAAGCACAGACTTCCAATTCAAGTTTTATCAATCAGGCACGACAACACCCATATCGGGTAATTATGTTATGCAATTTGCAGACATTGATGGTATGGGTACTACTCTTGGCTCACCAGCAGCAGCTACTAACGCAGGAGCAGAACGCATAGCTTGGAAAAATAGCCAAGTTTCTGCCTATGAAGTCCACAATCCTACTTGGATCGAACAAATTGCCTCACCTCCGGCGGGATATGACGTGCAATTTGGTGGTATTTATAACAATAATGTCACCGGAGGGGACGATACAAGCAAGGCAATACGGCTATTTCTGAAAAATCAAAGCACTTTGGACGTACAATACTACTCCGGTAGTTTTGCAGCGATCGCCGCCGATCCAAAAGGTGTGAGTCAAATTGTGCCAGCCTGCACCAGTTTCAGTATCTCCGGTACTCTTTATCAAGATAGCGACGGTGGTGATGATTTGGATGCTACAGAACCGACACTACCTGCAAATATTACTCTCAAATTATTAGATAGTACGGGTACAACTGTTATTCAAACCACGACTACCAATGCTAGCGGTCAATATACCTTTACAGGTATTACTAACGGTAATTATAAAATCCAAGTTGATAGTACCGATACCGATATTCCGACGGGATTTACATTAGGCACACCCAATAATTTAGCTATTACTGTTTCTGGGAGTTCGGTAACAGGTCAAAATTTTGGGTTTGATGTTGCTGCTGGTTTTTGTAATCTGGGGGGAGGTACAAACGATCCCACAATTCAACCTTTCATCAGTACAGAAGTTGGCAATACGTCTGTTTCAGGTTCTATTCCTACTAATCTGCGATCGCTTACTGATCAACTCGATGACACTTGGCGTACCGCTGCGGGGGGTTCCACTACAGGAACTGTGGAACCTTGGTTCGGTGCTAATTCTGCACCCGGTAGTACCACCAATTTTACCTACAGAGAACCTAACAGTAATACAGCAATTACTACCACTGTAGAATCTGTGCAAGTCCCCTTCACCACCCCAACTACCTGTAATGGAGGGAATGCCACAGCTTCAGGCTTTGCCCTAGCCTTCAATAATTCCTTGCAAGATAGTTCTCCTCGCCCTAGCAGTCTCTACAATAGTGCCGATCAACCCGGCTTCTGGAATCACACCGGAGGAAATAGCGATAGTAGACGCAACGCTGTGCGATTCACCTTTGCCCAACCTGTAAAATCCTTTGGGGCATGGTTTGGCGATTTAGAAACCCGAACCCAAGGTGGCGGCGCACCTGCTTATTTGCGCTTGTTGGATGCTAGCGGGAATCGAATTGGACAAGATATTGCCATTACTCCGCAAACGCTGGATAACGGTACTAGCAGTACTCCCAATCCCCAACCCCTTAATCAAGCCAACTGTAGTACCAGCGCTACCTCCCAGTTAGGCTGTGGCAACCAGACCAGTCGCTGGGTAGGATTTATTGATAATAATGCTAGCCCTCGGATTAAACAAGTGTTGGTGATTGTGGGTGACGATGATGATACAGGAAATGGCGATGCTGAACGTCTCAGCTTTATTGGATCGAATACTATCCCAATTGCTTCTAACCCGAATTTGTTGTTAGTTAAACGCATTACGGCTATTAATGGAGTTCCCTTTAATCAGTTTGTGGATGACCCTAATACTACAAATGATAATAATTCTAAATGGCCAACTCCGGCTAATACATACTTGCGGGGTGTAATTGATGGTGGGGTTGTTCAACCAGGGGATGAATTAGAATATACGATCTATTTTCTCTCCAATGGAGATGGAAATGCTACGAATGTTAGTATTTGCGATTTAGTCCCCGAAAATACGACGTTTATTCCCACCGCTTTTAATCGTTCAACTCCTACAGATGGGAGTTTACCGGGAGCAGATTTGGGGATAGGACTTGCTCTTAATTCTACTAGTTTGCCTACTACTCCTACGCTGTATTTGAGTAATGTGGCTGATGCCGATAGGGGAGAATTCTTTGCTGCTGGGCAAGAACCACCCGTTGCTTGTTCAGGGACGAATAGCAACGGGGCTGTCGTTATAACTGTGGTTACGAAACCAAACACGTTACCGCGTGCAACTGCTTCGGGTACACCCACGAATTCTTATGGGTTTATTCGGTTCCGCGCGAGGGTGAAGTAGGGTTTAGTCCCGGATTTTGAGATCGTAGTTTTGGCACAGGGAGATTAGTTTTTGTTTGAAGCGATCGCGCACGTTTTCCGGTGAAATAATTACACAATCTTCCCAGTAGGGTGCAATTTCTCGGAAAAACCAGAAAGTACTTGATACTTTTCGCACAACTCGCCGCACTGGTGGTTGATCAACTAGCCAATCATTAGCACTATCTTCGGGTTTCGCTTGGTATCCAAATGCTAAACCTCTCAATAGGTGCATTTCGACCTCGATTTGAGTCAAATTGGGAAGCCAGCGACCCGCAATAGGTGCTATCGCTGCATCTTGAATGTGATCTAAACGCAAACACCAGTTATGTTGCAACTCAGGTATGTCTGAGTTTCCCTCTGTTTCCTCGCACCAACAATCAAGATACTGGCGTTTATCGTGAGGTCTAACTTTAGCATAGCGTACTGTGAAATTGAATAGGCGTTCTGCGGCATCTTGATAGGAAAGCTGAAAGGGTTGGTTACGTAAGATGTAGCGGTCAATTTGCAAGCGCCAAGGTGGCGGCAGATTTTCTAAAAAGCGTTCAATTTCTGCACGTAAGGGCAATGAGAGTTCGCTACGTTCTAAAAGCAACTCGGCAATAATTTTAGCTTGTTCAATCTGTCCTATGTCAGTTAAAGCACGGATAGAGCGTTCTAGCGCCCTGATGCGTGTTTCTGACCAGTCGTTATTAGGAAAGACTAGAAGTTTACGACGGGCGATCGCTTCTACCAATTTGGAGATGTTGGGACGCTCTCCCCACATCATACCCAGTTCCAGGGCGATCGCTTCGAGTTGGGCTTTGTCCCGTTCTGAGATGGATAGGGTAATTGACTGACCTTTGCGACTCATTAATTTATACGGACACTTTATCTGTACATCTCTTGGCAATCTCTATTTTGGGTGTCATTATAGGAATCAACAACAACTTACGGACACTGTTTAAGGATATGTCCGATTATACAATTACGCTCAAGCCTGTTTACTCCTGTCCAGCGACAGAGATACCCAAAGGTGTAAAATTACCCAAAAACTGGTCGCTTTCCTGGCATCAAGGAGCAACATTGGAGGCAATCCGCAACCCGAATATTGACGTTATTTTTAATACAGCCATGACGGGTGATGGCAAAAGTTTGGCAGCTTATTTAGAGACATTATTGACAGATTTTTGTGCGATTGGATTGTATCCAACGAATGAACTGGCGCGGGATCAAGAAATACAAATTCAGGGATATATTGAACAATTTAAGCTTGATATTAAGCCGCGTGTGGTGCGACTCAGCGGGCAAGAATTAGAGATTTATGCGGAAAATGAGGATTTGGGGAAAGCGGCGGCGATCGCAACTCGCACAGGTCAAGCAGAAATTCTGTTAACTAATCCAGACATTTTCCACTATTTGCATCAGGGAAAGTATTTAACTCATAGCGATAGTCCTGATAAGTTGTGGAACCGAATTGACAAGGATTTCGATTTATTCATTTTTGATGAATTCCATGTTTTTCAGGCTCCGCAAATTGCCAGCGTGATTAACACCATGCTGTTAATTAAAACAACTAATCGCCGGAAGAAATTTCTGTTTCTATCAGCCACACCAAATCAACAATTAATTGAGCGATTAAAAATAGCTGGATTTCGGTGTCAGGAGATTAACCCACTTGAGGAGAATAAATATCGATTTCCTGATACGGCTGATGAATGCTCTCAACTTGCAGCACAAGGATGGCGACAGGTATCACGGGAAATTAGTCTGAATTTCATTTCCTTAGAATCTTCTCCTAAAGCATCAGAAACATGGCTGAAAGAATCGAGTGATTTAATTTTGAATCACTTTCAGGAGTATCCAGGTAGTAAAGGGGCAATTATTCTTAATTCAATTGCGGCGGTGAAGTGTTTGGTTCCGTTTTTTCGAGAATTGTTAACGCCATTGGGTTTAATAGTTGGAGAGAATACGGGTTTATCTGGGAAGCAGGAGAAAGAGCAGTCGCTACTTGCTGATTTAGTGATTGGGACTAGCACAATTGATGTGGGGGTGGACTTTAAGATTAATTTTCTGATTTTTGAATCAGCGGATGCAGGGAGTTTTATTCAGCGGTTGGGAAGGCTGGGACGACATGATGGTTATGAACGGAATGGAGAGAATATTAGTTTTAAATGTTTTACGGCTTATGCTTTAGTACCAGATTTTTTAGTAGGGCGGTTGTTTTTAGTTGAGTCTCCGCCTTTAAAAGAAAATAGTGTTTGGGAGCGCTCGTTTTTTCACCAGCAAATTCGAGAAAATTACCGCAGAATTAATGATTTCTCAGGATATTATTCTCGCTGGGGTGCGGTACAGTCGCTGGTACTGTGTTGGAAGTTAGGACATAAGACAATTAAACAGCAGTATGAAGGGAGTCAAAAGGCATTTAAGGCTGCTTGCGAAGACGTGTTTAATACTAACTTGAAAAAGGTATTTGGTCTTACTAAGAGATGGGAAGGAGAATGGCAAGAACTCTCAGGGAAGGATAAGGGGAATCCTATTTTAGAAGATGCGGCTAGTTTCCGAGGGTTTAGTCCTTTGCAATCTGGGATTTATGATTTAACGGAAGCTAATGAAGTAGATAGATTTAAAACTTACGATTTACCAGGAATTTTGAGTAATTTGGAGATTGAGGTGATGACAGAAGCGGCGTTTATGCGACTTCTCAAGGAAACTGCTGATCGGATGGGACAACCCATTGCTAAGGGAAGATTTAAGCGTTGTCTGGCGTTTATGCAGTTACGGAATTATCGTGAGGAACGGCTGAATTGGCGGTTTACTTACGCTGGGAAATTGGATTTTATTGCAGATGCTTGGAAGGTTCAAGTTTTAACTGGGATTGGGATTTGGCAACCTGATAATTATTGGATTGGTGAGATTAATAAGCGGTTGAAGAAAGAAGCGTTAGTTTGCTATGTAATTCGGCGTTCCGTGGGGGAGGTGCGATCTCGCTTGCGACTTCCGATGCACTTTCAAATTTATCCGATTAGTGACTCCTATAGTTTTCATGATGCAGTTGCACCTTATTCTATTGCGTTCAGTCAGTCGGCGTTGCTGTTAGATACGCTTGCTTATTCGTTGAAGAGTCAAGGAGGTGAAATATGGATTGCTGGCTAGTTTCTATCCCTGAAAGGGATTTTTGTGGATTTTGCAGGGAAGCTTACGGCAATAAGCCCAGACTTATTCGTTTCAATCCCTGAAAGGGATTTGAGATCCCTGCCAAGCATCAATTAGGATGCTCTGTGACAATGATGCCACAAGGGGTAGAATAAGTCAACGCTTATAACTAGTTGAATAAATCTGAGCTTATAAAACTGCTTGACACGAGCTATCGCATTCAGTAGTTTCAAATTAAGCAAATCAATGAAGCCCAGAATTGATAAGCATTTGGGCTGAGGGATTTGTTTGAAAAATTTTCCACATACAGGAGTATAAATAACCATGCTTGTCAAATCGACAAACCTTGAACGGTTGATTGCGGTTCTCAAAGACGGTCGGTGGCATTCAAGCGATGAGTTAGCCAGCAAGGTTAGCTTTCGCTTCGGAGATACGGTGTTTAAAGCTCGCAAGAAAGGCTACTCAATTGAAACGCGGCAACTTGCTCGCAACCAATTTGAGTACCGGATGCTGACAGCATAACGCATCTCACCACTCCTGCGGGAATTTCTCTGGATAACCAGAGAGTCTGTGACAAGGGAGGGAAACTTATTTGGCAGCTTGCGGCGTTAAGCTCAAACGTAGATCGTCTTTACCCCCATCTGGTATGAATCAAAACTTGATAGCCAATGGCTGGTTAAGTCGCCAATACAAGAACACACCTCAAGCCACTAGTCTTATTAAAGCTTCCCTCTCCTTTTCTCCCATCAAAAACATATACATATCAGATGAACCTTAACAAATGCTCAAACAATGATTAAAACACCCACATTAGAAGAACTCAAGGTACTTTCTGCCAAACTACCTAAGAAAATACCTTATCTCAAAATGCTAGTTCTATTTGGTTCTCGTGCTAGAGGCGATACCCATGCTAATAGTGACTGGGATTTTGCCGCACTCTACGATCAAAAAATTAGAGAAGAATTTTGTAAAAATAGTGGTTTTGGATGGTTTGAAGTGCCTGGAATTATCGAGGAAGTTTTTAGCATCAACAGCGACAATATTGATGTTGTCGATCTCAATCGATCTTCACCTCTTATTGCTCACTTTGTTGCTCGTGATGGCAAGCTTATTTATGAAAAAGAACCAGGTGAGTTTGATAAATTTAAGCAGCAAGCTCTGATGAGCGATATGGAAATACAAGATCTAGAGCATAACCTTCGCCAGAATATTAATAAGTTTCTCAAAGAGTGGGGTTTGGTATGAATGACGATTATAAACATCTATTAGTAGAAGTAAAACAGCGCATTCGTTCCGCTCAATATGAAGCATTAAAAGCTGTCAATAAAGAACTCATTGCTCTCTATTGGGACATTGGCAAGATGATTGTTACACGACAGGAGGGAAATAGTTGGGGGAAATCGGTGGTAGAACAACTGGCAAAAGATTTACAGGCTGAGTTTCCTGGAATTAGTGGATTTTCGTCTGCTAACCTTTGGCGGATGAGGCTTTTTTACGAAACTTATGCTGAAAATCAAAAACTCGCACCATTGGTGCGAGAAATTGGTTGGACTCACAATTTGGTCATTTTGGAAAAGTGTAAAGATGACCTAGAACGAGAGTTTTATATCCGTATGACTCGCAAGTTTGGTTGGACAAAGAACGTCTTAATTCATCAGATTGAAAATCAAACTTATGAAAAAACTTTACTGAACCAGACTAACTTTGAGCAGACTGTCTCAGAAGAAATCCGCAACCAGGCAAAACTAGCCGTCAAAGATGAATATACATTTGACTTTTTAGAATTAGGTGATGAACACGACGAACGACAGCTAGAACAGGCAATTTTGGGAAGGGTTGAACCTTTCTTAAGAGAAATGGGTGGAATGTTTACGTTTGTGGGGAGTCAATTTAGCCTGAAAATTGAGGATGAAGAATATTTTATAGATATTCTACTCTATCACCGCCGTTTAAAGTGTTTAGTGGCTGTAGAACTAAAAATTGGTAAGTTTTTACCTGAGTATGTTGGCAAGATGCAGTTTTATCTTGCAGCTTTGGATGAACAAGTCAAGTTACCTGATGAAAATCCAGCGATTGGGATTATTCTGTGTAAATCTAAAAAGAAAACAATTGTTGAGTATGCACTGAGAGAATCGAATAAACCTATCGGTGTAGGTACTTATAAAGTAGTTTCAACAGTTCCTCAAGAACTCAAAAATCAACTGCCAGCACCGCAGCAGGTAGCCAAGCTTTTAGAAGGAATCGAGTAAAAAGTTGAGGTATCCAATGGCTAAAAAAAATCAAAAGTCTCAAGAAAATAACCAGCTATCTTTATTTGATGTCGAAAATATGGATGGGGAACTGTCGATAGATTCTGATGATGATTGGTTGCAAGATGAAGATTTAGAGTTTGATTTTGAACCGAGTTATCGTACTATCGAACCTCAATCCCGTGAGTTACTCACGCTCAAGCTATTGCGAGAAGCAATTCAGGCTCAAAATCCAGGCGATAAGGTAATAGATGATTTCGCTGAATATGTATTACCAAATCTGCTCAGAGTTGCTATTGGTGTTACGGCTAAAGGGGGTAAGTTTTTTGATGAAATTGATCAACAAAGAGAAGCGGAAGGAAAAGCAAAAGTACGGCGGGACAATGCAGCCGATCAATCTCTGAATACTCATTTACTCAATGGACTATTTCCTGCTAACTTAATTGAGCAACGGTTGGAAAAACTGAATACTACTTTACAGCGAGTGGTACGAGAACGAGAACGACGAATTGTTATTGCTGGGTTTGTTTTACATGACTTTGAAAAGTTTAACTACAGCAGCTTTGCCAAATTACCGCAAAAATACAAAGATATAGGAAAAGATGAAGATACCAAGATTCGGGGATTATCTTTGCTAGAACACAGAGAAATTATTGAGATTATCGCTGTTGAGCTAGGAATTGATCGTTTTCTTAATCCGGATAATCCAGAGACATATAAAGAGTACATTGATGACTTGCTTTGTGTTGCTTATAACGCTCAACGAAGATGGGATACGAATTGGAATTTCTCAGAATTTGGACTCAATCCACAATTGCGCGATCGCACTCTGGGTTGTCTCTCTGATTTAACCTGTTTAGCTGATTCGTTAGCATCTATTATTAAACATCCTCAAGATGGAGAAAATACCAGGCTCAATGAGTTAATTCATAGCCTTAGTGATGGACAACTGAAATTTACATATCACAGCATCTCAGAGAACCGAGGAGTACTTACTAATGTTGTAAATAATGCTTTGATGGAGGCTCATCTTAGCCTTAATACAGAGGATTTTAATTACTATGAACCTTTACTGTATCTGCCAACAGGTGTAATTTATTTGGCTCGACGTGATGCACCTTCTATCCAAGTGGAAGAAATACCAGAGCGGCTTGTTAACAAAATTAAAAAACTCTGTGCTAGTCAATTACGGCTACGACAAACAGGTTTTGGTAGAGATGGTAAGGGAATGAAGTATGCAGAGTATTATAATCTTTTCTTTGATGATATTGGTTTAATGCAAGTCGCTCTTAGTGCTACACTAAGAATTCTAAGTCCTACCAAAAGTTCTGTTGCTAAAAGCCGTAGTGATAATTTAATCAAGTTTCAGCAACAGGGAATTTTATCTGCTGACTATGACTTTAGTTTTAAGGATGATATTCGGATTGATCAGATTGCCGAATTTGGAGATTTAATCAGTCGCAAAATTTGGGGAGAACGGGTTAATCAAATTGAAGCTGAACGCAAGAAAGATAAAAAGCTTCCAGGATTACCTCATCTGGATATTGTTGATGAGATTGCCAAGTTTTGGAACCTCTCAGAGTACCTACCCCAAATTCGAGAAATTCAGCGGATTAATGAAAGCTTGAAGGAGCATAAACTTAAAGGTAACACGGGTGGCGTTCCCTATGAATGGTATTACTTAGCAGCGAAGTATCTACAAAGTCACCCTGATGTGGAAGATGTTCGTCAAATTTGTGAAGATGCGATCGCGCATATTTCCCAACTAATTAAACCGATTGTTGAACAGTACCAATTACCTGATGGTTGGGATGATTTGCGGCTGTGGGTAAGGCGAGTTATTATGTTACCTCAAAAAGCCACATTTGAAACGGCATCTGCTGAAGTCTTCCTACAAGAATTATCAGGCTATCAGTTGGCTAAAAAATCCGGGCGAGGACGACAATTAATATGTTCTATTTCCCATTCTCCTTATAGTGTAACTGAACAGATGGAATCAGCAGTTTTATTCACGCCCCAGGTTTATACCAATAAACAAATGTTAGGCGGTTCTAATGCCAAGCGTAATATTTCCAGTATTGCAGGGATTGAAATGATGCTGAGACAAATTTTGATGAATCAGACGCAAGCAGTAGGTAAGAAGTTTGAGGATGGTAAGTATCGCTATCTCTATTTTTATCCCACGTATTACTTTACGCCAGAAACGAATAAGTTTTTGCAAAAGGCTTATACGGGTATTGCTCAAACTCGCTTTGATACCAGTATTCGCAATCACTTTATCAGTAAGGATTTGCAGGCGAACTTAGAACGAGAGCGTTATCAAAGTGTCGATGCTTTCCTAATTGATGAAAACATTGAGCCAGGAAAAGACAGAACCTTCAAACTTTCTTATCCAGAAGACCAGCCTTTAACATTTTACTTCATGGCGCTTCCCCCTGGGCGAGATGGGACGGATACAGAATCTTGGGTAATGCCTAGCTGGTTAGCGTTTACTTTCCCGATGATTTTGGATGTGAAAACGGTGGTTTCGGAGTCACCAATTCCCCCATTTAATGATGGCGCAGAGTTTGAGGAAAGTGTATTTCTTGATAGTGCGCCGCAAGCATTTCGGGTGTTGACAAAGCGCGATCGCTTCCGTCTCGACTATATCCTTGAAGGTTGGCAAGAAAATGGTAAATCTTATCCTGCACCGCTCAATGTTTTAACCGCTGCTTATGCGATTCATCTTGATGTTAATGCCAGACAAGGGAAATCGGGTTATGACTCTAACTGGGGTAAATTTACTGAACTCGCTAAAGATTTTGAAACCAGTTCTCTTTATGTGTTTGCTTACCTGAATGAGTGGGTACGAAAACAAAAAATCGAGGCTCCTAGCTTGAATAAAATTAAGCTTTATGCTTATCAATTTTACCCCTGCTTTGATCCTTATGCTAAATACAATCCTAATTTGGAGGAATTAATTGTGCAAGAAGAATCCAACTTAAATCATCCTAAACAATTAACAGAATTGTATCGCAAGTTTTACCGAGCTAATAGGCGATATAATCCCAAAGCAAATGCTGTATTGAAGCCGATTGATATTGCTGCGAAAACAATCCTAGAAGCCGATCCAAGCTTTCAGGGAGAAGCGTTATTCATGGCTGTTGCTGCTGAAGTATTTAAGCTTATGGATCGAGTTCATGCCTCTACCGCAGAGGGACGTTGGATATTTAAAAATCGAGAAGAAGAGCGGGAAGCTATCTTGGAATTTGCTCGCTACTTTGTGGTGGAAGTATTTGAGAAATCTTTTGCCTGCGATCGCGCTCGTTTAGCAGGGCGACAAATTAACCTAATCCGCGATACCTGTGAGTTTTTGTATCGCTTAGAAGATGACAAAGAAAATCGTGCTAATAAAGAACAAGAGGAAGAAAGTTCTGAAGAAAACAACTTAATAAGTAAGGAAAATAACTTTTGAATTGTCGGCAATTTCCCGTTTAGCACTTAAGGGAATAAAAGACTTTTAAACGATGATTCATCAGGAGTATTCGCCATGTCGAAACTACTAAACCCCAATCAACCTTATACGTTCAGTAAAATTTTTGAACTCCAGATCGAGCCTGATGATCTGGTTACTGAATTTGGCTATACACTGGAACGAAATCGACTCAACCTACCTCAGTATCCTGGGGAATTAGATCGCTTAGAAGAACGGCGATCGCGTATTGAAGAAGTTCTGCCTTATGTCAGCCTTACCAGTGAAACCTCTCGACGAGAAGTTTTGATCTCGCAAGTAGTTTTGGATTTAGTTCACTATACCAAAGCTCAACTAAGAATTGAGTATCCTTTAAAAGTTACAGAGCAACTACAAGGTTACTTAGATTATCTTTTGAGAACTCAAACAGAGATTTTAGTAATTGAGGCAAAGCGAGAAGATTTGACTTATGGTTTTACCCAACTTGCAGCCGAATTGATTGCCCTTGATCAGTGGGAAAAAACTCCACCACAATCTACTCTAATCGGTGCTGTTACAACTGGAAGTATCTGGCAGTTTGGGCGGCTCAATCGAGCAGCAAAACACATTGAACAAGGTTTGGATAGTTATCGAGTTCCTGATGACTTAGAGCCACTGACGCGAATTCTCGTTCAGTCTCTTGTTGCCTAGTTTTTGAACTGATCATTTTTAGGAGAATTAATCATGACATTGCTCAAATCAGTTGATCAAAAATTATTTCACACTGAAATTCCCTACAAACCCATGGGGAAATATGCTCACTTTCTTACTGTGAGACTTACTGAATCTTATCCTTTATTTCAAACTGATGGAGAATTAAATAAAGCGCGGGTAAGAGCTGGAATTCATAACCCTACACCTATTAGCCGTCTGACGATGTTTAAGCGTAAGCAATCGACTCCAGAACGTTTAGTTGGACGGGAATTACTGCGAAACTATGGATTAATGACAGCGGAAGATTGCGAATATAATGTCAAATTTGCCATGGACAATCCCGACTGTATTATTTACGGATTTGCCATTGGTGACTCTGGTTCAGAAAAATCAAAAGTCGTGGTAGATACTGCATTTTCAATCACCGCCTTTGATGAATCTCACGAGACATTTACTCTCAATGCTCCCTTTGAAAATGGCACGATGGCATCAAAAGGAGAGGATGGTTCTAAACCTGGAGAAGTTACCAGTCGAATTAACCAGCAGGATCATATTAAGCCTCAAATCTTTTTTCCTAGTATTGTCACCTTAAAAGATCCGACTGAGGCAGGCTTTTTATATGTCTTCAACAATATTCTCAGAACCCGACACTACGGCGCTCAAACCACCCGCACCGGACGAGTTCGTAATGAATTAATTGGGGTAATCTTTGCCGACGGAGAAATTACGAGTAACTTGCGATGGACACAGGCAATTTACGACAAATTACAAGCCGAAAATAAACTCAATTCTCACGATCCACTGAATGAAGATGATGCGATCGCAGCTGCGACAAGTGCTATTGAAACATTACTGTCTGAGGAGTTTATTGTGCATACCGATTTTATTGGTGAGCGTTTTACTTCTCTGTTAAATGAGGTGAAGTCTTTAACGGGAAGTGAAGCTGGAATTAAAGCCATTTTACAGCAAGCAGATACTGAAGCCAAAGCTTACAATCACAAGCACATTAAACAAAAGCCTGAAGGAGATAAGGCAAAAGCCGGGAAAGCTAGTAAAGCAGGGGTACAAAAATGACAATTATCTATCGTTGTCAAATAGAGTTACACGATAGCATTTATTACGCAACTCGTGAAATCGGGCGATTGTATGAAACAGAACCCATCATTCACAATTACGCCCTCTGTTATGCCCTAGGATTAGTGGATAGCGAAACCTATTCTACTACCGTTCCCGAAGAACATTCCTATCGCTACTTTTGCGGCGAACAAGTTCCTAAATATGAGGAACACCTAACCCCACTTAACCAACAGGGAATTTATGTAACACCAGCGAGATCGCTATCCCATTCTTCCATTCTCAATACCTGGAAATATGCCAATAATAACTATCATGTTGAGATGGAAAAAACCCAAAAGAATATCCCTAGTTTTGGCAGAACTAAAGAAATTGCCCCGGAAAGTCAATTTGAATTCTTTTTAATCTCTGCCAAATCTCTGAAATTACCCAAATGGATTCGCTTAGGGAAGTGGATGAGTAAAGCCGAAGTCACAATTGCCGAAACTCAGGAGGTGAAACCATTAACCCCTCAAGATTCAGTGATCTTTCCCCATCCTCTCAATCCGCTTGATATCATGTTTTCCTATCAAGTCATGAGTTACGACACGATTAATATGCCACCAGTTAGCTTGATTCGTAATATCAGGATGCGTGGGGGACAATTCTATCACTTTAATCAATTACACATTCCCGCACAAATGCAATATTGCTTTCGGGGTAATTGAAAAATTCCACTGTCTTATCTTCAAGCTCATTTAGAGAATAAACCAATTATGTCTTAAACACTCTAAATGAGTCCTTATTCCCTCTCCCTCCCAAATCCATGACTACGTTTTTTCGTTTTTCTCCCTAATTGACTAGCCAATATCTCGGCGGCAAAACCCTTTTGTTCCTGTAATTTCAGCATCCGAATTCGCCTTTGCTGATACGCTTTTACCTCTGCCGCTAAAGGATGATTAGGATCTATTTTAAGATGGGTAATCGAGACGACATAACGTTCCTTGTTATTCCGATCGCTAACCAAGCCACAGTTTATGCCTCCGATATCTCCAGAATATTTTACTAGATCAACTGTAAATTCCTGATCCGGTGTAACTATTTCTCCTCTCTCCCTCATGGTTTTTAGTAAAGGTTTACCAGCACGAACCTTGAAGGGTAAAGTAGCTTCTAGTTTTTCTGTCAGCGCGATCGCTTCCGCATAATTATCAATTTGCATAACTTCTTCCTGTTGCAAACCCTATCTGAATTCTAAAGAATTTCCATGCCCTATAGTCTCATCCTCAATCTCACTCCCACCTCCCCCATCTACCCTCAGTTTCTCACGGGGCGACACCTCCACGCTCTATTTTTCACCCTAGTTAGCCACGTCGATCGCCAATTAGGAACCTATCTTCACAATGAAAAAACCGAAAAAGCCTTCACTATTAGCCCATTACAAATTAATACAAAAAAACCCAAAAACCGAAACTACACGTTGCAGTGGGAACACAAAGAAACCATTCCTACGGGTACTCCTTGCTGGTGGCGCATCTCCCTTTTAGATGATACCTTATTCGGCAAACTAACCCAACTCTGGCTCAATCTTAATCCCGATCATCCCTGGCATCTTGGTTCTGCGGATTTGCACATTACCAGCATTCTCGGTACTCCTCAATCTACCCACCCTTGGGCAAATGCTTCTAGCTATGCTCAATTGTATCAAGACGCATCAGAGAGCGATCGCCACTTTTCCTTTACCTTTGCCACCCCAACCGCTTTTCGCCAAGGACACTATGATACTGCCCTCCCAACTAGAGATTGTGTGTTCAATAGTCTCCTCAATCGCTGGAATAAATACAGTGGAATTGAGTTATCAGATATTTCAATTGACTCAATCTTTCCCAGTTTTTTCAATATTCGTACCGAAGTAGTAGCCGATTCTCGCAGTAAATTTATTGGTTGTGTAGGAGAAATTAGCTATCGCATTCTGGGGGATGTTGATGCACTCAAGATTAAGCAGATTAATGCCTTAGCAGATTTTGCTCTCTATTGCGGTGTGGGGCGCAAAACACCGATGGGAATGGGCATGATTAGGCGATTATCATAACGACTATAACAACTCTTTTGGCAACGGATTTGGTAACGGATGTAACGGATGAGTTTAGGTGAATTTGAATTTTGTGGGAATTAAAAGACTAGAAAATAAGCCATACCTAAGCCTAACAATAGGCTCTTATTCAACAAAACT
>DNGI01000519.1:6954-9445 GCA_003486645.1 Cyanobacteria bacterium UBA11370 | reverse complement strand
ATCCGTTACATCCGTTACCAAATCCGCTGCCACATCCGCTGCCAAAAATGAACGACACCGAATACATTCCAATTGCTTCCTTAAACCACTATGCCTATTGCCCACACCGTTGTTGGCGAATGTTTTGTGCTGGTGAATTTATCGATAACCAATACACAATAGAAGGCACAAGCTTACACGATCGCGTCCATACTCTCTCAGAAAACTATCGGGAGGATACCTGGCAAGTTCGGGCAATTTGGTTGAAATCTGAACAGTATAAACTGATCGGCAAATCTGACTTAATTGAATCAGAATCGGGACAATTATATCCTGTGGAATATAAGCGGGGACATAAAGGTGAATGGGATAACGATGAGTTACAAGTTTGTGCCCAAGCGTTATGTCTTGAAGAGATGACGGGGAAAACAATTACTCAAGGATTTGTTTATTACGCCCATTCTCATCAGCGTCAGCTTGTGGAGATTTCAGATCAGTTGAGAAACGAAGCGATCGCCACCATTCAATCTATTATTCAACTCATGCAAACGGGACAAATGCCAAAAGCAATTTACAGTAAACGCTGTAAAGGATGTAGCCTCTATTCTCAATGTTTACCCCAAGCGGTTGAGAAGGTGGGACGTTATCAAGAAGATTGAGGGATATTTGGTGAAAAGCTAAGGGCGCAAAGTTTTTTTCATTAGTCTATTTGGAGGTTAATTATGGGAACGGTTTACGTAACACAAGACGATGCGTTTATTGGGAAAACTGATGAACGCTTGACGGTTAAAGCGGACAAAAAAACTATTTTAGATGTCCCATCAATTAAAGTGGATGGAATTGTAGTTTTGGGACGGGCGACGATTTCGCCCGCTGCGATCGCCGAACTTTTAGAACGAAAAATTCCGTTGACTTTTCTCACTGAAACTGGTAAATATTTAGGTAAGTTGGAACCGGAAATGACTAAAAATATCTTCATCCGTGCTGCTCAATGGAAAGTGGCTGGTGAATCCCCCCAAGCGGTTCATATGGTGCAGGGGTTTGTGCGAGGAAAACTGAAAAATTATCGCACAATACTTTATCGAAATCAGCGAAAATATCCAGAACTGGATTTGCAAGGAGCAATTACTCATCTGGAAAATGCGATCGCCCCTATTGATACAACCAATACTATTAATTCACTCCGAGGTTTGGAAGGTGCGGGAAGTGCGGCTTATTTTGGTGCGTTTAATCAACTGATTCGTACTGAGGGATTTAGTTTTGAAACCCGAAACCGCCGCCCCCCAACTGATCCGGTTAATTCATTATTGAGTTTTGGTTATTCTCTCTTGCGCCACGATATCCAAAGCGCGGTTAATATTGTCGGGTTTGACCCTTATTTAGGATATCTCCATTGTCAGCATTATGGTCGTCCGGGATTAGCCCTGGATTTGATGGAAGAATTTCGCCCTTTGATTGTCGATTCGATAGTTTTGCAAGCGATTAATGTCCGAACGATTACTCTGGCAGATTTTACAATTGAACCTCTCAGTAATGCGGTTTTCTTATCGAAAGAAGCGCGGCGCGAGTTTCTCAAATTGTACGCCCAAAAGAAACAATCTGAGTTTAAGCATCCAGTATTAGGACGCAAATGTTCCTATCAGGAAGCGTTTGAGATTCAGGCGCGATTACTGGGGAAATATTTGATGGGCGAAATCGAAAAGTATCCTCCTTTAATTGTGAGATAATTATGTATGTCGTTGTGTCGTATGACATCCCGGAAGATAAGCGCCGCACGAAAATTCACAGTATCCTCAAATCCTATGGACAGTGGATGCAGTATAGTGTGTTTGAGTGCAACCTGACGAACACTCAATATGCCAAGTTGCGATCGCGTCTCGGTAAAGTCATCAAACCAGAGGAAGACAGCATCCGCTTCTATTCTCTATGTCTTTGCTGTCAGGCGAAGGTGGAACGCATTGGCGGTGAACAATTGCGTGATGATTCGATTTTCTTCGCTTAGTACAGGTCGTCGGAAAAGGGGTACGGAAATCAACAAGCGATCGCGCTTTCCTAATTACTCTATCAATTTTCCGTTCTGCTAAATCGCGCTATCAGTTCCTCACGGGATAATTGCAAGCTCAAGCGGCTACACTCATCTAAGGGTAACTTGAGCAATGGGGGAATGATTGCTAACAGTTCTGCATCAAGACTGCCAAAACGGATTTTCAATAAGCTTTCCAGAAACAGGCGTTGTCCTTGTACAGTCCCTTGTTGAAGTCCCTGCTGTAATCCTTGCATCAACGTCTCTTCTCGCCATTGGAGATAAGCGGGTCATAAGTTCATCATCAGTTCCCTCTCGTCCTCATCTAAATTATCCTTCATGTCTAAAGTAATGCGCCAGCTATAAATCAGTTCTAAGGTGTTGCTGCGTAAGGGGTGTTCTCTGGGAAGTGCGAGAAGTTCACTAATCGCTTGCTGCTGGGTTTTGGCAACGGATGTGGCAACGGATGGGGTAACGGATGTAACGGAT
>DNGI01000519.1:0-6747 GCA_003486645.1 Cyanobacteria bacterium UBA11370 | reverse complement strand
TAACGGATGTAACGGATGAGTGATTTGAATTATTTTACAATTCAACCATCCGCTACATCCGCTACAAAATCCGCTGCCAATACGAATGCTGTTCGATTACGTACTTCTAAATAAACTAACAACGCGTTAATATCGGCAGGATTAACCCCACCAATGCGAGACGCTTGACCAATCGTTAACGGTCTTACTTTCATCAGTTTTTCCCGCGATTCTTTTGATAGCGTTTCAATCGAATTGTAGTCTAAATCGGCTGGTAATTGTCGATGAGATTGCCGAGAAACGGCTTCAATTTGACTTTGCTGACGCTGGAGATATCCGGCATATTTAATGTCTATTTCTGCCCCTTCTCGTTCTGCCTGGTTGAGGTGAGGGTTTCCGAGTTTATACTGGTCAAGATTAATATAATGAAATCCTGGACGGCGCAGCAAATCCGCTAAGGTAATCGAACCTTTGATTTTTTGTTGGGTAGCGGATGCGATCGCTATTCCTACTTCCTCGTATTCCTTCACTCGCACCGTCTGAAGTCGTTCTTTTTCCGCTGCAATTTTAGCTTGTTTTTCAGTATAACGTTGCCACCGTTTGTCATCTATTAATCCTACTTCTCGCCCTAACGGAGTCATCCTGCGATCTGCATTATCGGAACGTAATAACAACCGATATTCCGAACGACTCGTTAGCATTCGATAGGGTTCTCTTAAATCTTTCGTACACAAATCATCGATTAATGTGCCGATATAACTTTCCTCACGGGGCAATACAATCATCTCTTTATGTTGTACATAACGCACCGCATTTATCCCAGCAACAATCCCCTGTGCCGCTGCTTCTTCATACCCCGTTGTACCATTAATTTGTCCGGCACAAAATAGCCCCTCAATTTTTTTTGTCATCAGCGTAGGATAACACTGAGTTGCCGGTAAATAATCGTACTCCACCGCATAGGCAGGACGCAGCATTATACACTTTTCTAAACCGGGAAGGGTACGTAATAATTGCAATTGTAAATTTTCCGGCAATCCAGTCGAAAATCCCTGAATATACAATTCGGGAATATCTCTGCCTTCCGGTTCAATAAAAATCTGGTGGCTTTCCTTATCCGCAAACCGGACAATTTTATCCTCAATACTGGGACAATAACGTGGCCCTTTAGCATCCACCCAACCGCCGTAAACGGGAGATAAATGAAGATTTTCTCGAATTAATTGATGGGTTTCTGCCGTAGTCCGAGTAATATAACAATTCATCTGTTCCCGTTCAACCCACGCATCTGGATCGAAACTGAACCAGCGCACTTCTTCATCCCCAGGTTGGGGTTCCATCTTACTATAATTAACCGACCGCTTATCCACTCGTGCCGGAGTTCCTGTCTTTAACCGTCCCGTTTCAAAACCTAACTTGTTCAGCGTTTCAGTTAACCCAACCGCAGCAAATTCTCCCGCCCGTCCCGCTGACATGGACTTATTTCCGACCCAAATTCGTCCCCCTAAAAATGTCCCCGTTGTTAATACAACCGCCGGGGCTTTAAAGGCTACACCAAAGTACGTTTCAACCCCAATAACTTCATCATTTGCCCCTAAAACTAAATCCGTAACCATGCTTTCCCGAATTGTCAAATTCTCTTGATTTTCGACAATTCCCTTCATTACTGCCGCGTATTCTCGCTTATCGGTTTGCGCCCGCAATGCCCAAACCGCTGGTCCCCGCGACATATTTAATACCCGCTTTTGTAGATAAGTGCGATCGCCCATTTTGCCAATTTCTCCCCCTATGGCATCCACTTCATGGACGAGTTGGGACTTAGCAGGTGCGCCTACGGCTGGGTTACAGGGTTGCCATGCAATTTTATCCAGATTGAGGGTAAGTAGCAGGGTACGACAGCCTAAACGGGCAGCGGCGAGGGCCGCTTCACATCCGGCGTGTCCCGCACCGACGACGATGACATCAAAAGCGTCTTGGAATTCTACAGGGGAAGTTAGGGTCATGGTCAGCGTTTGAGTTACAGGGACTCATGCTAATTCTATCGAAGCTGAGTTATGGCCAACAGGGGTTTAGAAGTCGGGTCTCTAAAAGAAATCTGACTTCTGGGTGTAAGGTTTATTTACGCCCACCTACCCCAACAGAAATTACTCAATCCTCCCCGTAAATACTCGTTCCGCAGGTCCAGTCATGTAAACTTTTTGATCGACCTCTGACCATTCAATCTCCAAACAACCGCCAGGAAGTTCTACCGTACAACGGCGATCGCTTCTTCCCGTTAATACCGCCGCTACCACCGACGCACACGCACCCGTACCGCAGGCTAAGGTTGCTCCCGCGCCACGTTCCCACACCCGCATTTTAAGATAATCAGGGCGTACCACTTGAATAAATTCTGTATTGGTACGTTGGGGAAACGCGGGGTGATGCTCAAATTTTGGTCCAGTCGTTTCCAGAGGAATAGCCGCCGCATCGTCCACAAATGTAATACAGTGAGGATTGCCCATACTCACACAGGTGACAGTCCAGCTTTGCCCTGCTACCTCTAGGGTGGCATCAATCACTTTTTCGTCAGCCTGAGCTAAAGTTGTGGGAATTTGGGCTGCCATCAACTGAGGCAGTCCCATATCCACTTTAACGTTACCGTTGGCTTCCAGTTTAGGAATCATCACCCCGGCTAGGGTATGAATGCGATAATAACTACGGGCGGCGGTTCCCTCCAAATCGGCTAAGAATTGGGCTAAACAGCGAATCCCATTGCCACACATTTCCGGCTCCGAACCATCGGAGTTGAAAATTCGCATGGTATAGTCAGTATCGTCTTGTCCGGGTAACGCGAAAATCACGCCATCTGCACCAATGCCAAAATGGCGATCGCACATCTGTATCGCTTGTTCTGGGGTAATAATTGGTTCCGGATTAGCGCGATTATCAATCAGAATGAAGTCATTACCCAGACCGTGGTACTTTGTAAATTCGATAGCCATACTACCTCCTGCTTAAATTAAATTATGACTGAATTCCATACTGGTCTACCTAGCATTCGTCAACTTCAAGGCTTTATTAAAGAAGCAAGACAGGTCGAAGTCAAACTTATGACCAATGAGGTATTTACAGGCACAGTGCGCTGGCAGGATCAAGACTGTGTGTGTCTGCTCAATGAGAACGACCAACCCATTATTATCTGGCGGCACGCCCTTGTCTACATTAAGCCGCAAAATGGAGGCGGGGGGAGTCGTGCGCTACAAGTCCAGGAGGAACATAGCGTTGCTAGTTTCGATAATTTATTTGAAGGTTAGGTTCCTGTGCGCTTTCACCTAAAACTCATTGTCCGTAATCGCGGATTGTCTGGGGTGGGACGCATCCTGGACATAAAAAAAATGCCTGTGGAGACGGTCTGACGGGGACAGGGAACCGTCTAGTTAAGAGTTTAGGAGACAGCAACAAGTGTCTCGTAACAACCTTTTAAGAATCCCCCATCTAAAAGAAGGGGGAGTGCGTCAATTAACTTCACTGACCAACTCACTCGGTTCCCCAGGATAAAAAGAATTATCTAAAATTTCCGTTAAACCGTAAGCACAAATCTTGGGAAACGTTTCCTCTGGTAAATCCGTTTCTCCCATTGCTAAATCCTTACCATTTTCGTAAGCTTCTGCCAAGGCATTCTCAAGGTAAGACTTTAGACTAGGGTTATCTTTTAGTAACTGTAACGTATCACGACGCTGCACCCGAATTGTTGCCAACCAACTACGACTACGAGATTGGGGTTGATATTCCCATTTCAACAAATGTCCAATCAACACACTTAATCGATTTCGTAATTCTTGGCGTTGTTGTTTCCCCAAGGATTCAATCTCCTCAATTAGATTGAGTAAGTCAAGTTGAGTCCACTGGTTTTTACGAAGCAATAAAGCTTGTTCCTGTGTCCAAGCGTAGAAATCGGTTTCATAGAGATTTGGTGTAGACATTACTGTCTTTTCGTTTATTTCTGGAACAGGCATGACTGTTTTTTTTACCTTAATGGCTTTATTGTAGAACTCCTCATCAGTTCTATTCTTCCTTATCGCTGACGTGATTAATAGACTATCAGTGCGATCGCCTCACGTTCCTCATCAAAGACAATCAGCCTAATAATCTGGTTCTTTAGCATAACTTGTCCTAATTCTATGGTAAATACCCTGTTGAACCCATTAGCAGAGAAAATTAAACAAGGAGTTGATGGTCAGGGGTAATGCCAAAGAAAATAAGGGAATTAAAAGCAATGGTGGCAAAAGTTGGGTACGTCCTTCAACCAGGTCGGGGTAAAGGAAGTCATACTTATTGGAAACATCCATGGCTACCTGAAGAACCCCTAACTATCCCAGGCAAGGATGGGGATGATGCTCCGCTATATTTAGAAAGAAACATTCAACGGGTGCTGAAAAAGCTAGAAGAAATTGAAAATAAGGAAGGTGAAGAATGAGTTATTACTACAGTATGGTAATTCAATGGTCAGAGGAAGATCAGCTCTTCTTAGTTCATTTGCCTGAGTTTCCCTGGCAGCAGTTTCATACCCATGGTAGAACTTATGAAGAAGCTGCCAAAAATGGTCAGGAAGTGATTGAGGCTTTCGTGGAGATGTTGACTGAGGAAAATAAACCCCTACCAGAACCCAGAATTCTTCCTACAAAGCCGTTACAGGTTGCCTAGTTTAGTATGAGGATATAGACCTATATGTTGCTACAGATAAGTTTTTCCCAACAAATCCTGGTATAGCTTTTGAAAACTGCTAAGTCTTGCCCTCAAGCGAGGTAACTTTTGTTCTAGATAAGCCAATTCCTCTTGAGTTTCCAAGATTAATTGGCTAAGAATTCCCCCAGAAATCGTTCTTCTGCTTAAATGCCGATGAGCTTAATGTTTGAGTGATAGCTGACTGCTGATGGCTATAACAGACTATTCAATCTAATGATTAATCTGCGGCGCAATTGGTCAAGGGCATGGCAAGCACTCGCATAACGAATGGAATCCCGACTGCGATTTTGACCCAACGGATATTTAAAGCATTCCACCGTACCATCTGGCTTTGCCAAACCGATGTACACTAAACCCACAGGCTTGGTTTCAGTGCCACCTCCAGGCCCAGCAATACCCGTAATACTCAACCCCCAGTCCGTTGAGAGGAGCGATCGCACGCCTGCTGCCATTTGCTTTGCCACGGGTTTGCTCACAGCGCCCCATTTTTGCAGATCGGTTGGGTTAACCTTGAGCAAGGATACTTTGACGGAATTATCATAAGAAATCACACCGCCTAAAAAGTAATGGGAACTGCCAGGGATAGCCGTCAGCATCTGACCCAAACCTCCTCCAGTGCAGGATTCCGCCACACTCAAGGTTTGATCCGCATCGGTTAAAAGCTGACCTACCACAGAGGCTAAAGTATCACTGTTCGCGCCAAAATAATCAGCCCCGGCAATTTCACGGAGTTGTTCCACGACGGGTTCGATTAACTGTTGAGCTTCAGCTTGAGATGGGGCACGAGAGGAAACCCGTAACCGCACTTCCCCTTGAGAAGCATACGGCGCAACCGTCGGGTTAGTTAAGTGGAAAAAGGGAGCGACTTTTTCAGCTAACGCCGACTCGCCAATTCCCCAAAACCTTAAGGTGTGGCTGTAAATAATTTGTTTCCCCCACCCTTGACGTTTCAGGAAGGGAACCGCCGTTTCCCGCCACATCTGGTGCATTTCACTAGGGACACCCGGAAAGGTGAGAATGGTTAAACCAGAGCGAGGTTGCCAGATGATACCTGGTGCGGTTCCGCCAGGGTTTGGTAAAACTTCTGCCCCTTTGGGAATTAGCGCTTGCTTGCGGTTGCTAGGGGTCATGTGACGGCCACGTTCGGCGAATTTCTGGGCAATATCTTCCAGTACGTCTGGTTGTTCAACCAGAGGAACCCCGAAGAATTCTGCTAGGGTTTCCGTTGTCAGGTCATCAGGTGTGGGTCCCAAACCCCCTGTTAAGATGAGTAGCCCAGAGCGATCGCTAGCAATTGCCAATACCTGCTTCAACCGCGTAGGATTATCACCCACCACGCTTTGAAAGTAGTGAGGAATGCCCAGATTCGCTAGTTCCAACGCTAAGAATTGGGCATTGCTATTCAGAATCTCCCCTAGGAGTAACTCAGTTCCAACACAAATAATTTCAGCACTCATTGTTAGCGGTAACGCTTTAACTGTTATTGAACTTTAGACTACTTTGAGTGGGAAGTGGGGAGTGGGGAGTGGGGAGGGTGTGGTTACGCACCACTTGATGATCTCCAAAAAATTCCTCTCGGTCAGGAGAGTCCTCTCCAGCCGTCCAAATTGATCACACCTCAACAATACCCAAGCCATAGTGACTTGGGTACTGTTGTTGTTAAATGCCAGCCTTATTATGAATCGGAGGCGGCTGACGGTTTTGAAAATTTCTACCTCTAGGCTAACGCTTAACTACAGAAAACTCTGAAAAACTGCATTATTTGATACATTTTTTCAAATTACTTAATATTCAACACCTCAAAACTCAAAATACCCTATGGGAATGCCAAAGGCGTACAAAACGCACAACTCATAATGTTCAAGGTAGAGACGGTAGCTGTAATTGTTGACACTCCCCGCACTTTTAGGGCGGGGATTCTTGGTTCAACAACTCGCCATAACCTAGCAGGATTTCTCCAACTAAACTAGAGGGCAAATCTCCCCAAGCGTAAGTTCCGGTATGCCCTACCGTACTTAATCCCTTTTGCAGAATGTTTAT
>DNGI01000516.1:2354-12067 GCA_003486645.1 Cyanobacteria bacterium UBA11370 | reverse complement strand
CCCCCCTCTCCCCCTCTCCCTACCTGTCAAAATTTGTCTGGTGAACCACTAAGATGCTTGTCACCATTGGGTTTTCCGATTTTGAATTTTGAATTTTGAATTTTGAATTGCTTATTAGGTTGGGTAATTTGCAACCCAAGGGATGTCCGTGATTAGATTTGGGTTCTCATTTATCGGTAACGCCTTCGTGTTGCAAAGGAAAGTGAACTCGATAATTAGAAACAGGTACGCATTCGTTGAATTTGGGTTCTCATTCATCAGTAACGCTTTTGTGTTGCAAAGGAAAGTGAACTCGATAATTAGAAACAGGTACGCATTCGTTGAATTTGGGTTCCCATTTATAATAAATGCTTTCTCATTTCAAAAAAACATGAAAGCATTGCTTATAAATGGGAACTCGTTCGTTGAAGTTGGGTTCCCATTGGCGGGTAAGCCATTTAAAATTCTTGCATGGGCTACGCCCCGCTACGCTAATAAAATTCAAAATGAGGAAATCCACTCAAAGCAAGTCTTTTTGCAACTGTTGCAAAAAGACTTGTAAGCGCGACAGCTTATAAGCAATTAGCAATTAGCGATGAGCAATTAGCAATTAACAATTACCCGCCACCCTATCAACTAGCGTTAAGATCTTCCTTTAGGGTTATCTCATTAACCTACAGCATGGCTTATCCTCTATCTTATGGTAGAGCAATGGCGTACTTAAACCGTCATGGCATCACCGCCAGAGACAGGAAATAATGACCCAAAACCAAGTAACTAGTGTTGAAAAGATACTACCAGGTGGTGGTGAAATGGGAACTACCATTCGTGCCTTCGATTGGTCAAATACTCCACTGGGATCGATTGAGAATTGGTCATTGAGTCTGCGGACGGCGGTTAGCATTTGCCTTAATTCCCCATGTCCGATGATGATTTGGTGGGGAAAGGATCTGATTCTACTTTATAACGATGGATGGCAGTCTATTTTTGGTTTTAAATACTCTCAAGCATTGGCACAATCGGGACGAGACGTTTTACCAGAAATTTACAATGTCATTGGATCACAATTGGAGGAGGTTCTCTCTACCGGACAGGTCACGTCATCCGATAATATCGTGTTGCAAGTGGATCAAGATGGCTATACAGAAGAAACCTATTTTACCTACTCCCATAGTCCTATTTTCCTCGATACTGAACAGGTCGGCGGTGTAGTTTCCACCTTTACCGAAACAACACAACGGGTACTTGCTTCATCTCAAATCAAGGAGTGCAACCAGGCTAAAGCTGTACTAAATCAAAGGGAAACCCTATTCCAACCCATCTTTGAATGTAACATGATTGGAATTGGTGTTTGGACGTGTAGTGGGAGTATTACTGAGGCAAATAATGCCCTACTTAATCTGATTGGTTATACCAGAGAGGACTTAGAAGCTGGACGAATTGATTGGCGCAAGTTGACACCGCCAGAATATCTTTATCTGGATGAACAGTGCCTGATTGAAATTGAAACGAAAGGCATTTGCACACCGTTTGAAAAAGAATATATCAGTAAAGAGGGTCAGCGAATTCCTGTTCTTATCGGTGGTGCGTCGTTCTCAAACAGATCAGATAGTGGAGTTTTTTTTGCCCTTGATCTGACTCAGCGGAAACGAACTGAACAGCGTCAAAATACCCAATATGCGGTTACTCGCATTCTGGCAGAGGCGACTACCCTAGCAGAAGCTGTACCGACGATTCTTCAATCCCTCTGTGAAAGTTTAGGATGGCAACTGGGTTCTATTTGGACTGTTGATGATCACGCTAATGTCCTGCGTTGTGTGGATAGTTGGTACGTACCCAGCGCCAATTTAGAGGAATTTATCGAAGCCACTCAACGGATCAGCTTTGACTCTGGGATAGGACTACCGGGTCGAATTTGGGTGACGGGACAACCCGCTTGGATTTCAGATATTCTTCACGATCAAAACTTTGCAAGAGGAGAATTTGCAAATAAGGCAGGATTGCGTACTGCTTTTGGTTTCCCTATTCGGTTAGGAAATGATGTTTTAGGAGTGATTGATTGTTATAGCCATCAAGCCCAAGAACCCGATAAAGATTTGCTGCAAATGATGGCAGCAATTGGTAGTCAAATTGGTCAATTTATAGAACGCAAACGCACGGAGGAGACGCTACGACAAACGGTAGAACGACTGCGGGTGGCACTGAAAAACTCGCCAATTACTGTTTTTAATCAAGACCGAGAATTGCGCTATACCTGGATCTATAACCCAGCATTAGATTTTGAAGACAACGAGGTTTTAGGGAAAACAGATAGTGATTTAATGCCACGGAATGATGCTGCCGTATTAACCCGCATCAAACGCCAGGTTTTAGATACAGGAGTTGGGGTGCGGGAAGAGGTAAAAATTACCAGGCAGGGCAAAGATTGGTATTATGACCTGACTGTAGAACCGTTACGAGATAGTAACAATCAGATCATTGGCGTAACCTGTGCCTCTGTAGATATTTCAGAGCGAAAACACTCTGAGATGGCGCTACAAAAGAGCGAAACGTTACTCAATGCCGTACTTGCTAGTTCACCGATTGGCATTGCCGTTCTTGATCGGGATCTCCGCTACATTCATATTAATGAGGCACTGGCTGCTATTAATGGTTTGCCCTTGAGTGAACATTTAGGCCGTACTTTCTGGGAGGTTTTACCAGCATGGGCACCCGAATTTGCACCCATTCTTCAGCAAGTTATGGAAACAAAAGAGCCATTATTAAATCAAGAGATTAGTGGCGAAACAAATCCACCTGGAGTCTATCGATATGCCCTAGTTAATTATTATCCAGTTTATTTACCCGATGGTGAAGTCGTAGGGGTGGGTGTCACTTCGATGGATGTGACTAAACTCAAACGAATTGAACAAGCATTGCGGGAGAGTGAATCTCGTTTCCGTAGAATGGCAGATAGCGCTCCCGTTTTTATCTGGATGTCGGGTTTAGATGGACATTGTACTTATCACAATCAGCCTTGGTTAGAGTTTGTGGGGCAAACCTTGGAAGAGGCTTTAACCAATGGGTGGCCGAATGGGATTCATCCGGATGATTTACAGCATTGCTTAGATACTTACATGGCGGCGTTTAAAGCTCGTCAATCTTTCACGATTGAGTACCGCCACAGAGGAAAAGATGGGGAGTATCACTGGCTTTTTGATACAGGAGTGCCATTATTTAATGATGATAACAGTTTTTTAGGTTATATTGGCTCCGGGATTGATATTACTGATCGCAAACGAGCAATGGAGGCGCTACGAGATGCACTCCAAAAGCTGAATTTTCACGTTGAAAACACACCGTTGGGGGTCATTGAACGCGATCGCAATTTTCGGATTACTCGTTGGTCACACTCAGCAGAAAAGATGTTCGGTTGGCAAGCCGATGAGGTGATTGGGAAGGATTTCCGCACTGTTCATGAAGATGATCTAGAAGCCATGCAAAACTTTAGAGTGCGTTTATTGAATGGTGAGGAAACTCATACTATTTCTTACAATCGTAATTATACTAAGGATGGTTCAATTATTTATTGTGAGTGGTACAAGTCGGCTTTACGTGATGACGATGGAAACTTAGTTTCTATTTTATCGTTAGTATTAGATGTAACGGAACGCCACCGGGCAGAACAAGCCTTACGGGAAAGTGAACAACGATTCCGCATCGCTCAAGAATTATCCTTAGATGCTTTTACTATTTTAAATAGTGTACGAAACAATACCGGAGAAATTATTGATTTTGAGTGGGCTTATGTTAATCCCAAAGCCGCAGAAATTCTGAACTATCCCGCTGACTATTTAATTGGGAAGAGACTTTTAGACGTATTACCTGGAAATAAGACAAATAGTGAGTTATTTGAACGTTATGTCGAGGTGGTAGACAGTGGAAATCCTCACGATATTGAGATTTCTTATAACGCTGAAGGGATCTCAGGTTGGTTCCGTAATATGGCAGTTAAAATCGGGGATGGCATTGCTATTTCATTTTCCGATATTAGCCAACGCAAGCGCGATGAAGCCGAACGGATGCAGTTATTAGAACGGGAACGGGTAGCGCGGGAAGAAGCAGAGGCGGCTAATCGAATTAAGGATGAGTTTTTAGCTGTACTGTCCCATGAATTGCGATCGCCTCTTAATCCCATCTTAGGCTGGGCAAAGCTATTACGAGAACGTAAATTTGATCAGAAAGCTACGGATCGTGCTTTAGAAACGATTGAACGAAATGCTAAATTACAATCTCAATTGATTGAAGATTTATTAGATGTATCTCGAATTCTAAGGGGCAAACTGGTTTTGAATATTACCCCGGTTAATTTGATGACGACAATCGAAGCGGCATTAGAAACGGTACGCCTAGCTGCACAAGCCAAAGCCATTCAAATTCAAACCTTACTCGATCCAACAGTCGGATTAATTAGAGGAGATGCCAATCGCTTACAGCAAATCGTTTGGAATTTACTCTCTAATGCTGTTAAGTTTACGCCCTCTGGAGGACAGATTGAAGTCCATCTCTCAACCTATTTTGAAAACACATCTTTCCAACAAAATCAACAATCTAGCGTAAATAAACAATATTCTAATAATCCTAGTTCAAAATCCCTTAGCGTAGCGACGCATTCACGAAGTGTAACCGAAGGCGTTAGCCCAATCCCCAATCTCAAATTGGACTATGCAGAAATCCAAGTGAAAGATAATGGAAAAGGGATTAGTCCAGAATTTTTACCCCATGTATTTGAGTACTTCCGTCAAGAGAATGGCTCAACAACCCGTCAATTTGGAGGATTAGGATTAGGATTAGCCATTGTCCGCCATTTAGTTGAACTACATGGTGGATCAGTTTTTGTAGAAAGTGAAGGAGAAAATTTAGGAGCAACGTTTACGGTTAGGCTACCGTTAATGAAGACTCATGCACCCATTCATCAAGGAAAGGTTGAATTATTACAACCAGCAAACCTTAATGGATTACATATTTTAATTGTAGATGATGAAACGGATATTCGGGAATTAATTGCTTTTATTTTAGAGCAATCGGGAGCAAACGTTACTGTAACCACCTCAGCAGAAGAAGCCTTGATCAGATTGAAAGAATCAATCCCCGATGTTCTACTTTCTGATATTGGAATGCCTCATGTAGATGGTTATATGCTAATGCAGAAAGTAAACGATTTGTTATCAGAAAAGGGCAAGAAAATTCCCGCTATTGCTTTAACCGCTTATGCAGGTGAATATCATCAGCAAAAAGCCCTTGAAGCGGGGTTTCAAATGCACCTTGCTAAACCTGTAGAACCAGAGGAGTTGGTTAGGGCGATCGCACGTTTGGTAGGGCGGGTTTAAGAGGTCTAAACTAGAAACAGAATCTGAGGAGAATTATTATGTTAGCTTACAAACTCAAGGGCAAAATCGATGCAGCAGGGAACTTAGCGATTGGGGAACCTGTTAATATACCCCCTGGAGATGTAGAAGTAATCATTTTGCAAATCGTTGAAACGGTTTCCAGTTCGACAGTTTCACAAATTGAAGGATCTACTCCACAGCCTAAACGGAACGTTGAATGCTCAATCCCAATCTTGAAAGAGTGGTTAGAAAATACAGAACCTGCACCTTCTGATTTTGACCCCGATCAAGCAAAATGGGACTATCTCAAGAAGAAGTATAATCTGTGAAAATCTTGCTAGACACTAACATAATTGTGGATGTTGCCCTTGAGCGCCAACCCTTTTATAGTCAAAGTATCCAGGTTTTGTCATTTGTGTACCAGAGACAGGTTGAAGGCTACATTTCAGCTTCAACTTGTAGTGACCTTTACTACATTATTCGTAAGATCAAAGGTCGAGATGAAACGATTGATTTCTTGAGAAGAATTTTGACATTCTGCCAAGTTGCTACAGTCGATCAATCCGTTATTGCAATGGCGTTAACTGCCAACTTCAGGGATTTTGAAGATGCGATTCAGTACAGTACTGCTATAGTGAATCAATTAGATCTCATTGTTACTCGTGATCCGCAAGATTTTCCGGTTGCAACTCCTCGAATTCTAACTCCTGATCAGTTAATTCAGGAATTGATGTAAAAGAGTTTTGAGGTGAGAGGTTGTATTGCAATGTCTCTACAGGATTGTGGTTAATGACTTAGTATAGAGGGTAATCAACCCGATTTAATATAATATTAAATCCGCCGTGAATATACATATTGTAGAGACGTTGCATTGCAACGTCTCTACAGGGTTTCGCTTTACTTCGATCTGTGCCTGTTGTAAAGCCTTTGAGGGACACATTCGGTTATGTACATACTAGACTGGGTAGCTTTAGTTTCTACTTGCCAATTGACCTAAACGTTTTAGCACACTCAAAACGCTATATAACTCATTCCCAGGATTAAAAATGTCAAACAATTTAGATACAGCATACTGACTTATTTCTCCTTTAACTAATTTGACAAACCTAAAGCTACTCCCATTCGTAATCAGACCATAAACTGGTTTTTCAGGATGAGGATTTGACAGCATATAAGCTAGGAGTTGTGGCTTCCCCACTTCCAAAGAGAAAGCCGCTTTCTTTGATTCAATCACTACTACCCAAAATTCTTCAAATAAAGCCAATACATCTATCTCGCCTCTCACAAGAACCCCCTCATCTTCTTCGGCAATTTCCACAGACTTCTCTGACTTAATGTGGAACGGGTGCAGATAGAATCCTGCTAAATCCAGCAAAGGAGAGAGGACAACCATTTTTACCGTATTTTCTAACAGAGGTGGGTACTTGGTTAAATTCGTATAACTTGCTTTAACTCGATCTAGCCTTTGTTTCTCTGCATCGGTAATTTCTGGTAACTTGTCCTGCCATTCTCGAAAGAATTGGTCTTCTTCAACCAACTGGATATCGAAATTTGCTTCTAATTCGTAGAGAGTAATCTCTCTGGCTGCGGTTGTCCGGATCATAAACAGTAAATAATATTTTAATGAGTTTCGTTGCCGTTAGTTAATTCTAACGTTATAAATATAAGCCTGGGATTTAATTACAATCTTTTAACGTAAAACTAAAACCTACTTCAACGCACCCCGGACTAAAATTACGGTACAGTCTACACCCCGCGCGATCGCTTCCGGAATATTCCCTTGAATGGCCTGTTTTAATAACCCTTCCCGACTCGCACCTAAAACAACGACATCACACGAATTTTTTGTCACCAAATCAATAACCGCTTCAGAAACTAAATTAGATTGAATCGGAATTTTTACAATCGTCCCATCAATGCGATGACTTAAAAATTCAGTGGCTGTTTCCAAAGTCGTCGTATCCGTTACCGTATCTTTAGCATCAAATACCTGACATAGCCTAATATCTGGTGGTTTACTACTTAAAGGAATTAACGCAGGCATTAATTCGACCGCACGATGAGAATTGGGTCCTCCAGCAATCGGTATTAGCCATCGATTAAAGAACGGAGGTTGATAAGGTGCGATTAACCCTTCACCCATTTTCACCACAACCACATCACAAAATGCTTCTTTAATAATCGTGTCCTCAACACTACCAAAAATGCGACCAGGGGTTGAACTACTCCCTTTCCAACCCATTAAAATCAGATTAATATTTCGCTCTTCAATTGTTTCTAAAATAGCTTGCGCGATATCGTGACTGACTCGTACCTGAGTGTGTACTGGTACTTGCAAATCTCGCCCCAATTTTTCCACTTGATGAAATAACCGACGACTCCTGGTTGTTCTAACCGAAGTCTCCGACGGGGACGTACTACGGGAAACTTGAATCACCTGCAAACATTCCAATTCATAATTGCGATCGCGGGCAATTGCCGTTGCCATTCGTAATAGAAATGGTGCCGTTTGAGGATTCGCTAAAGGGACTAATAAACGCCCTCGTCCTACTGCTGGGCCGCGAGTTTGATAGACTATATAAGACGGAGAAACTTGAGGACCAGCCTCACCAATTTTACTATCTAACTGCTCTAATTCTGCCCGAATAATATCACTCCGAGTAATAATTCCAACTAATTTTCGCCCTTCAGTTACAGGTAAGCGACTTAATTGATAACGATTAAGCAAATAAAGGATATCCGCTAATCCCGCTTTAATGTGAACACTGACCGGATGAGGTGTCATAATTTCACTTAATAGCATTGATCCAGGCAACGGACAACTGGGTGGATTTCCTTTACCTTGAGTGGCATTTGTAATATCAGAATGACTTACAATCCCCACCAATTCCGCCCCATCAATCACAGGAAAACCTTGATGAGATGAACGTGAAATTGCCTGAAGTGCTTCATCTAATGTCATATCTTGAGATAACGTTTCTACCCGCCGCTGCATTAAATCGGATGCAGTTAACCCAGCTAAAGAACTCTTCTCTAAGTTTTGAGTTGGGGAAGTATAGCCATTCCACTCTAATAAACGTTGGTAAAGTGACCCTTTGGCGAAGCGATCGGCAACCATGTACGATACCACACAAGTAATCATTAACGGCAGCACTAAATTGAAATCTGCCGTAATCTCAAATACAATCACAATTGCCGTAACAGGAACCTTAGAAACGGCACTAAAAAATGCACCCATTCCCGCTAACGCATAAGTCTTAGGCGAAGCTAAATGTAGAATATGAAACTCACTAACTCCTACCAAATAACCAAGGGCAGAACCTAAAACTAAAGAAGGTTGAAATAAACCTCCAGAAGCGCCAGAACCATAAGAAACTAAAGTAAGAACGAAGTAAATTACAAACGCCAAGCCCGTAAATTCCCAACTCGCATCCCCCGTAATTAACAACTCCCGCAAACCACTATTATTGCGAAAATCAGGAGGTAATAAAGAAACAAAACAACCACAAATAAACCCAGCTAGACCAACCTTAAGCGGTAAGGGGAGATTGAGGCGACGTTGAAGCGAGAGAGAGAGGAGAATTCCCCGATTAAATAATGCACCGAATAACCCTGCTAACAAACCTAACATTAAGTAAAATGGAATTTCCGGAGCCGAAAAGCTACTATTAAGATGACCCAATTCTAGGTTAAGATCTAAACTACGACCTCCTAAAATTCGGGAAATTACGGCACCAATAAAAGAAGATAGAATAGCAGTTCCTAAAGTTAGTCCAGAGAAGTCTTGAAGCAATTCTTCAACGACAAATAAAATACCCGCAATCGGCGCATTAAAACCCGCTGCTAACCCCGCCGCTGCACCTGCTGCAATCATCTGACGACGATGACTTGGAGAAGTCGGTAGCCAACGACTAAATTGTGCTGCCAACGCTGCACCGATATGAACGGTTGGGCCTTGCCGTCCCAAAGTTAGCCCCCCCGCTAGAGATAAAATAGTACTAATTAGTTTAACGAGCGCAACCCGTAAATCTAACGGAATAGGAAACAAAGCTAAAGCAGCTTTAATCTGAGGAATTCCACTTCCAGAAGCTTCCGGTGCTAAACGTTCTACTAAATAACCCGAAAGTAATCCGAATACAAGTCCAAATGTTGGTAAAACTAAAATCGGTGGCAATAAATCCGACGCTTCAATCCGCCAAGAACCCAACCAACCAATACTTTGTTTAAGCAAAACTGCCGAAAGCGCTGATACCAAACCAATCAAACAAGCTTCCGCGATCGCAAGTCGTCGTCTCGGTAGTAACCATTGGCGAAATGGATGGGTCATATCATGTCCGGTTAAATAACCCTAAAAAAGATTGAGGG
>DNGI01000516.1:2012-2148 GCA_003486645.1 Cyanobacteria bacterium UBA11370 | reverse complement strand
CCCTAAAAAAGATTGAGGGGGAGGGGGAGAGGGGGAGTTAGCGTAGCGGAACGTAGTTCGGGGGAGAAATTTTATTAGGAGTCAGGACTTACGCAAGTGTCACACTAAAATCAACTTGTAGGGTGCGTCAGACCAA
>DNGI01000516.1:0-1755 GCA_003486645.1 Cyanobacteria bacterium UBA11370 | reverse complement strand
GTGCCAGTTGCGTAAGTCCTAGGAGTGATTAGCCGGACATCATATAGCGGTTCTCATACTGATGAGGTACAAATTCCTAGGTTTTGGGGAGTGGGGAGTGGGGAAGAAAATGCAACTGTACCTCACCTACTTGAGAAATGCTATATCATTGGTCATTAGTGATTAGTGATTAGTCATTGATCATTAGTGATTAGTTATTCATTGTTAGGCATATGAACAACCAACAACCAACAACCAACAACCAACAACCAACAACCAACAACTAACAACCAACAACCAACAACCAACAACCAACAACTAATAACTAAATGTTACCGAAAGTCCATCGATAATTAGAGACGGGGTGTAGCAAGGTCCATTCCACTCTGCATCATCTCCTACTGCTACCACCTGTTTCAGTACACTGTAAACATTCCCAGCAACCATCGTATCTTTAACTCGACCAATAATTTCTCCGTTGTGTACCCGATAACCCAGATCGACATTAACTGAAAAATCACCCGATATTCCAGCACTACCTCCTAAAATTTGGTCTACCATCAATCCTTCATTTAGTTGAGTAATTAGACTTTTTAAAGAACCTTTGCCTGGTTGAATTAATAAATTCACTAAACCTGGAGTTGGATAACTCCCTAAACTAGGACGAAAACCATTACCCGTGCTACTTATTCCTAACAATTTCCCCGTTGTGCGATCGCAATAAAATTGTTGTAAGTGTCCTTCTCGAATCAATAAAAGAGGTCGGGTCGGTGTTCCTTCATCATCAAACGGACAGCTATAGGGTCCTGTATCCGGTTGCTGAGAGAGGGTGAGGAGTTCTGAGGTAACAATCTGAGTACTCGTTAATAAAGGGGTTCCTAAACAGTTCGCACGTAGCGCTTCACTCCAAGGTGAAACCCCTTGAAGTACCTGTTTACCATTTAAGGCAGCTTGTACCGTATCCCAGAGTAAATCTGCCGCTTTTGCTGTTAATAAAATCGGTACTCGTCCTGTCGGTGAAGAGACATTTTCTTTCGCCCAATTCAAACGTTGTAAAATCGATTGAACAACAATGTCGGGGTTAAGTTTTCCTCGTTGAGTTTGACCATCGGAAACATTTAATAAGTCATCACCCCGCACCCATTCAGCCGCTAGAAAACAGTTCAAGGTTGTATCAGTATAATGGCAATCTAATCCTTGAGAATTAACTAACCGGGTTGTTTCTTCTTCACATTCTAATTCAGCAGTACACAGGACTTCTGGATACGCCTCACGAACTTGTGCGATCGCCCCTTTTCCCATCCCTACTAATTCTTCTACAGGGACTACCTCTCCTAAATCAGGATAACGATCTGTCCGCCCTGGAGTTAATTCGACCTCTTCAGGTTCGTTAAGATATCCAATAGCGATCGCCCGATCCACTAAATCCTGGGGTTCCACTGATCCATAAGCCACCGCTAATCCCGGACATCCATCGCGCCACAACCGCAGCGCCACACCTTCTGATTGACTGCTTTCAAGTTGCTTAAGGCGATTCGCTTCAAAAAATACAGGTCGAGAACGCGATCGCGACTGATAAACCTCAGCATACTGCGCCCCGGCTTTTAGCGCTAGCTCTAATAGCTGTTCCGCGTCTACCGTTGGTGGCAAATCCTTAGAATCCATAACTTTTGTTATTGGTTGTTTGTTATTGGTTGTTTGTTATTGGTTGTTGGTTGTTAGTTGTTGGTTGTTGGTTGTTAGTTGTTGGTTGTTAGTTATTGGTTGTTGGTTGTT
>DNGI01000142.1:403-4827 GCA_003486645.1 Cyanobacteria bacterium UBA11370 | reverse complement strand
AACCAATAACTAACAACCAACAACCAACAACCAACAACTAACAACTAACAACCAACAACCAACAACCAACAACTAACAACAAATGACACTAAATTTAATTCACCAAGTCGGGGAAGCGAATCCCCAGTTATTTCGGGAACTTAAAGGACGTGTAATCCCCCGGAATATTCTAATTGCAGTAGCGACTTCTCTTCTAGGACAGCTACTCTTGCTCATCAGCTTTGGCAGTAAGCTACCCGTTGCGGATGGGACGAATCCTATCTATAGCCGTTATTGTACAGGCCTTAGCAAGGAATATTCTCTTCCGACCTGTGTTACTGATGGTTTGGGAAGTTTTGCCATTAACTGGCAGCTATGGTGGCAAGATGTGTTTATCTGGCTAAGTCTGATTGGTATTTTTGCCCTATTGGTCGTCGGCACTTATATGCTAATCGGGGATCTTTCTAAGGAAGAGAGTCAGGGTACGCTGAATTTCTTGCGCCTCAGTCCTGGATCTAGCTTTAGTATTTTAGGGGGAAAACTGCTGGGAGTGCCAATTTTACTTTATAGTGTGGCAGTTCTAGCCTTACCGTTACATCTAGTATCGGGTCTTTCGGGTCATATCCCGTTGAGTGAGATTTTAGGATTTTACGTTGTTATCGCTAGTAGTTGCTTATTCTTTTACAGTGCTGCATTGCTATTTGGTTTAGTCGGGAACTGGCTAGGTGGGTTCCAAGCGTGGTTGGGTAGTGGAATCGTGTTGATTTTCCTATTAACGGCGACCCAATTGTTGCATTACAACAGTACAACTAACCATCCAAGTGATTGGTTAATGCTGTTTAATCCCGCAATTTTGTTACCCTACTTGATTGATTCGTTTTCCTTGTCTCCTAACAGTCCATTTTCTGACTCCCACTCAATAAAATTACTTTGGTTTTATGTACCTATCGGTGCTAAAAATTGGAGTTTTGCGGGTTTTATCGTACTCAATTTTTGTTTGTGGAGTTATTGGATAGGGCAAGGTTTAAAGCGTTGCTTCCACAACCCCAACACTACCTTACTCAGTAAGGCAAAAAGTTATCGGTTAACCGCTTGCTTTGAAGTAGTACTCCTCGGATTTGCACTCAACCCTAATGAGCCAGCGTGGAAGAATCATTCACAAGCTGTGTTTGAGAATTTCCAGGTAGTCTTAGTCTTCAATCTGCTGCTATTTTTATTTCTAATAGTAGCCTTGAATCCGCATCGACAAACCCTGCAAGATTGGGCGCGTTATCGCCATCAGCACAAATCTATCCGTAAAGGAGGAATACTATCCGATTTAATCTGGGGGAAAAGTAGTCCAGGAGTTGTAGCTGTGGGGATGAATTTAGCGATCGCCTCCACTATCTTGTCACCTTGGATACTGCTATGGCCTACTAGTGAATACAAAACACCAGCCCTTTTAGCCTTACTGCTGAATGCCACCATTATTATTTTCTACTCTAGCGTGGTTCAGCTCATGCTATTAATGAAAACACCAAAACGGGCAATTTGGGCGGCTGGTACTGTTACAGGGTTAATCACCCTACCACCAATTGTATTTAGTTTCCTGTCAATATCGCACTCAACCCACTCCTATGTTTGGTTATTTTCAGCATTTCCTTGGGCTAGTGTAGAATATGCAGCGGGAACTTCTGTTGCGATCGCTCTTGTTACTCAATCCCTAGCATTGGTATTGTTGAACCTACAGCTAACTCGACAACTGAAAAAAGCAGGTGAGTCTGCTACTAAAGCACTCCTTTCTCCACGTCCTCTAGCAGTTATTGAGTAGGTTTGATACAGTGCAGGTTAAGGCTAATAGTTAATCGCTCATTGTTAAGTAGAGATCCCCGACTTCTTGAAGAAGTCGGGGAGCTTGCTTGGATATAATTACTTTTTAAGTGCCTTTTTAACCAAATTTGGAATCCGAGAAGGACACTCTGCCACAGGTATTTTTACTTGCTTAAATGCTTCAACTTTATATTGGGCAGTCGTGGTACTAGTCACAGGTCCTGAGAATTGGGCAGCTAGGATAGCACTACTATTTCCGAGTTGTTTGTCCTCAGAAGTATAATGTCCAGCAACATAAGCAATTACAGGTTTATTAATCCCTTTGGCAATATACTCAGCCGTTGCTTCTTCCGTACTACCGCCTGTCTGATCCACTAAAACGATCGCTTTGGTTGCTTTATCCATTGCCAGTACCTCTAACCATTGGCAAAAGGACGATCCGATAATAGCATCACTCCCTAAACTAATTCCAATAGACTGTCCGAATCCGGCTTGGGTTAACGCTAAAGCAACTTCGTAAGTCAAAGCACCAGCACGACTAATTAACCCCACTGAACCAGGGCTATAAAATTCACTCGCCTGAGTACCCAATAATACTTTTCCAGGGACAATAATACCAGAACTACTTGGTCCAAGAATCAGCGTTTTACTCGCTTGTGCTGTCTGGAGAAGGGAAACCATATCCAGAGGAGGAACACCCCCTGTAACTAAAATAATCTGCCCAATTCCAGCATCTATCGCTTCTAAGGCTGCATCCAGTATGCCGTAAGGTTCCACAAAGATAATGGTCGTATCAAAAGACCCACATTCTGATATTGCCTCTTCCACCAAGTCAAATACAGGAATACCATGTAATTGCTGTCCTCCCTGACCTGGACTAACCCCAGCTACAACATTGGTGCCGTAGGCTTTCATGCGGGCAGTGTAATATGAACCCAACGGTTGGGTAATGCCCTGTACTAAAACGTTGCTCTCTGGAGTCAAGTTCATAGATGGCTTGGTAATCAAGCGAAGTAGATGCAAAGTTAGAGCTTAACAAGAACAGCCTGTTGTTTGCAGATTATAGGGAGTGGGAGAAGTTTTATTAGGGGTGATTTACCCGACATCCTATAAAAGTCAAATCAGCAAGATTTTCAGCATTTGGGCGATATTTTTAAGTTTCTGCAAAAAATACTTCTTCCTCTCTCCCCATCCTCCCTCTTTCCAACTCAAGACTTCTTAAGTGCTAACTTTGCTAGTGATAGGGTTTGTTCAACTGCCTGATCTAAGTTATCGATCCAGTGTACAGGTAACGATGCCAAAGAGTGTTTCGTAGCCTCTATTTTCCCACCGATTTTCCCACCTACTATACGAATAACAAAGTGAGGTAAGCGAGAAGCAGAGGCAGATTTTTTCTGAACAGAGGAGTTGCGTTTATTGTGTTCTAAGTAAGCACGGGAAAGCGCACCTGTTGGTCTTTCCGTTCGGTCAGTAGTACTCAACATTGGCATTTCGCCAACTTTAGAACGTAGATAATTGGCAATTACTTCTGCTACTGCTTCACTTGCAGCAGCACTACTTAAAATATTAACTAGAACAACTTGAATTCCTTGAGTTTCCGTCATTTGTTTTAGTCCATTTTGTAGTTGTTGTATCGGAGAAGATAAGGAGGGTAAATCCCAACTAGCATATCCATCTACAATTAAACAACTCCCTGGCTTACCCTTGGCTTGATACACTAAATCCAATGTAGCAGCAGCTAGACAAGTGCTGTTACAGAGAATGCCAATGTTACCTTCAGTATCAGTCCATTTGAGTTGAATCGGTTGAGGAACAATCACAGATGAATGAGTTTGCGGTATAGGTTGGACTCCTGGTGAATTATAATCGTTCCTTGCAGGGGTAAATTGTCCTGAATTAGACAGGGTTGAAGCAAGAGTGACTAATTCAGCATGGCGACCCAAGGCATTGTCGTTTACGGCAATTTTGCCATCCAGAGCCATGACTTCATCGGTAGAATTGATTCCTAAAGGATTAATTTCTACTAAGTCTAAGTCTTTTTGGATAAGTAGCTGGTACATTTTTTGCACAATGGCACTGACTGACTCAATTAGTTCACCTTTGAGTCCCATTTTGAGAGCTAGGCGGCGTGCATAAAAAGGGGAAAATTCTCGGTCAATAACCACTTTTTGGAGATGGCTCATTACGACTTCCAGGTTAATTCCACCGTGGGAAGAACCTAAAAGAACAGGTCGTCCCAATCCATAATCGAGGATGACAGCGAGATAAAATTCTTGTTCAGCATCATAGTGAGATTCTGCTAACAAAACTTGGGGATACTTCCCTAAAATTGGTAGGTTGAAAATGGCTCTTGCGGCAGCGATCGCATCAATGGTATTTTCAACTAATCGGATACCCCCGGCTTTCCCCCTCCCTCCCGCAGGAACTTGAGATTTCAGTACGACTGGATAAGGAATCTCTAAATACTTGATATCTCCAGGATGATCGATGCGTTGAGCAGGTAAAACCGGAATGCCGATTTCCTGAAATAATGCTTTGGCTTGGTATTCTAATAAATCCATAAATGGGGTTCTATGTGTATCGGTTGTCTTAACGATTAGAATGTATTATTCTATATAGCGTTTCTCACAATTATG
>DNGI01000142.1:0-134 GCA_003486645.1 Cyanobacteria bacterium UBA11370 | reverse complement strand
CTACCTTAAAGAGATTAGTAAAGTACCTCATCACAATGAGAATTAGTATAAATACGAATAAACTCAATTAAAAATCAAAAGACAAAGGACTAATGTAATTTTATCCCCATCCCCCCCATCCCCCCCTCTCTCCC
>DNGI01000140.1 GCA_003486645.1 Cyanobacteria bacterium UBA11370 | reverse complement strand
AAACTTGAACTCTTTCCTAAGTCGGGTGTTATGTCTGAAAAGTTCAGCTTTACCAACACCCGGATTATCCATCCAATAACGAAGTACTTTGTTCCGCACAAATTGAGATGTGCGGATAGCTTCATCAATGGCTTGTTGTTGTGTAGGTTTTGGCTTGACTTTAAATTCTAAGACAAACACACTTGATACTAGCTTAGTTAGTATAAATACTATAACACACATCTGAAAAAGCCGCCCTAGAAGGGCGGGGCTTGAGACCCAGTTTTTTGGTCAATAATCTGATAGATCTGAGCCGTTTGTTGAGCGTAGTCTGTATCATTCAGTACAGGTACAACACCTTCTAGAGAAATAGGTTCAACTAAATCAATCCAAGAGCGACAGCCTCCATATTCAGAACGGTAGGGAATTAGCTCAACAGATGATAGTTTGTAAGTCCGTAATAACAGAATATAGAGAGGTTCTCTAGGCTTCCATTTGAAACGCGTACTCGCAAATTCTTCATTCCAAATGTGGTAAGGAAGCAGAGCATCAACAGCTTTGGGTTCACTGACCCTTAAAATATCAGTAATCTTCGCCCAACTCCCAATCCGCACAGTTTCAGGATGCCAGCCGGAGATTACGGGTGTGACTTGAATAGCATACTCCGGTTTGAGTAAATTGGGTTGTTGATGCTCATAGGTGGGGTAGAGTAAAACCTCGTTGTCACTCACTTGAAAACGGTTTCCCTGTTCACGAATACCGCCTTTGCGGAGTAACATAATTGTCTTACCCTGTTCTAAAGCATCAACAGTAACAGCCCATTCTTTTAGTGCTTTGGTTGTGGTTAATGGCATAGTACGCTCTTTCATAACAAGAGGTGGGGAGTGGGGAAGAAAATTTAGTGTACCTCACCGATCTGAGAACTGCTATAGCATTTCCAAATCATTAGACCTCTTGCATAAATCCGAAAAACCCCTCCCCAGCCCTCCCCGAAACGGAGAGGGAGCAAGATTTCTTCCCCCCGCATCGGGGGGATTGAGGGGGGTCGATTTGACTTTTGCAAGAGGTCTATTTATCAAAGCTCAAATATCCGTTACATCCGTTCCCCATCCGTTGCTAATCATTCCCTTTTCATTCTAAGGGATACTGATTTTCCGTAACTCTTCCATAACTAAAGCCGCCGACTGATATCGTTCAGCAAAGTGATAGCACACCATCTTCTCTAAAATAGAGCCAAATTCTTCACTAACATTAGCTAAATGCCGCCAGCTTACATCACCTGTTTCTGCTGAAAATGATAACTGGTGTGGAGCAATGCCAGTTAGGGCTTGAATGCCAATAATTCCCACCGCATAAATATCACTACTAAAACTTGGATGTCCTGCATATTGTTCTGGCGGCGCATAACCACGAGTCCCCACCGCAACCGTAACATTTTCTTGATCGGTTTGGTGTTGGGGTTGAATTTGTTTAACCGCCCCAAAGTCGATTAAGACAATTTGATTGTCTTGTTGGCGACGAATAATATTACTGGGTTTAATATCTCGATGAATCACGCTGTGCTTGTGAATAAAAACGATAATTTCTAGGATGTCCTTGAGTAATTGCACAACTTGTGATTCGGGAAGTCGCTTATCAATAGGTAATTCATCACTCAAGGAATCACCAGGAATGTATTCTTCAACTAAGTAGAATTCTTGATTTTCTTCAAAATAAGCGAGCAATTGGGGAATCTGCTCGTGATGACCCAACTTTTCTAAAATTTCTGCCTCTGTGCGAAATAGCCGTCTAGCAACCGTTAAGAATTTTTCATCCCGACGTGCAGGTTGCAAATGTTTAACCACACATTTTGGCTTACCGGGTCTTTGGGTATCTTCAGCTAGATAAGTCAGACCAAATCCTCCCGAACCCAGAACCCGATTAATTTTATAACGTCCGGCTAGGAGATTGGGATTATCGGATTGGCTTTTAGATGATGTTACTGATGTTTTAACGTTATTTGTAGCATCTTGATCTTGAGAATTCCAAATTGCGGTTGACTCTTCTTGTTCTTCTTCGTCTTGTGCGATCGCCGCCGTTTCTTCGGTTAACGGCATACTTTGTGGTCTTGTCTGGGGCGAGATGGTTTGCTCTCTCAAGAGTGCTTGCAGCACTACTAGGTCATTTTCTTGTTTCTGAACCAGGCGAGCAAACTGAGCGCGTTCTTGTTGGGTTTGATAAGCTGTGTAAGCCAGGACACCCATCGTGGCAACAATCACCCCCAGAGTCGGTGCAACGACAGGAACCCATCCCGATTGAAAAAATAGGATAACTGAGGTTCCGACCAAAAGACTGATCACTAAACTTTCACCGACGATAAGCTGGGCGGGATGACGGGCAACTCGTACTAACAAACCACCTGTCACGGACCAACCCCAAATCCAGAGGATCTCCCCCCACTCTGGCCAAAACCAAAATAGTTTTTGTCCGTCGAGAACCGTACTGAGAATTTGACTCACGATTTGACCGTGTACGACAACTCCGGGCATTTTCTCAATGCGTCGCCCTTTTGAACTGTAGGGAGTATAGAAGGTATCTCGGAGACTAGGGGCTGTTACCCCAATCAGAACGACTCGATTTTTAACTAAGTTGGGATCGATCCGATTTTGCAGAACTTTTGTCACACTCACCCGATCAGCGAGCTGATTCGGAGAGCGATAATTCAATAAAATTTGATAGCCTCCAGCATCAGCGTGTTGATAGCCACCGGAACTCGGCGATAGGGGTTTAAAGATGGTTTTACCCAGCTTGAGGTATTCTTGATCATCTTGGAGGATCGTTTCTGGGTGAATGTTCTTTTGTTCCAAGTAGCGCCATGCTAGCTGAAAGCTTAAGGAATAGGGGGTCTTACAACCACGGGTGGGAGTGGTTAACTGCTGAAACAATAACGCTCGACGAACGGTTCCCCCACCATCAATGCCTAGATCAGCAAAGCCAACACGAGATTCCGGGACACCTGGAGGAGCAGGCGTTCCGGGATTATCAACATCACTGGTTTTACAGATGGGAATGATGCGATCGCTAGTTTGCAGTCGTTTGGATAACTCCGCATGACCCGGTGCTACGGGTATATCCCGAAAGATATCTAAGCCAATAACTGCGGGTTGATGCTTTTCCAGGTTTTGGAGAAGCTGATTCATCACTGCGTCCGTCATTGGCCACTGCTTGAGGGATTCAATGTCTGTCTCAGTGACTTCAACCACCAAAAGACGCGAGTCGGGTTTCAAAGAGGGTCGCAATTGCAGCATTCGGTCATAGGCATTTAGCTCTAAAGGCTCTAACAGACTCAATTGCCGAACTCCCAGGAGTAACCCTGTAGCCGCCAGACTTGCTAATAATGCTGGATGTCGCCCCACAAAACTACTGAGGCGTTTGAGATAGGACAACACCTTAGAGAGTTTTGAGTTTTGAGCGTGTTCTACAGGCGAGCTATTGCCGTTTGAGCTTTGAGTTAACTCCCCACTGGTTACTTTCACGTATTATTTCCGTTTCCTGAAAACCTAGCCGTTTCTCAAGATTAAACTTCTAATTGTAGATGCCTGTAATGATAGCGCTTGAGCCAATCTCCACGCGACTAAACCGTACTTTATACAATCCTAGTGGTTGATGTCATTGAGTGTGATAGCTCTCTTGCTCTCCGTCTCTGGAGGGTATGGAGCATCTCCCTTGCCTCTCCAGTTTCAACGTTAACGACATTCACCACTAGACTCCACTCAATTCATTATGACAGGTACAATAGACTTCTTGCTCTGATTCGGAAACAGGCAATAGGGAACAAGATTTGACGCAAATTGCAGACGCTCATGAAGAGGGTGTAGGGGGTAGGGTGTAGGGTGTGGGGAACCCCATAATGGGAGCATCAGGGGTTTCGAGTAAGGACACCTTATTTCTTGACGCTGCGCGTCTCTTTCATAAATCTTTTGCGTGTCTCCCGTC
>DNGI01000122.1:25174-25386 GCA_003486645.1 Cyanobacteria bacterium UBA11370 | reverse complement strand
GGAGAGAGGGAGAGGGGGGGAGAAAAAATTGCATCGAAGAGATGCAACTTGGTATAAATAGGGATAATGAGAAGACTTCATCCGTGGTTGAACTTTTTACTATCCCTGGGACTAGCCCTCACTCTAGCTGTAATCTCCCAGCCTATCGTTACCCCATTAAAACCTTTAGCAACGCCCCAAACTTTAACGGAAATCAGAGGCGTTTGGCTGAC
>DNGI01000122.1:24528-24969 GCA_003486645.1 Cyanobacteria bacterium UBA11370 | reverse complement strand
GAAATCAGAGGCGTTTGGCTGACCAATGTAGCAAGCGGTGTGCTATTTTTCCCGTGGGGAATTAATCGGGCATTATATCAACTGGCTCAACTCAATTTCAACACTGTCTATCCGGTCGTTTGGAACCGAGGACACACCTTTTATCCCAGTTCTGTTGCTAAATCAGTGACGAAGCGATCGCAAGACCCCTTACTTACAATTATGCGCTTGGGTCGAGATAGTTTAGCAGAGATTGTTCAAGAAGGACATCGCCAAGGGTTGAGAGTTATTCCCTGGTTTGAATATGGTTTCATGGCTCCTGCTAATTCTCAATTAGTAAAACATCATCCAAACTGGTTAACTGAAAGTTCTACCCTTGGAAACGTTGCGCTTGCATCTCCAGATGCTCTTAGCAATCATACTCAAAAACAAGTTTGGCTCAACCCCTTACATCCAGAGGTT
>DNGI01000122.1:23903-24327 GCA_003486645.1 Cyanobacteria bacterium UBA11370 | reverse complement strand
TCAACCCCTTACATCCAGAGGTTCAACAACTGATTTTAGACCTAATTGTTGAAGTCATTAGTAAGTATGATGTCGATGGAATTCAACTAGATGATCACTTTGGAATGCCCGTTGAATTGGGTTATGATTCGTTTACTGTCGGGCTTTATCAGCAGGATCATCAAGGTAGAAATCCTCCCAGTTATCCCCTTGAACCAGAGTGGATGCGTTGGCGAGCTGATCAGATTAATCAGTTTATAAAACGGATTGTTAAAACCGTTAAATCGATTAAACCTAATTGTTTAGTCACGCTATCTCCAAATTCCCAAACTTTTGCTTATAAATACTATCTGCAAGACTGGTTTAGTTGGGTACAACGAGGCTGGATAGAGGAGTTAATTTTGCAAGTGTATCGAGATAATTTGAGTGCTTTTCAGACTGAATT
>DNGI01000122.1:13305-23710 GCA_003486645.1 Cyanobacteria bacterium UBA11370 | reverse complement strand
TTGAGTGCTTTTCAGACTGAATTAATCCAACCATCTGTGCAAATAGCACGTCAAAAAATTCCTGTAAGTATTGGCATTACGACTGGAACAGTACGCCGTCCAGTTACGATGAAACAAATTCAGCAGCAAGTTCAAGAAGTGCGCGCTCGCGGTTTTAAAGGAGTGTCTTTCTTCTACTGGGAAACCTTATGGAGTTATCTGACTCCAGAATCACCACACCACCGTCGTCGAGGATTTCGGGAACTATTCACTTACCGAGCAATTCAGTCAATTAGCCATTAGGTATTAGCCATTACAAATCAATAGTTATAATTCATATCATGTCCAGTTACATTAGCAAAAATAAAAGAAAAACTCCTCTTCTCCACTCCCTACTCCCCACTTCCCACTCCCCACTCTTCAATACTATTTGGTTGGAATGGCTATTTGTGACATTTATAGGTTTTTTAGCAAGTTTATTCTGGATTGAAATTGGAGAAAAACCTGATATTGGAGGTTTACAAGGATTAGTCGGCGGTGCGATGGTTGGGTTAGCTCAATTACTAGTCCTGAGACGATACATTTCTCAAGCCGGATGGTGGATATTAGCAAGTTCTTTAAGTTGGAGTTTCATCGGGTTAAGTCCGTTAGGTGCTATGGGTTGGGTTGCGCCGAGAACGTTGGAAATTATCCCTAGATTACTCTACGGCATTGTGGGCGGAGGAATAATTGGAATGCTGCTGGGAGTAGGACAATGGTTAGTCTTAAGACAACACATTTCTAAAGCTTGGCAATGGATTTTTGTAAATACTCTATCCTGGTCTATAGCATTAGCGTTGGGTTGGATAATAGGGGGGATCTTACGTTTAGTTACGCGCTTATTTATTAGTGAAGTTATCGGGTTGGCAGTAACATGGATTTTGGTAGGTACGATGACAGGACTTGCTCTGATCAAGTTCTTGGAAAATACTAAACCTAGGAAACAACCAACAACTAAAAACTAAAAACTAACAACCAACAACCAACAACTAACAACTAACAACCAACAACCAACAACTAAAAAATCCCACATTCTTTCAATTTTATCGTTAAAATTTCAATATGTCGCCACCAATCAAAATAGCCTCCTACCCAACGACGCGATGGGAGATGTCCGATGGGAGATTTGAGATTAAAATTAAACGCAGAATCCATGACATGAGGATTGTAAACTGGCCAACCCACGCGATCGCAAAAACTGGGATACTCTTCACCGACTTCTTGATAAATACGTGATTGAATCGAAAAACCAAACCGTCCACCACTAGACTTGATCCAAAGCTGGTCAAGAGTAGCCAAGTCTTGACAGGGTAACGTTTTGATATCGTTCAGTTTCAAATAATAGCCTGAAGGTCTGCCAAATAATTGACATAAAATATCCCAGGTTTCTTTATCTGCCTCTTTCCATTTCTTTTTGTTTAGTAAATAGTGGAGTTTGGTATAGTCAACTCCTGCTTCTGAAACTAAATTATTGCTAGTGATTTTTTGAATAACTGACTGAGTTGATGTTGGGGGAAGGGAGAGAGGATGAGCAGATTGAGTAGGGTTTTTCAGGAGTATTTTTGTAGGGGGGAGTGTTGAGTTAACAGATTGGAGGACTTCATCAACAGATTGAAAGCGATTTTTGATACTATTTTGGAGTAATTTATCCAGAATCCGACCTAAGCGATCGCTGACTTTTCTTTCGGGTAATAAGAAATCTCGCCACACCCAACCATCATTAATAGAATCATACATATCCCACGGAGGAACTTGAGTCAGTAAGTGAATGCAGGTCACACCTAAACTATAAAGGTCACTTGCCCAAACCGCTTTACCTTTAATTTGTTCGGGAGCCATATATTCAGGAGTTCCGATCATTGTTCCTGTGTGTAAGAGTGCGGTATCGGTGATTAATTTAGCAATCCCAAAATCAATTAAAACTAGCTGACTATCTTCATTTCGACGGATAATATTAGCGGGTTTAATATCTCGATGAATCACCTTATGAGCATGAATATACTTTAAAATAGGTAATAGGTCTTTCAGCAATTCCCATATCTGAGTTTCGTTATAAACACCGTTTTGTGTTAATTCCTCTGCTAAGGTTTTCCCAGAAATCCATTCCTGAATTAAATAAAGTTGCTGATTCTGTTCAAAATGTGCCAGTAAAGTCGGAATTTTGGGATGGGTTCCTAGTTCACCCAAACGCACAGCTTCTTGCAGAAAGAGTTCCTTAGCTTTCTGGAAAACATCAGTACTGGGATTTTCTAGATAAAGTTGCTTAATTACACAACGAGATTTACTCAGACTCTCTTCATCAACAGCTAGAAACGTTCTCCCAAATCCACCTTTTCCAATAGATTGAATGGGACGATATCGATCCTGAAGCCATAATTTAGCGCCACAACTCATACAAAAGCGATCCGAATCAGGATTTTCAGGAACGCGACATCCGGGAGTGACACAGTAGGTCATTGGTTATTTGTTGTTAGTTCTTAGTGATTGGTTATTCGTGATTCAACTATTTTACTCTCCTCTCACCCGAACATTTTTAATTTTTAATTTTTACTTTTGAATTACTTACTATTATTGCTGATTTGCCTGGTAGGTATAAAAGTTTTGGAAAACGCCCACGGTTTCAAAATGATAAGCGGGTAATAGAGGGTTAAGATTTAAATCTGTACGATAGATGGTGAATAGAATAAAATCTTGTTGGTCTGTTGTTTGGGAAATAATTTGCCGAATTTGAGGTCGTCCCGTATCAACGAGAGATTTACATTGACGCTGTAAAAACTCAGGATTTTGCGGTAGGAAGTCTAACTGTTTGGGGGCCTGGGTGCAAACGTCCTCTTTGAGGTAAGTGGTTAGCCGCTCAACCGCATACTGTTCGTAAGTTTCTCTGCTAGGATTAGTGAGTGCCATTGACGCTCCGAGTCCTACTAGCCCCATTCCCCCAATTGCTGTTATCGTTTTTAAAAGCTTCATTTTTCTCGCTTAAGGCTCTATGTGTTAAGACTACCCCCTTTGAGGTTGGAGTTCCGGGTGGTATCCATTGAGGGGAAACTCTGATGGCAGCGGATGGGGTAACGGATGTAACGGATGAATTATTGATGTAACCGATAAATTCGGGAAATTCCCGACAACACATCCGCTACATCCGCTACAAAATCCGCTGCCAATGAATTATTGATGTAATCGATAAATTCGGGAAATTCCCAACAACACATCCGCTACATCCGCTACAAAATCCGTTGCCAAGGATAAGTCAACTACTTTCATTATAAGTAACAGAAGATTTTTAGAAATCAACTATAAACGTTGATAATTAATAAGAAATAAAGACTCTTTGTCAGAATAAATACTTAAACTAATCAACCTTGGTGATAACAATTTAGGACTAAATCGTGATTAAAAATTAATTTAAATGAAACAGCCCTGCTATTATAGGGGGAGCGATCGCCGTTATAGAATGTTAGGCTATTGTAGACAATAGGCTGCCCAAACGCTAAGGATCTTGGCAATTACCTCAGATTACCAGGGGGTAAGGGATATCAAGTTGCGATCTACAGATATCACTGGCTGGTGCATCAATGAGTAGAGAGAGTAATCAACAATGAGGGCAACTTGGTTAAAAATTTGGTAAGAATTGCTGGAGTCAGAAGTTAGAATCCAGAATAAATAAAGGAGTCTAGCTATCTATCAGCCTAGCTTAAAGTCGCACCTAACCCAGCTACTTCAAGCCAAAGCCATTCTGACTTCTGAAGATCTAAACAATTTCTGCATTTTTCTCCGCACAGAACTAATACAAACAGGGAAATTTAAGGATCGTATTGTACTCTCGCAATCCCTAAAAAGGCAAAGAGACTAGCGATTTAGGCAGCTTAGTAGTAGAAGACTAGGGAAACACAAATCGTGAAGGTAGCATTGCTAATTGGGGTTAGTGAGTCTGGCTATGGCTTACCCCAACTCCCTACAGCCGTAAACGATATCGAAGTGATGCGGCAAGTTTTAGCACGTTCAGATCGGGGCGGTTTTGATGAGGTGAACACACTTCTCAATCCTAACCCTCCAGTTATGCGGGAAGCGATTCAACGTTTATTTTCGGAGCGCACTGAAAATGATTTAGTGTTACTGTTTTTCTCCGGTTATGGTGTTAAAGATGATACCAACCAACTTTATTTTGCCACTGGGATTACTGCAACTCGCATTACTAGCAAAAACCTCAAAGGAGAACTGGTAAAAGCCACCGTTCTTCCGGCTAGTTTTGTCCGTGAAAGTCTAAGCAATAGTCCTTGTCAGAAGCAAGTTGTAATCCTGAACTGGTACTTCAGCACTGCATTTCCTCACGGCATAACACCCAAAGATGAAGACGCAACCGATATTAAAACTCAACTCGGTGGTGAAGGGTGGGTATTGCTTACATCTTGCACATCTCGTCCTCATTCTTTAGAGCAGCAAAATTCCCAAGTTTCACCTTATACTCGTTACTTAGTCGAAGGAATTCAAACCGGAGCAGCAGAACGAGATGGTGATGGTTGGATTTCGATTGAAGAGTTACATGAGTACGTTAGTCGCAAGCTAAAAGAATCCGCTCCCGCATGGCAACCCGACCTTTATTGTATCAACAAACGGCTTAAGATTTTACTAACAGAAGTACAACTGAATGACCCAAAATTGAAGTATTGGAAAGAGGCTGAACGTTGGGCAAATTATGGTGAAATTTCATCAGCAGCCCGTCATACCTTGGATAGACTAGGACGAAGTTTACACCTACTCTCTGAAGATTGTATGGCAATAGAAGCTGAAGTTCTGAAACCTTATCAAGAGTATCAGGAAAAGTTACAGCACTATGCTCAAGCCTTTACCACAGCCATGCAAAGGAGCTATCCGTTCAGTCATAAGGAACGTGATGAACTCAGGATTTTACAACAATCTCTAGGATTAAGAAATGAAGATTTAGTACCCATTGAAGAACGATTTACTTTCCCCTTAACTAGTCAGTCTTTATCTCAAGAGCCAGCTAATCAACCAACAACCGTCAATCCGGCTGACGAGCAAGAAATAGCATTGATATCTGAACTAGCGGTTGAACCTTTCAGTAGCGATTTATCATTTCCAGATGAAACGAATCAGCTCACAGAATCGGCTATATCCTCAGATAGCTCAAACGAGGAAACGGAAGACGAAAATGAAATAGCGATCGCACCACCCACCGCCATCCCACCTACCCCAAATTCCCGATCTGAAAATAACACGGATCAACAAACACCATTGCCGAGCGAGAGTAAACAAAACTTAGCGTCTTCAACACCTCAAACCGTACCGTCATGGTATATGCAAACGCCATCTCTACCTCCCACCGATCTAACGTCTGTGATTCACTCCTCCTCAAATAGGAGCGGATCAAAAACGTCTACTACACCTTCTACTTCCCGCAACAAACCTCTGCTATTTATGGGAATTGGTGGGGGAATCGTTGCTGTAGGTTTACTCATTGGATTAGCTACTCGCACATCTGTAGTACCTCCTACAAAGTCTACTAATACCCTCTCATCTTCCCCTCTTCCTTCACCCATTCCTTCTCCTAAAAAAGTCGATGCTAAAAAATCTTCTAATCCTAGTAATCCCACCTCAAAAGAACCTAAAAATTGCTCCGCTATTGTCAAGGGAAATATCCGTTCTGAACCCGCTTCTTTTCGGGATAATGTAATCAACTTTAGCCAAGAAGAATTATTAGTTACGGGTAAACAAACCCAAGGTGGCTGGGTACAGGTTAAACGTTCCGACGGAACGTTAGCTTGGGCGCATCGAGATGTAATAGAGAATGAAACTGAAATGGATCGTTGCCTGTTGAACAATCAAATAGAAATTCAAATAGTAGAGGATATTATTCCTCCAATTCCTCAAGATCAGGAGTAGGGAGAGGGGGAGATGGGGAGATGGGGAGAGAGGGGGAGAAGTTTTATTAGGGGTGATTTAGCAGAGACCATATCACCCCCTCCAAAATATCAAATAGGAGCGATCGCTTAATCCAATTTATTTTAGGGTTTGTTTGGTTCAATCGGTTCTACTTGTGATGTCGGTGTATCAGAGGGTGTTTCCTGTTGAGAGGGAGGTAAAGAAAGTTTCACGTAAACTCCCAAGGCTACCAGTGTTACCAATAATCCGGCTAGTGTACCGAATACTGTCCAAACCGTTCCTGCATTGGCTTTAAACCAAGAGATGGAAGTGCTAGGTTTTAATCCTAATAAATCAAGCCATTCTTGCATCGTTTGGGGACGGGTATCGGGTTCTAACCTCATACCTTTCATAATCGCATCATTCACTCGTCTTGAGAGGCGAGGATTAATGACTTTAGGGGGAATTAAATCGGCTTTACCCTGCTGACGATCTAACGCGTTAGTAGGGTATTGTCCTGTTAATAGCCTATAGAGAGTTGCTGCTAAGGAATAAACATCTGTACAAGCCCCCCGTGGCATTTTTTCACAGTTCAGTTCAAGGGGTGCAAACGGTTCATTTAAAGAGTGAAAACTGAGGAGATGTTCAAAGTCTGCTGCTAAATTAAAATCGATCAGCACGGCTTCATAGCGATCGCCTCGCACTATAATATTTTCTGGCTTGATATTCTGATGAAGCAACCCCTGAGTGTGTAGTTCAATCAGTCCCTTACCCACCTGTTGGATGTAATCCAGTGCTTCTTGTTCTGATAACGCCTTCTGAGTCAAGCTAGCTAGAGTATCCCCCCGAATATACTCCAGAGCAAGGCAAAATAACTGCCCCTCAATAAACGTCTTGTCAACCCCCACAATATGACGGTGCTTACAGCATTCCAGCTTTCGCGCCTCATCCACAAACTTGCATTTCAGGCTGTCGCGATCACTTGGAGTGAGGGAGTTAATCTGATCCTCATTCAACGTTTCGATAATCAGTTTGTTACCTTGTTCATCCGTAGCTAGGTAGGTAATGCCAAAGCGCCTCCGCCCTAACTCCTTCTCGATCACATACTTGCCATTGTGTAACTTTTGCCCTACTGTCCAAGTCATTACTCACGAATCTCAAACCCTTGCCTTAATTGTGGCAGAATGCTTTGCTCCTCCTCTACCCTGCCTGAAAAATCCCAATCTCAATGAGGAACTTGATTTCTTTGGCCAGATGGGAACTATACTTTAACTTACTCTGCTCGTAGTATATACAAATTAGGCGATATTCAAAACTCAAAACTCAAAACTTAAAACTTAAAACTTAAAACCTTACCCCCACACCCCCTTGTACCGAAATAGCCGTTCCTCCCCCATTGCGATAGGCATCAAACGCAATAATTGCATTTCCAAAAATAACAGTATTACTATTAGGAACGACGTAATCTATACCCGGTTGTAAAGCAAAACTCGTCTGATCTCCCACAGGTGAAGGTGTATCTCCACTCGCAAAGGAAGCACCTGCTCCCAGATAAACATCCGTTTGCCAGTTGAGAGGAAAATCATAAGAAATCGTCGGCACAACCGCCGTCCCTGCCCCAATTAAAGCCTGTGCGCGGAGAGATACCGGAAGTTCTACCAGTTTATAACGTGCCGCCAGCACACCACCAAATTGCCGACCTTCCCCTCGGTTATCTTCCTCAATTCCAAATGTACCACCAACGCCTACATAACTCCCATAAGCAGCTTGAGCAAATGCTGACTTACTCATCAAGGAAAAGCTTCCTAATACTACTGTGCTGACTGTTGCCATGAATCTGATCAGATGACTCATTTCCCGACTCCTCAGTACTTATGTCGCTGATTTTAGCTTGATCTACTTACTGTGCCAATGGGATCTGTTGTTGGTTGTTTGTTGTTGGTTGTTTGTTGTTGGTTGTTTGGTTAGGAAATAAGCTGTCCTTGCATCTTGCATTGGGTATTGTTCAGTGAAAAAACTTTCCCCTTAAACCCTCTCCCCCTCTCCCCCTCTTCCCCTCTCCCCCTCTCCCTCTCTATCTCAATAAAGAATGCAAAACCACAGGCGGCTTAACGGTTCATTGTGGCTAGCTAGACTGAGTAGTAGGAAGGGTAACGGTAACGGTTGTTCCCACACCGACTTGACTTTCTACAGTAATTTTACCACCCTGTAAATCAACTAGATTTTTCACAATTGCTAATCCTAATCCTGTACCAGGAATAGTCCCGACATTATTTCCTCGGTGAAAGGATTCAAACAGCCGTAATTGATCCTCGTCTGGAATACCTATCCCAGCGTCTTGAATTTTAAAAATTACTTCTTGTTTTTGATAAATTAATTCAAAATTAACTGTGCTATTACTTGGTGAATATTTAATCGCATTCGAGAGTAAATTAGTTAGGATAGGATCGAGAATTTTTTCATCCAGGCAAATTTCAAGACTTTGATTCTCTAGTGAAGGGTTAAATTGTGTTTGAAAGTTAATAGTAGGCTTAGTATCAGTTTTAACTTGGATATTTCCGACTAACTTCCGACAAAATTTTATGAGATTCAGGGGCGCGGAATGAACCTCCAATTTTCCAGGTTCTGTTTGACCCAAGAGCAAAATATCATTGAGCATCTGGGTCATATGTTCAACACTCGATTGAATCCGGTCTAAATGAATCAGTTTTTTCTCTTCTGTCAATTTTTGATGATATCGTTTGAGGAGTCCGGTCGAACTGAGAATTGTAGTTAAAGGAGTCCGAAACTCGTGGGATATCATACCAAGAAAACGAGATTTGAGTGCGTTAAATTCTTTCTCGGTTGCTTGAGCATTATAAACTTGGGCTTCTGCTTGCTCCCGTAAATGAATCTGGGTGTAGACATCGCTAATATCCTTTAGAGTACCCGAAGTTCCAATGACTACTCCCTCATCATCAAGCATTAGTTCACTGAAAACTTCAAACCAGCGTTCCTCTCCTGTTTGAGTTAGATAACAAATTTCTTGTCTAAAGTAATCGTTTCGTTCTTTGATAAACGTTTGAAAGTCTTGTTCGTGACGTTGGCGATCGCTCGGATGAACATAATCTACAAATGATTTCCCAATACAATCAGCAATACTAAATCCGGTAATCGTTGTCCAAGCCGGATTAAGAAATATCCACAAACCTGTGGCATCCGTCTGGAAAATTACGTCTTGAACAGTTTCCACCACTGAGCAATACTGTTTCTCTGTTTCTCGCAGTGATTCCTCTAGTTGGTAGCGTTCTGTAATCTCAGTTTCTAACCGTTGATTAACTTCGTTAAACTCCTGAGTGTATTGTTCAATTTTTAGTACTAATTCCTCGTTCAGTTGCTCTAAGGCGAGTTGGACTTGTTTGCGTTCTGTAATATCCCGACTGGTTACAATTACTGTATCGATGCGATTTTCATTATCATAGATCGGGCTGAAGGTGTACTCATAATACCGAATATCTCCCCTCACTGAATAGCTTATCTCATCCGTTAGAGGTTGATTTGTCGCTAATACTTTTTCTATACAGCCCTCATAAAATGCAATAATTTCTGAGGTAAACCCTAATTCTTGTCCAGTTTTACCAACAATATCAGATAACTCTAATTGCTCTGCATTTTGCAGAATTTTACTCATCAATAGCCGACTAACACGGTTGGCATACAGGAAACGTCCAGCCCGATCCAAAATATAGAAAGGATGGGGAGAAGCCGATAGAATGGCATCCAAGATTTGCCCTTGTTTTCCCTGAATCTCTAGCTGTTGCTGTTCGGTTTCGGTTGCTTGGTGTAAAGCGAAACATTCACCAAGCCAATCACTAATGAAGGGTAAATTCATTGTTGATGGCTCAAAAACCTCAATTTGCATTAAAGGTGACATTTTACAGAAGGTAAATCTATACATAGTATGATTTACAATAAAATAAATTATCTTAGCATGGACTACTAACTGACTCGCTAAAACCTTCTTTTTCCCTTTTTGCCTTAATCAAGCCGTATTAGTTATTGAGTTAGACACAGGTGAAAGGACAAACGGTTATAGAAGCTAGTCAGTGATTTGGAGCCACTGCGTAGTAATGGTAGGAGTAAGTTAAGATGCGTTTACCCTGATGTTCTCCTAGAGACTTAAAACAGCCTTGAAAAAGTAACAAACTGTTGGAACTCGTACCTCATATAAAAACCAAATCTTCACGATCAAGGAAGCGATCGCGTTGAACTTGTGAACTGGAGTTTAGTAACAATCGCTACTTACCCGATTCACAACGGCTTTAGGAAGCAGCCTCTAGTTTGGCAAAACTCAAGGTGTTCGGTCTGGGATTTGAGAATCCTAAATTATATCACTCTCTTTCCTGGTTCGGAATCAAGAGTCATATCATGTCCGGTTGAATAACCCTAAAAAAGAGTGAGGGGGAGAGGGGGAGAGGGGGAGTTAGCGTAGCGGAACGTAGTTCGGGGGAGACTTTTTATTATGGGT
>DNGI01000122.1:11379-13085 GCA_003486645.1 Cyanobacteria bacterium UBA11370 | reverse complement strand
GGGGGAGACTTTTTATTATGGGTGATTTGCCGGACATCATATCAGAAGTTAGCAGTATCTGCTAACTGTACTTCATTCAGTTACAAATCGCTATATTATGAGCTGTTCTTGTATTTAAGTCATTCTAGGACGACCTAAAGTGGTAATATACAGAACCGCTTCATCAGTAGGAATGCCTAACACTTCATTCACTTGGTCATCAAAAAAACCACCAATTCCACTCACTCCTAACCCTAAATAAATCGCCGCTAAATTGAGCCGTTGTCCCAAATGACCTGCATCCATATGTAAGTAACGGTAAGCGCGATCGCCATATTTTGCAACAGCGTGCTTTAAGTCAGCCGTGTGGAATAAAACCACACCTGCATCTCGACCTAAATCTTGTCCCAGACACAAATAGTGCAACTCCCGCCGGAAATTTTTAAATCGAATTTGCCGTAATTCTTGAGCTTTAGGAGCGTAATAATAACAGCCTTCCTCTAAGTCTGTTACTCCGGATACAGCGATAAAAGTCTCTATTAAACTGAGGTCAAAATAATCGGGAGATTGATCTAGCCCTTGGTTAATGTAATGCTGGGGTTGGTAGGTAAAATCTAGGAGAGCTTTGAGTTCATCAACTGTTAGATTTGCACCATTGTAACCACGAGTCGAACGTCGTTTTAAAATTGTATTTTCTAAATTTAATGGGGCTAATCCGTCAGGTGTTTGATTCCCCCAATCAATAGGATTGGTAGCCGTTGATACCTTTGTGCAGAAGGGAAAGTTATACTTATCGTCTCGTGGTTTAGTAATCTCTACATCATTAGCCTGTTTTTGTTGAACTTGCCTATTCCCATTTACTTCAATTTGGGTAGCCTGATGCAAGTAGGCGAGTAATTTCCCATCGGGTATTTCTGGATAGTCAAATTGAGTGCTAGAAGGTAACGCGGTGGGAGAAGATAGCCAGTTTTTTTCCTCTTTGAAGTCGCTTAAGGGAACAATGGCGATCGCGCCTTCAGAGTCTGGGTTAAGATACAGTAAATCATTGATTTTCTGATCAGCAAAACCACCAATGAGATGAGGGCGATATCCTGTTAGCGCCGAGGCTAGTTCAATGTTACCCAACAGATGACCCGTATCTAAAAAAATCCGTCGATAGGCGCGATCGTCATAACGCCAAGCCGAACGATAAAAAATTGCTGTGATTACCAAAGCTAGTTCGGTTTTTTCCAATACCGGATGGGAGAAACAGCCGTCTTGTAAGGATAACCACACCTCATTCTCCCAAAAATGAACCAGAGAATGAGTGCGAGACTGATAGTTATAGAGTCCTCTGGGTAATAGGGAAGTCCCACGGGAAATTAAATAAACTTCAGCCGGGTACAAACCACCCGCCGAGGGTGCTGCTCTCAGATACATGGGTGAACCCATCATCGTCTCAATCCTAGCAGTTAAGCCATAACTGCACAACAGCAACCGTGACAGCCGTCGCCAGCTTTTATGCGGTTCAGTGGTAAAGGCTTGGGAGTCGTCTTTGAGGTAGGGTTTGAGGTCGAAATTTGCTCCGACTTTGTAGTCTTTAAAGGGTATGGGTTGACTCTCCCAGTCAAGTCCCTTGTTTTTGGCAGCGATCGTCTCTGGATCGTATTTCGTGCGTTCGTGGTAGTGTTGAGCGATCGATAGTTGCGGTTGTGACATAGTTAGGGGTTGTTGTTTGTTGTTTGTTG
>DNGI01000122.1:4690-11212 GCA_003486645.1 Cyanobacteria bacterium UBA11370 | reverse complement strand
AGGGGGACAAGGAGGACAAGGAGGAAAGAATAGTACTACCTATGAACGCAACTTGGTATTAGAGGTGACTTTCACCCCCTCACCCTCTCACCCCCTCACCCTCTCACCCTCTCACCCCCTCAATCTTTTTTTAGGTTATTCAACTGAACATCATATAACTGCATAGTAAAATATATTTGTCAAGTTAAATATTAAGTAAAGTAGCTAATCTTTACAAATATAAAGAAAACGTTAGGAAGAATGTGCTTTTCGCTACAGGGCTTTACATTAGGTAAAGCATTAAGCACAAATACGGATTGACATTTCAGGATAAATCAAATTTTGAGGATATAGCCAAAGGATGCAACGAAGGCTTCCAGACGGAAAGTGCAGATGGAGAAGATTGGAGGAGCAGAATTGCTGGCGGAATATGCCACGGGTAGACGAGATTTTCGGGCGATCGATCTGAGTGAGGCTGACTTATTTGAAGCTGATCTACAAGGGATTGATCTCACGGGTAGCAACTTACAAAAGACTTACTTACCTTACTCTAACTTGAGTCAAGCCGAGTTGGAGCAAGCCCAGCTTCAGGCTGCCCAGTTGAGCGATGCCAAACTTTATCAGGTTAATTTATCTGGAGCGGATCTGCAAGATGCTAATTTATGTCGGGCAACGTTACATCGTGCCAATTTGCAAGGTGCAAATCTGACGGGTGCGAATCTGACGGGTGCGAACTTAGCCAATGCTAACCTTACAGGCGCTAATCTAACCAATGCGGATCTCAGTGGTGCTAATCTCGCTAAAGCAAACTTAACTAAAACTCAGTTGAGTGGTGCGAATTTATTTCGCTGTCAGAATGTTGACTTTTCTAATGCTGAGTTAGACTGTTCAACAATTTATCCGGATGGACATCGACCAGATATTTTACCATCGGGTGTGAAGTGTGAACCGGATGATTGAGCTATTATTTCCTAGTTAATTTGCCTCTTCGCTATTGGCGCAACGCTACTCTATTCCTCTAACTTAGAACTCGGAATAGTGGGGTGAGGATGGTGCTTTTTCCGTTGGGTATAGATCAACCAACTAACAACACCTAATACTACTAAATAAGGACTGTAGGCGACTAACCAAATGAGCAACCTCACTAAATTAGTCGTAAAATCAGTGACGGATTGAGTTGCATTATTCCAGGTATTTCCCATCCGTGATCCTAGCGGTTGGCGTGATGTTGGAGTAGCAACAGCGGCTTCCAATTGTAAAGTAATCGTGGAGTAGGCAACTCGGTTCGTTAAACTTTTGAGTTGGGCATCAATTTGTTCGATGGATTGACGTACATTACTTAATTCTTGAGCCACTTTAAGCACATCGCTAATGGAACCCGATCGCTCCATAATTTTAAGTAAAGAACTTTCAGTTTGCCGTAAATTTCGCAGTCGTGCTTGAAAATCGACGAGTTGAGTACTGACATCTTCCGCCGTAAGGTGGCGACGTTGTACAATTCCCAGTTGGGCTAAGGCATTCAGGGTAGGATCTAACTTATTTTGGGGCACACGAATTTGCATAGATGCCGTTTCGCGGCGGTTACTATTCTGGGGTTTATCATCCTGTAATCCTAAGACATCTCCTTGTTGTTGTTGGACAATTTTCGAGGATTCTTCAAGTGCTTCATCAATGGAATTAACCAATAAAGAAATCTCAGCCGTTTTAACCAGTTGGGGGGAAGATTGAGGGACTTTATTCGTGGGTTGAGACGAGTCAGGCGCGTTTGAGGTTTCAGCTTTACCCCCTTCTGGTGCAGCGGCTGGATTTGGCATTGCTAATTGTTGCGAAACGTCAAGATTGTCAGGAGCGCCACAACTTGCTAAAACTAGGCTACCTAGGAGGGTACTGAGGAGTAAAGCGCCTTTGAGAAAGGACTTATTTGAGTGGTTCATGGCAGACTTTCAGTGGGTTTGATTCTAGTATGTCCCGGTTGGAGGTTTAAGTTTGGTTTGTTGCAATTTGTGTAACAGATAGAGAGTGCATAAGTTGTGAATGTTTGGATTTAATACAAATATAAGATTAAGATTTTGGTTTGAGTAGGGCGATCGCGTACACTTTTATTTAATAGCTTTCCTATAACCTAAAATTTATCTTGAAGGCTCATGTCCAACTCTATCCAGACTTGGCTTCTACCCCTGCTGGTAATCTTGAGCAATGGTTTATTCGGGTGGCTGATTAACCAGTTGCCCGGTAAACAAGATTTACATATTCCAGATTCTGCCATCTTATGGGTGACAGGAGGATGTGTGGTTGCACTTTTTATTCTTGGCTTGGTATCCAATCAGTCTCAACCGAATACAACATCTACAAATCAAAATTGGGCTGGCTTCTTACCCCTTATTGGAGGTGCAGGGCTTTACGGACTGAGTAATTCTGTGCCAGCAGATTTAAGTACAGCCGTATTGTACGCCTCGCTAGGGTTGTTTGTGTTAGGAACGTTACTCCCTCCGGTGTTACTTTTGCCGAAAAAATGGCAAAGGCGGCTGATATGGATTCTTCCTGATGCTGGATTTCTGATCACCGTTCATTTTATTTTGAGTCACAAGTGGAAAGCAGCAGTTCTGTTTTGGCTTTTAACAGGAATCTTGGCACTGATAACGGTTAGTGCAACATTTTTTAAAGAACTTAGAGACCGACTTTCACAAAAGTTTCAGACAAAACAAGCCCAACTGACCATTCAACTTGCTGACTTAATTTGGAGTAAACTTGAAATTTGGGTGTGGGAATTAAGCTCACAATTTCAATCCAAGTATTACCAAAACCTAGTCTATACGTATCGCACTTATCGGACAGAGGGACTCAAAACCCCAGGCACATTCATACCCGATTTGGACAAAGTATTTGTGTCCTTGCAAGTAGCAGCAAAAAGTCCAGAACATATATCTCCAGCGCTAATTCATAAACAGGAATCAATTGGAGATTTAAGTATTTGGGATTTCTTGGCACAAACTCGTCAGGAAACTGTTTACAAACGAATTGTTATCCTTGGCTCTCCGGGTTCCGGTAAAACAACATTGCTAGAATGTTTAACGCTCGATTATGCCCAAAATACCCAACGCCGACATCATCGTAAAGTGCCAAAACTTATCCCAGTAATTCTTTATTTGCGGCAAATTCGTGAGGAAATTACAAATAATCCCCCCCCAAACTTAGCACAGTTAATTACAAAATTAGTTAAGACTCAAGAGTCGTGTTTGAAGCTTGATCCCCCGCCACAATGGTTTGAAGAAAGATTGGCCAAAGGCAAATGCTTAGTCATGCTTGATGGTTTGGATGAAGTAGCAGATGAAGCGGAGCGTAAACGGGTCAGTGGATGGGTCGATCAGCAAATGCAGTTGTATCAAGAAACACCTTTTATTATAACGTCCCGACCTTTTGGTTATCGCAATGCTCGACTCAAGAAAGTAAGGATGTGTCTAGAAGTACAACCTTTTAATCTAGAGCAAACGGAGCAGTATCTTCATAACTGGTATCTCCAAAATGAAATATTGCGCCAAGGCAGACGAGACGATCCGGGAGTAAGATTAGCAGCGAAGAAAAAGGCGAATGATTTAATTGGGCGGATTAGAAAATTTCCCCCGTTAGCAGACATGGCTCAAAATCCATTGCTGTTAACTATGATTGCTACAGTTCATGATAACCAAGGTGCATTGCCAGGGTCACGAAAAGAACTTTATGCAGAAATTTGTGATGTGCTATTAACAAGGCGACAGGATGCTAAAGGTATCCTTGACCACACAATAAAACTGAAAGCAGATCAAAAGAAATCTGTGCTACGAGTTCTGGCGATGGAGTTAATGAAGCAGAACATCTCTCGATTTACGTTGGATCGGGCAAAAAAACTAATTAAACGTCAGTTAGCAGCAGTAGCAGGTACTAGTATTCGTCAAGAAGATTTCATCAAACATAGTGAACAAGTCTGTGGGTTGCTAGTAGAAAAAGAAATAGGTCACTATGAATTTGCTCACTTAAGTTTTCAAGAGTACTTAGCAGCCGATCAGATCAAAGAAACCAACCAAGAACAAATTTTGATTGACAATATTAACAATTCTTGGTGGCGTGAAACAATTCACCTTTATGCAGCCGGAAGTGATACAACAAACTTAATTCGTGCAGCTTTGGCAAATCCGACGGTTGTCGCGTTAACTATTGCTCATGGGTGTTTAGAAGAGGGTTTGAGTATTGCTCCAGAGATCCGCCAACAACTAGAAAGAATGCTAGAAGAAGGGATGGATTCTGCCGATTCAGAAATGGTCAAATGTGCGGCGGAGGTCAAACTTGCAAAGCGGCTGAATAAGTTATTACGAATTGATGACAAGCATCAAATTGACCTAACCTATATTACCTGTGCTGAATATCAATTGTTTATTGATGAAAAACTCAAAGCTGGAAAATTTCATCAGCCCGATCACTGGAAAATCAATCGATTTCAACCAGGAGACGCAATCAAACCTATTACTGGAATTCGCGCTAGTGATGCTGAGGCGTTTTGTAAATGGTTAACTCAACGACATTCTCCTGAAGAATTCAGATACAGATTACCCACCTTAACTGAAGCACAGACCTATAAAATTCAACACAAACAGTTGGGATGTTGGTATCAGGATGAGCAAAAACAAGCGATCGCAGGCATAGAATTTGAACAGTGGCAAGAGTGGCAAAATAAATTAGACCGTGAACTAAGCAGTGACCTCGCCCATACTCTTACCCATACTCGTGCTTTTGCCCGCGACCTTGCCAGTAACCTTACTAATGAGGTTAGCTCTACTGCTAAATTGTACAACAATCTTAATCTTGAGCAAGCTAATGATCTTTCAATTATTCATGACTTAATTCGTACTCATGAAATTCTATTGAGCAGTATTTGTAACTCGACTATTGAGCTAATTCGTATTGGCAATCTTACTCGTATCACTAATATTGACACCAATATTGCCTTTGCTATTGAAAGTGTCCAAGACACTATTCTTGCTAGTGATTTTGCCAATGTTCGCACTATTGAACGTGCCAATGACCTTGCTAATAATCTTTTGCGTACTATGGAGTTATCCAATGACTTAACTCGTGCAAGAAACCATGCGAATCATCTAATGAGTCATCTGGATAGTATCCTGGCTCAAGCTAGAAATCTTGATAGAAAACTCGCTCGTGTTTATGAACTTGCTTACCAGCTTACCCATAACTTACCTGTTAAACTTCAATATCAGTTCAAAAAGGAGCTAACTGATGTTTATAAACTCACTTGTAAACTATCACTTGAACTGACCCGTTATTTGCATCAGGATTGTATTCGTGTTCGTGACATTAACAGTATTTTGAGTCGTGCTGGTGAATTAGTTAGTGACTTGAGCAATACTGAAGAACTCACTAATAACTTAACTCGTGCCTATAATCTTAGTAGTAACTTGAAGAAAGAACTTTCTCAGAAGCGTGTCCGTGTTCTGGCTTGGTATCAAAACCTTCAAACCTATAGTAGTGCCCTTGTTAACGAGTTAGAAGGTACTAGTGATTTGGCTAAAAATCTGGTTAATAACTGGGCTAATGTACCCGCTAGTAATCTTGCTAGTGTTGGCGATCTGTTCTGCATTCGTTATTACTGGTTACTAATCGCTAGCTTTAGCGATCAGCTATCGAAAAATTACGAAAAACTCTCTAAGAGACCAAAGGTTTTAAAAGCCAAAAAGTTAACCCGTCAACAGTGTTTAAATTTAAGCCATGAATATACAGGAAAGAGCAATGATGCGTTGAAAGCCTATGCTTTTTTCATGCTGCTAGATGCACGAAGAGCAGGTCGAATACCACCTTGCGAAGGAATTCAGATTGTCAGGGAACGCGTAGAACAATAAAATTTCAACACTAGGAAAATGAAAACAATCCGTAAACGTTTTAAACAATCTATCAATTGGCTGATTCTTACTTTTATAGCTTTTGCTATCTATAGTTTAAGCCTTATTGCCAATATCAGTATTGCCCAACCCTTACCTTCAAGTTCTCCAAACTTATCGAATAACTTAATAACCATGTCTGCGCCAGAATCAGAATCCACTAACTCAACCATCCAACAACTCGTAGAACGACAAGCTAATGCGTGGGAAACTGCCGACTCTGAAAAAATCATTGCCGATTTTGCCGAAGATAGTATATTTATTGCTCCCGGTTTTACCTTCAGAAGTAAGCAAGAAATTAAAGAAGCTGCTGAAAGTTATTTTAAAGAATTCACAGATACTAAAGTCACAATCAAACGAATTATAGCCGATGGCAATCAGGGAGCGGTTGAGTGGGATTGGAGTGAGAAAAATAAGAAAACAAGTGAAATATCCCAGGCTGAAGATGCAATCATATTTGAACTTGAAGATGGCAAGATAAAATACTGGCGGGAATATATTGATAAGCAACCCCAAGGAAATTAAGATGAACCAAGACCGATCTAAAGCAACAATTTATTATCAGGACTTACGTAAGTGTCACAATAAAATCAACTTGTAGGGTGCGTCAGACCAA
>DNGI01000122.1:370-4497 GCA_003486645.1 Cyanobacteria bacterium UBA11370 | reverse complement strand
AACTTGTAGGGTGCGTCAGACCAAGTTATTGATCGAGATAATCAGGGTTTTTTCATCTGACGCACCCTACTCCATGTGCCAGTTGCGTAAGTCCTAATTATAAAATATTCCCCACTCCCTACTCCCCACTCCCCATTCTCCTCTTTCTAAGAAATCCAATAAAATCCGATGATGAGGACTTCCCAAAGGATGCACTTGACCTGTCTTTTCAGAATAAGCACAACCTGCCCTAATCTGTTCCGGTGTTAAGAATCCCATATCCTGACCTTCTCCTAACACCAATTCATGCAATTCCACCGTCAAAGGGGCATGAAAAACATGGCGAATCACCCCTGAATCCGAATAGCAACCAAACTTTATTAACCCTGGTGGAACATAACTAATTTCCTCTAATAATTCGCGCTTCATCCCCTCTTCCGGTTCTTCCCCTGGTTCCAAATGCCCACCAAAAAATCCCCAACAACCGGGGTAGAGAATACCAGGAATATTATCTCTCAATTGCATGAGAAATTGGCCTGATGCGTAAAGAATAGCCAGTGAAACTTCAACAGGTTGGTCTTTCATGAAATTAGGGATTGTAAATTAGAAAGAATGACTTTAGATGGAATTCATCACTCATAATTTTTTCTGTTCCTCAACATAGACTTCTCCTAACTCTTGCCCACCAAGAGGAATGCTTTTAAATTGCAATTTCCCTTGAATTACGAGAGTGTCGCCCACATTCGGTAGAGTTTGGTTCGTTACAATCCAGATTTTACCAGTCGCATCTTGTAGTTGATAAGCACCTGCTTTTAAAAATGGAGCTTGATTAATAACTTTCCCTTGCAGGTAAACCTGAGTGGCAGCATTCGGATTGGGTTTAAGATCGCCGATTTTCGTAACATTGCCAACGTGATCGCCAATATTAATCGCACTATTCCCAATCTGGGCTACATTGCTACAGCTAACCAACCCTCCCCCCAGCACTAAAAGGCAAATCGGTAATAGATGAAGGGCTTTTAAAGGGCGATCGCTCTGGGTTGAGAAGGAAGACTCGGAGAGGTTATCTTTTTTAGATATCATGGCTATGACTGTTTCCTCAATGAAACCGTTGACCACACGGTAATAGCTTAAGCGTCGATGGATTAAATAACCAGTAAAATGTTGACAGTTTCTTTGGTGTCTATACCAACCTCCAGACAAATTTAATCCTTTTTTACTCAATGGAATCTGTGAACGCTCAATTACTTGATGGTAAAGCCCTTGCCCAACGCATTCAAACCCAACTAAAATCCCAGGTTGAGCAGCTAGTATTAACCCATGGACGACCTCCAGGATTAGCAGTACTGATGGTGGGTGATAACCCTGCTAGTGCGGCTTATGTGCGGAATAAAGAGCGTGCCTGTGCTAAGGTTGGGATTGCTTCCTTTGGTCGTCACTTTCCCGCTACTATTTCCCAAGCTGAACTTGAAGAAGTAATTCACGCCCTCAATCAAGATCCCCAAGTCGATGGGATTCTCCTCCAACTCCCCTTACCCGAACACTTAAATACGGTTTACTTACTCCACCAGATTGATCCCAGTAAAGATGTTGACGGACTACACCCCTTAAATTTAGGGTATTTGGTGCGGGGGGAACCGGGACTGCGTAGCTGTACCCCAGCGGGAGTAATGCGTCTGTTGCGGGAATATCAGATTGATGTGAAAGGCAAGCAGGCGGTGGTTGTCGGGCGTAGTATTTTAGTGGGTAAGCCGATCGCCTTGATGTTACTGGAATTAGATGCAACGGTAACAATTGCTCATTCGCGATCGCAAAACTTAGCCGATATCACTCGCCAAGCTGATATTCTAATTGCCGCCGCTGGACGCGCTAAATTAATTACGGCTGACATGGTAAAACCCAAAGCAGTAGTGATTGATGTGGGGATCAATCGGGTTAGTGATGATAGCGGCAATTTTCACTTAGTGGGGGATGTGGACTTTGACACAGTTCGGGACATTGCCGAATGTATCACCCCTGTTCCCGGTGGTGTTGGCCCAATGACCGTCGCCATGCTTTTAGAAAATACTGTTTTAAGCTATACCAGAGCGCATTCATAACGACCCTAAGACCGTAAAATTGTTAGGAAAGTGACAAACAAATCAAGGACTTAAGGCATGGTAGCGACGGATGGGCGACCAACTCCCAAACGTGAATCCCCAGCGTTTGATTTATCCACATACTTAAAAGAACGGCAGGTTCAAGTCGAGGCGGCGCTAGACCGTTCCCTGCCTATTATCTACCCGGAAACGATTTATGAGGCAATGCGCTATTCCCTCTTAGCTGGGGGTAAACGGTTGCGTCCCATTCTTTGTATTGCGACCTGCGAACTCGCTGGCGGTACGATGGAAATGGCAATGCCCACCGCCTGCGCCTTAGAAATGATTCATACGATGTCGTTAATTCATGATGACTTACCCGCCATGGATAACGACGACTATCGCCGGGGACAACTCACCAATCACAAAGTCTATGGTGAAGATATGGCGATTCTCGCAGGCGATGGCTTGTTAGCGTATGCTTTTGAATATATTGCCGCACAAACTAAAGGTGTGCCAGCCGAACGAGTTTTACAAGTTATTGCTTGGTTAGGTCACGCCGTTGGTGCAGGCGGATTAGTTGGGGGTCAAGTGGTTGACCTACAATCGGAGGGAAAGTTAGATATTCAGGAAGAAACTCTGACTTATATTCATACTCATAAAACCGGGGCATTGCTAGAATCCTGTGTGGTTTGTGGGGGAATTTTAGCCGGGGTAACGAATAGCGAAATGGAACGTTTATCTCGCTATGCTCAAAATATTGGGTTAGCGTTTCAAATTATTGATGACATCCTGGATATTACATCTACTCAAGAGGAATTAGGCAAAACCGCAGGTAAAGATTTACAAGCCCAAAAGGTAACATATCCTAGCCTCTGGGGAATTGAAACATCCAAAGCTAAAGCCCAAGAATTAATAGAAGCAGCCAAAACCCAACTGGAACCGTTTGGTGAAAAAGCCGAACCCCTAATTGCCCTCGCCGAATTTATTACTAGCCGCACTAATTAAAACGGATGGGGAGAGTTTTGAGTTAAAGAAAGTTTTTAATTGCTGAACTCACCAGCAACCAACAACCAACAACCAACAACCAACAACCAACAACCAACAACCACTTCTATGCAAGACTTTGGCGATATCCTCAACAACCAAGTATTACTGGTTGCGCTTATTGCTTGTTTAGTTGCTCAACTCTTTAAGCTAATTGTTGAGTTAAGCAAAGATCGCAAATTTAATGTTCGCACTCTCGTAACAACAGGTGGGATGCCAAGTGCCCACTCCGCACTCGTTACAGCCCTAGCAACAGGTGTAGGGCAAACGGTAGGATGGGCATCTCCTGACTTTGCGATCGCGGCTATTTTTGCGGTAATTGTGATGTATGATGCGGCAGGTGTCCGTCAGGCGGCAGGTAAGCAAGCTCGTATTCTTAACCAAATCTTAGATGAGTTATTTAGTCAAGGCAAAGAGTTCAATGAAGACCGTCTTAAAGAATTATTAGGGCATACACCCTTTCAAGTTATTGTTGGGTCAATATTAGGGGTAGTGATTTCTTGGTTAGCAGGACCAGCTTATTGATTTGTTGTTGGTTGTTGGTTGTTAGTTATTAGTTGTTTGCTGTTTGCTGTTTGTCTGTTGTCTATTGTCCGTTGTTTAACTAACAAATGACTTAATGACCAATGGCCAATGACAAACAACTAACAACTAACAACATTCTACACTGATGCTAGAGAAGCTAAGGGGTTAGGGATGGTATCAGATGGTGCTTCAAATTGACCAGTTTTGACAAATTCTAAACGTAGCTTTAACCAAGTAATGAATTGAGGATTGGTGGAAATAATCGCAGCAGCGGGTTGAGGGCATTGTTTTTTGATCTCTGCCATCTCAGGGGCTTCTAAGAATGCAGGCTGTTGAACTAACCAAAAGTCAATTTCTTTTTCCTTTTCATGATAGTCTCTAGTGCGTTCTCTCAAAACTTCTTCTAGGGGTTCTTCCTCTATCAGAAAGCGTTTACTGGCTAAAATGTAGTGGTAAGTTGTCATTTGTTGTTAGTTGTTGGTTGTTGGTTGTTAGTTG
>DNGI01000122.1:0-123 GCA_003486645.1 Cyanobacteria bacterium UBA11370 | reverse complement strand
TTGTTGGTTGTTGGTTGTTAGTTGTTAGTTGTTAGTTGTTGGTTGTTGTTAGTTAGTTGTTGGTTGTTATATCATGTCCGCCTAATTGCCTCTAATAAAACTTCACCCCCTCACCCCCTCACC
>DNGI01000123.1:30470-31559 GCA_003486645.1 Cyanobacteria bacterium UBA11370 | reverse complement strand
ACCACGCACTACACCCCACACCCCACACCCCAACTCGGCATTCACACTCACAATGACTCAGATACAGCCGTTGCGAATGCCCTTGCTGGTGTGTTAGAAGGAATTTGTATGGTACAGGGAACCATAAATGGCTACGGTGAACGCTGCGGTAACGCCAATCTCTGTTCCCTAATTCCTAACTTGCAGCTAAAACTAGGCTACAACTGTATTCAGGATGAGCAATTAGCCAAACTCACCCAAGCTAGCCGTTTGATTAGTGAAGTCGTTAATCTAGCCCCGGATGACCACGCGCCTTTTGTTGGTCGTTCAGCTTTTGCTCACAAAGGCGGTATCCATGTCTCAGCCGTTGAACGGAACCCCCTAACTTATGAACATATGCAGCCGGAACAGGTAGGGAATCAGCGTCGGATTGTGATTTCTGACCAATCGGGATTAAGTAATGTTTTAGCCAAAGCCCGTACCTTTGGGCATGAACTCGACAAACAAGACCCTGCCTGTCGTCAAATTTTAGCACGTCTGAAAGAATTGGAAAATGAAGGGTATCAATTTGAAGCAGCGGAAGCGAGTTTTGATTTACTAATGCGTGAGGCGTTAGGATACCGCCAGCAGCCCTTTGAACTGAAAGGCTTTCAAGTCCACTGCGATATGTTACAAGGGAAAGGGACATCCTACAGCAACGCCCTAGCAACGATTAAAGTCGCTGTTAAGGGGGAAGATATCTTAGAAGCTGCCGAAGGCAATGGACCCGTCTCCGCCCTAGATGCTGCCCTACGGAAAGCGCTGGTAAAATTTTACCCGGAAATAGCTGCATTTGCGCTAACAGACTACAAAGTCAGAATTCTTGACGGTGGTGCAGGCACATCGGCGAAAACTCGTGTACTCGTAGAATCGAGTAATGGTCAGCAACGCTGGACAACCGTAGGCGTATCTACAAATATTCTGGAAGCCTCCTATCAAGCCGTGATTGAGGGGATTGAGTATGGTTTGCTGTTAACATCTTCCCCTAAAACAGCACAACCTCTGGGAGTGGTCAGCAGTAATCAGTAGAGACGAAAAACCTTCCAACTCCCCCCTGTCCCCCCTGTCCCC
>DNGI01000123.1:30049-30241 GCA_003486645.1 Cyanobacteria bacterium UBA11370 | reverse complement strand
CCCCTGTCCCCCTTGTCCCCCTTAAATACTCATCGGAGAACTGATAAGCATTTTGTCAATAGTAATTCGAGTAGAGTTTGATAAGAATTTGCATACAACAAGGTTAGTTGTGTTTAAGAAAGCAAATAACTAAAAATTGAGGAGTAAGAAAAATCCCCACTCCCCTTTTTATAGCAAAAGGCAGAGGGCAGA
>DNGI01000123.1:23850-29788 GCA_003486645.1 Cyanobacteria bacterium UBA11370 | reverse complement strand
AGTATTTAGATTTGTCCTAATCGCCTTGGCGACTGCTATATGAATACTGATGGGTTACTTCGGCTGAGTTTGTGTAGTGATTTCCGTACATTTTCAAAAAGTGGCTTGCATAAATGTCCTGTTATGCGCTACAAGAATATATGACTGCTTCCTTGCCGTCCAGAACTCTACGAACCGGCAAAATCAAAAAATCAGGAAGCATCTAAGTTCAAGGATTTGTAAAAGTTATTTCAAAAGTAATTGAAAGTATGACTCAGCAAGTTACTCACCCAATGGTGAAGTTGCAGCGTCAGGTGCATTCACTGGTGGAATCAAAAATTATTAAGCCCAGCGATAGCATTTGGAAAATCGCGCTGCTCTATGGTGATGATTGGTCTTTTTGGAAAAAAGAACTAACCGAGTTCGGTTTTACCATGCAAGATCCAATCGCCGACCTACTAGCGGTAGAAGCTTGGGACGAAGAATGAAATAGTCATTTGTCCTGGGTTAGGGGTTAGTGATCAATCATCAGTGGTCATTGATCCTTAGTGCTTAGTCATTGGCAAAAGGATTAAAAGCCGATCTCAAACAGGCATAGCTTAACTTGGTGTTGGAGTGTTAAAAGTGCGGGAACAGTCTAACGGCAAGCGGCTAAGGCTTGAGATAATTCTTTGGCGCTTTGGTAGCGATCGCTAACCTTAATTTCACAAACCCGCTCAATCACTGCCCGTAATGGGGGAGTAATGGTCGGTATGGTGGATAGGTCAAAACCATATCCTAAACTGCGCCGCCGATAAAATTTGAGGGGAGTGATCCCCGTGAGCAGAAAAATTAAGGTTGGTCCAATCGCATAAAGATCAGATTGGGTAACAGGCGTTCCTCGGTCTTGTTCAGGGGCGCTATACCCTTCTGCACCAATTCGGGTTCCTGGAACCGTACCAATCTCTTTCACCGCGCCAAAGTCTAACACAACGATCCCGTTATCCCGATGGCGCACCATGAGATTGGCAGGTTTAATATCTCGGTGGATCAGCGGGGGATCGCAGGAGTGGATGTACTCTAGAATGTCACAGGTCTGGATCATCCACTCTATCGCCTGCGGTGGCGCAACAGGACCACAGTGAAGAATTCGCTGCTCTAAATCCTGACCGTGAATCAGCGCCATTGCCAAATATTTCTTGCCCCCTTCGACAAAAAAGTCATAATACTGGGGAATACCCGGATGATTTAAGGCTTTAAGGGTACGAGCTTCTCGTTCAAAGAGTTCTTGGGCTTTGGAAATTTGAGCCATATCGGCATTCATTTCCTTCAGTACCAGTAGGTTAGAATGTCCCCGACTCTTGCCCATTTTGTCCCAAGCCAAATAGGTCGTACCCATCCCCCCTTGTCCCAGAGTCCGTAACACTTGATAGTCGCGGATGACTCCCTGGACGGGTACTAGGGGTTCACCGCAGTGAATACAGAACAAGTTACCTGGAGGGTTGCCCTTATGGTCACAACCCTTAACTTCAGGAGGGGATATAACCCGTTCTGAACTCGTAGGAGGAGGGGAGTGAATTTGGAATTTCAGCATCGGTCCCTCTCGTGCTAACCGGATCAGAGCGTCATTGGGTACTAACCCTCGTGACACTAAAACCCCATTGAGAAACGTGCCGTTGGTTCCCTGATTGACCAATTGCCAGCGATCGCCCGATTTAGCAGGCGTTGCCCTGAGTTCCAGGTGATACCGGGATACTAAAGGGTTGTTGAGAATCACGTCGTTATCCGGAGAGCGTCCAATCCGAATGGTGGACTGACTCTGGAAATTCCACTGCTGTAAGGGGGTGGATGCCTGGGGGTGTAAAAGGGTCAGTGTGACCATCATCCTCAGTCCTTAATCCTTAGTTAAGGGCTTGTATCAAAATAACTTCGCAGGTTTGGCGTTAAAAAACATAGGCAAAACAGCGAAGTTGTTTTTTGTACATCTGCCTAATCACCACTGACTAATACCTAATGACCCATACCCAATCCCCAATGCTGTTGCTCAAAGTTGGGTCGTACCTTTACCCGGATGAGTATGGCAGTGATGTTATCGTGACCATTATGCTCATTAGCCAGATCGATTAACTGTAGAATACCCTGATCGAGGTTGGCACGGGAACTAAGTAAGGGGGCAAGGTGAGTTTGCCAGTGATCTTCTACTAGTTCATTATCCGACAGACCATCAGAACACAGAACAAATAAAGTATCTTCATTCAGCTCAAAAAACTGGACATCAGGATTGACAAACTGCTCATTCCGTGGACCCAAGGCTTGTGTCAGTTGGTGAGCATCGGGACGGGAATAGGCGATCTCCGGATCAACTCCCCGGTTAATTTCTCGTTGACCGACTTCATGGTCTACCGTCAGTTGCTCTAAACCGCGTTTGCGAGTTAACCGATAGAGGCGGCTATCTCCAACATGAGCGATCGCGGCATTCGTATTCTGAACCAACATCATCACCAGAGTAGTGCCCATCCGACCACTGCCAGACCGCGCCTTTTCTTGGTTAACATCGTAAATCGCCTGATTAGCGGCATGGACTGCCTTGCGGATCGTCTCTTCTGAGGGTAATTGGTCGTCGTGCCAATTCTCTTGAAAATAGTGCTTGAGCGTCTCAACCGCCATTGAACTCGCTACTTCCCCACCGGAGTGTCCTCCCATGCCATCACAGAGAATATAGAGACCGCGAGCCTCTAAGGAGCGACCCATAGGAGTTTCGAGCTTGTTAACCCGGGTCTGGACACCGAAGCAGTCCTCATTATGAGGACGTTGATACCCGATATCTGTCGCACCTGCGTCATCCAAACTCAACAACTGCATGGGTAAAATTACAGTTGGGGGTAGCTCTCCTCCTTCCGTGGGAGTTGGGTGAACCTCATTTGTCGGAGATTGCCGAACCGCGCTAGCTTCAGCGATGGGGGGTGAACTTTCTGCGGCGACGGGAACGTCTTCTTGGTCGTTCGTAAATTGTTCGGTTTGGGCGATCGCTTCTAAGTGGAATCGCAGTTCCTCAAGGGTGGTAATCTCGCCTGTACATAGCTGGCGGAAGACATCTCCCAAGGATGTGAGTTGAGTTCGCTGGGATTGGCTAAATAACCGCCGCCACATTTGACCTAAATCCTCTAGGGTGAGGGGTTGGTCTTCGGGGTCTGGATAAAGGCGTTCCAGACACAGCACGCCATATTTATCGACCCGCAAATTCGTCACCTCTAACAGACTCTGACGGCAATGCCAGGGTTCTAAGGCTTCCCAAAGTTGAGCCATTTCGCCGAGCCAGGATAGGATCTGTAAGGTCGGAATTTCTTCATTGCCCCACAAATCACTCAGTAGGGGCCACCCAGAGCGGTCTTCTAGCAATAGGACGGACTCTCCATCCTGCTGCCAAGCATCATGAACGTCGGGGATAATCGCGTGATAGGATTCCTTGAGGGTTAAGTATTCCTTAAGCGCTATATAAGGTTGAGCGCTGCCGGGAATGCCAAGGATATTTGAGGATTGGGGCTGGGAATCTCCTGTTTGTTGCTCCATAAGGGCTTGTAATAATGACTTCTGGAAAGGTTGACAGTCCAACACCCGGACTGATGTGCCGTAGTTGCTCTCTTGACCCATAGCTGGTTTTTTCTGGCTCAGAGGCTCTAGCAGTCGGTAACGTTGTTGGGGGTCTAGATAGGTAGCTGTGGGACTCAAGGATGAGTCTATCGTTGAGGGAGTAAAGTTTTTTTCCTGCTCTTGCTCTGGCTGGTTCCCTATCTTCGATACTTCAGTAGTCTGCACCTGAACTTGATCGGAAGACGGCTCAATTGACGTTGGGGATTGAGCCGTCTCTAAGTTATCGGACTCAAGGCTTGAGGAATCTGAGGAAGTATTGGATACTGAGGCTGTCGCGGGCAACGTTTCCGGTTGAGAGGATTCGCTGTCAACCCCTATCTCCACTGGCTGTGGGGATGTGTCCTCGGCAATGTCTACAGCGTTTGTTGAGAGGAATACAGCATCTGGCTCCTGAGAAATAATTGCCCACCAAACTGTTCCTGTAAATGCACCGCAATTGTGGCATATTTCTTCCTGAATCGGGACTTGAGTGCTGCATTCCTCACAGGTTTTGTGGGTTAAGGAAGTTCCACATTTTTGACAAAAGTTATTGGTATTGGGGTTTTCAAACTGACACTGGGGACAAATCAACATAATGGAACTTCCTCAATTCCTCGCCGGATTTCTAAAGTTGGGTAGATGAGCTAGCTGCCATCTAGTTTGCCACGTTACTCAAAAGAGGTTGCCGCTTTGTCTGTTATAACTGATGTAGAGGTGCAAGTTCTTCTGAGGTTAGCTCCCGCCACTGACCAGGCTCTAAACCATCCACACGCAGGTGCGCGATCGCAATCCGCACGAGTCGCAAGGTCGGAAACCCTACAGCCGCTGTCATTCGTCTGACTTGGCGATTCCTTCCCTCGGTCAAGGTTATTTCTAACCAAGAGGTTGGGACGGTCTTACGAAAGCGTACAGGGGGTTGGCGAGGCGGTAAGGGCGGTTCTTCTAATAATCTCTGTACCAAGGCAGGTCGCGTGCGATAATTGTGAATCACTACACCGCTCCGTAATTGGCTCAGAGCCGCTTCATCCGGAATTCGCTCTACTTGCACCCAGTATGTGCGGGGATGTTGAAATTGGGGATCACTCAGTTGGTGCTGTAAGCGTCCGTTGTTGGTTAACAGCAGCAATCCTTCACTGTCTTGGTCAAGCCGCCCGACGGGATAAACCGACGGCACCGAGATATAATCTTTGAGCGTACCCCGCGCCTCAAGAGGAATGCCACTGCTTCCTTTAATTCTACTGAACTCTTGATCAGTGAATTGGCTTAAGACGTTGTAGGGTTTGTAAAACAAGAGGTATCTGTACACACTTGGATAGTGAATGATTCAATCGAGCTTGATTTGCCTAAGTGTTTCTCATTAAGCTATTGTAGAGGGATCTCTGTAAGATTAAAGCCATTACGCCTGTCAATTATTTAACCTTTTAGCACAAGTACACAAACCTATGGATTCTCTTCTTTCCATTCTTGCACCGATGATTTTAGTGATCGTTGGCTACACAGTCGGCTCAACAAAAATTGTCAATCAGGGGAATAAAGCCTTAGTAGAACGTTTAGGAAAATACAATAAAACACTCAATCCAGGGCTTAACTTTATTGTGCCTTTTCTCGACCGGATTGCAGTAGAAGAAACAACTAAGGAGCAGGTTCTAGACATTGAACCCCAGCAGGCAATTACCAAAGACAATATTTCTGTAGAAGTGAATGCTGTTGTATATTGGAGAATTAACAATCTGTATAAAGCTTATTATGATGTCGAAGATGTACAGGACTCGATTAAAACCTTAGTTACAACGACTCTACGCTCTGAGATTGGCAGCCTTCCATTAGATGAAACCTATTCTTCTTCCTCTAGAACCCAGCTCAATAAGAATTTATTAAATCAGCTAAAAGAAGCCGCAGATAGTTGGGGAATTGAAGTGATCCGGGTAGAAGTACAAGAGATTACACTGCCAAAGACGGTTATAGAATCCTTGGAGAAGGAACGGGAAGCTGAAAGCGAGAAAAAAGCGGCAATTGCGAGGGCAGAAGGTGAGAAAAAAGCGGCGATCGCTAAGGCAGAAGGTACTGTTGAATCAATCGCAATGATTTCAAAGGCAATATTAGAACAACCCAATAGTCGGCAAGTTTTACAGTATTTAATTGCTCAACAATATGTAGATGCTAATCAAAAATTGGGAGAAAGTCCTAATTCCAAAGTTGTATTCATGGACCCGAAGGCATTAACAGAAGCGATGACGGATTTGTTGTCAACTCCTGAAAGTCCTATTGGTGTTAATCCAGGAAATGGTTCTAGTCAATCCCCGGATAATTGAAAGTTTTGAGTGGGTGTTAGCGTAGCGGGACGATAGTC
>DNGI01000123.1:10897-23630 GCA_003486645.1 Cyanobacteria bacterium UBA11370 | reverse complement strand
CCGTGGGTGAGTTTTGAGTTAATCAAGTATTAGTTTGATAGTTCAGAACGACTGAGCGATCGCAGTCCCCGCCAGATAGCATCAGCAACCTTACAAACATCACCCATTTCGGAAACATCATGAACGCGGAGAATATCTGCACCCGAAGCGATCGCACTACAACACGCCGCTGCCGTTCCCCAGACTCGACGCTTGGGATCAGGTTGGTTCAGGATGCGACCAATAAAACTTTTGCGAGATACTCCAACTAAAATCGGTACATCTAGGGAAGTGAAAGTGGAAAGTTGGCGCAGAATTTCTAAGTTTTGTTCTGCGGTTTTAGCAAAACCAATACCGGGGTCAATAATCAGGTGCGATCGCTTAATTCCCGCTGCAACAGCAGCAGCAATTTGTTGAGATAGAAACTCATAGATTTCCCCAATTAAGTCTTTATAATCGGTTAGTTGTTGCATTGTTTGGGGTGTTCCCTGGATGTGCATTAAAATGATTGGTACACCCAACTGAGCCACAACGGGTAACATATTGGGGTCAAATGTACCGCCGGAAATATCATTAATTAAATCTGCACCTGATAACACCGCTTGTTCAGCAACAGATGCTCTAGTTGTATCTACAGAAATAGGTATCGATAAAGCTGAACGTATAGCTTCAACGACAGGTAAAACTCGCTTTAGTTCTTCTGCTTCGGAAATTTGTTCAGCACCCGGTCGTGTGGATTGACCGCCAATATCAATCATATCAGCGCCCGCCTCTACCAGATATTGAGCTTGGGCTAAAGCAGTAGTGGGGGTATCAAATTCACCCCCATCACTAAAGCTATCCGGTGTAACATTTAAAACACCCATGACATAAGTTCGTTCTCCCCAGTAGAAAGAACGTTCTCGGATAGTTAGTTGTTTGTTGGTTGTTTGTTGTTGGTTGTTTGTCATTTGTTGTTTATTCTTTGTAACTTGCAGAATAAGGATGAACGCCTAACTAACAACTAACAACTAACAACTAACAACCAATAACCAACAACTATTGATAATTAACAATTCGAGCAAAACTATCCGGTTCTAGACTAGCTCCTCCGACCAGCACACCATCAATTTCCGGTTGAGCCATAATTTCATCAATGTTATTAGATTTGACAGAACCGCCATATTGAATTGGCACATCCGCTACTTTGAGTTGGCTGCGAATTAAGCCAATTACCCGATTTGCTTCTGATGACTCACAAGTGTCACCCGTCCCAATCGCCCAAATCGGCTCGTAGGCGATGACCAATTGTTCCTGATTAACATCTACTAAGTCTTTTGTCAACTGGTTGATAATAATCGATTCAGTTTCCCTCGCATCTCGTTGTTGCTTCGTTTCACCTACACAAAGGATAGGAATCAAACCGTGGCGTTGAGCCGCCAGCAGGCGCTTGTTGACGGTTTCATCAGTTTCACCAAAGTATTGACGGCGTTCGCTGTGACCAACGATCGCGTAACGAACCCCCAATTCTGTGAGCATATCACCTGCAATTTCACCCGTGTAGGCTCCTGCATTCTCCCAGTGGATATTTTGGGCACCGAGTTGTACACGACTACCGTGTAAACTCGTAGACATAACACTCAAAGCAGTAAAGGGAGCGCAAAGGACGACTTCCCGTTGTTGGGGAGTTTGCTCTAGTTGAGGCATAAATCCCTGCAAAAACTCAGAGGCTTCCCTTTGAGTTTTGTACATTTTCCAGTTCCCGGCAATAACTATTTTCCGCACAGCTTAACGAAATGATCTCCAAAGCATAACCATCATGCACCCTTTAGTGTAAAGCTTTACTGAATCTTTCCGGAAGTGTGACACGGGGAATCTGTAGGTGTAATCAAATGTAGTGGGTTGAGAGGGAGAGGGGGAGAGAGGGAGAGGGGGGGATTTATCAGACTATAGGAGAGTCCTCTTTCCTTAAAAGATGTACATCTGGAGTGCCCATCGATACTTTCAGATTTAAAGAATATTGGCTACTATCTTGAACGTAAGGTTGATACCAAGTTGTGTTCTAAGCCGTAACCTTAAGAAAGAGAGTGGGGAGTAGGGCGTGGGCAATTTCTTAGTTACGTTTGTGACGGCAACTTAGTATTACCTGTGAACCTAGGAGTTGTTCCTTGAAGATTTGTCGGATCAATCAAACGTGGAGGCACTTTTCCAACACCTGTTGAGATTGTTTAACAATTCATTAGCCATCGGCAAGCTGTCTCAACGGTAAAACCCTCCCCTCTGGAATCTTGCCAACACCACACGCAGCGTTAGCGATAAACACCTAACTAAAGCACAGAATTGAGAGAGACTATGAAAACTTGCAAACGGCTGGGCTTACTCACCAGCGGCGGGGATTGCCCTGGACTCAACGCGGTCATTCGCGCCGTTGTTAGACACGCCACCCTTACTTATGGTTGGGAAGTTTTAGGAATTCCCTACGGTACCCAAGGTCTGTTGGAACGGAAATCTGTCTCACTCAATGTTCACGGACTAGATCTTAGAGGTATCGACCCACTGCTGAGTACGGGTGGCACTATTCTAGGGTCAATAAACAAAGGGGATACGGAAGCTAAAGCAGATGAAGTGATCGCCGGATATCAGTTTTTGGGTCTGGATGCCTTGATTGTAATTGGTGGCGACGGCAGTTTGGCAATTATGAACCAACTCGCTAAAAAAGGCAGTATGAATCTGGTGGGAGTGCCTAAAACGATTGACAATGACGTTGCCTACACGGAGTTAGCGGTAGGATTTGATACCGCTGTGAACACTATTGTTGATGCCCTGACTCGTCTATCTTATACGGCTGCCAGCCACGACCGGGTAATGGTAGTGGAAGCTATGGGACGGGAGGCGGGTCATCTCGCCCTTCATGCTGGGATTGCTGGGGGGGCGGATGCGATCTTGATTCCAGAAATTCCCTACTCGATTGAGAAAGTCTGTCAAACGATCACCGAATTGCGCGATCGCTGGGATCGGCGATTTGCGATTGTTGTGGTAGCAGAAGGAGCAAAAACGACTGAGGGTCAAGAGCGATATTATACAGATGCCCTGGGTGAGGTACGGTTGCGGGGTATCGGAGATTACATTGCTGACCAACTTTCTTACTGTAGCGGTAAAACCATAGAGGCACGGGTAACGGTACTGGGTCATGTTCAGCGCGGTGGAATCCCATCTGCCTTAGACCGCCTGCTAGCAACCAGTTTTGGCAAAACTGCTGTAGATTTAGTGGCTAAGGACGATTATCAAAAAATGGTCGCATGGCAAAATGGACGGGTAATCAGCCTTCCAATTGATGAGGTCACGAGTCACAGTCCGGTGTTGGTTGATCCGCATCACCCACTGGTACAAACTGCACAGGCACTCGGTACTTACATTGGAGAGTTGTAATATCATGTCCGGTTGAATAACCCTAAAAAAGAGTGAGAGGGAGAGAGGGAGAGGGGGAGACTTTTTATTATGGGTGATTTGCCGGACATCATATAATAACTCAACTTGCTAGTTATCAATAGACATCTTGCTTTTATTCGGGAACAGGGAACAGGGAATAGGGGATAGAGGACAAGAATTGACGCAAACCCCAGCCTAAAAAATACTTTTGCAAGAGGTCTAATGAAGAGGGGAGTAAAGATTTTGATCTATTGCTCCTGGACAAGAGTTACCCAATAGAAGTAGCTCTTTTTATTTTTTGGGATCTTCTGGCTTCGTTTTATGCGATTAATAGGATTGAACGATAAAATTTAAACCAGGAGATGCTATCGATGGAATTCGTGAAAGTACAAATGATGTTCGAGAATGCTCCTAGAACATCACATAAGGATTACTCACAGGAATTGGAAAATTTAAATGGAGAGCGAGTAGAATTATCCCGGCTACCTTGTTGTGGAGAATTGATTTCGTTTTCAGAAGGGAAGTTACATAGTATAGGCCCTTGCTTTACGGTTATAGAGGTGGTACATTTTGCCTCACCAAAGGAAAATGGTTTGGTTGGTCAAATTATGCTGCGGAAATGCTTTCCTCGATAGGTAAGTTTTTGATCAGTCAGCAATCCGCCCTGGCTTGAGACAATAAACTCAACTATTCAACGATAGATGGTGTAAACTCCTACTTCTAGATTATTCGTTGAGTTCTCCTCCAAACTGTTCAATTAATTCCTCACGCGAAAGGGTAATTAACAGACGAGTTAACTCTTCGGGTGGTAAGTTTAAAAGCGGTGCGATCGCTCCCGATAATTCTTCATCCAAGGAACTAAATCGCACTTTCAAAAAGTTTTCTACTAGTTGCCGTCGTTCTTCTAACCTGACTTCTTGTAAAAGACTTTCTCGCCAAGATCCATATCCAAACCGTTCGATTAATTCCTCACGAGAAAGAGTGAGTAACAAGCGAGTTAACTCTTGGGGAGGTAACTGTAACATCGGTGCGATCGCACCCGATAATTCCTCGTCCAATGAATCAAAGCGAACTTTCAGCAAGCTTTCCACCATCTGCCGTCGTTCCTCTAACCGTCCCTGTCGCTTGCCTTCTTGCCTGCCTTCTTGTCTACCTTCTTGCTTGCCTTCTTGTAAAGTTTTTTCTCGCCAATACTGATAAGCTGGTGATAAGTTCATAAGTAACTCCCTATCTTCATCAGTTAAATTATCTCTCCCTTCCACGTTAACTCTCCAGTTCGCCAAAAGATCCAGAATATTGCCTCGTAACGGATGGTCTTGTGGGAGTGCCATCAACTCATCAATCGCCTGCTGCTGAACTGCATCGCGCCCCAAAAGTCTCAGCCATAAAGTTTCGTCAGTGACGGGTAGCTGATTAATTCCTATCAGCGCAGTTTTCTGGAACTCTGGCAGAAAATAAATTCCTGTTCCCCAGCTTCCTGACGCATCAAGTTTTGCCCCAAAACCATTGACTAATCTTGAAGAAATCGAAGGTGATAGAATCCACAAACGGGGTAAATCAGCCTCTGAAACAGAGTTTTGTTCCCGTCGCGCCTTACGCAAAAGTTCCCCATGTAGAGCATATAATTTAAGCTGACAATTACGTATTTCTACAGGAGTAGGTGCATTCCGAAAAGGTTCTAACAAACAGGCTGTTGATGCCATTTTACCCAACAATCCTAGATTCTGAGGTTCTATTGATGGCGATGAAGCTGGCATAAACCAAACATCAACTTGACGAACTTCACTCACCACGTCGCGGCTAGTTTCTACCTCACCTAGAGGTGCTAGTAATTCTGCTAAATATTGTTTGGCAAATTGATCGTGAGGCTGTCGTGTCATCTAATTCTCCTTCTCCCGCCGCCACCAAGCACGTACTAATTGAATATCTTCATAACTGTAGTCTTCACCCAAATGTTCTCGAATACTTTTAAGCGATTCATCCCCAACTTTGTTAATAGCCTGAATAATCACTTTTTCAACGTCAGCAGATACTAATCGATGAAAATCGACCGCCTGCTTCATCTCAATCACTTCACTTAAATGAGTAACAATGGTGCGAGGACTAAAACCCCGTTTCTGAGCAATTTCTTCCAAACTTAACCCTTGTTGATGCAATTGCAGTGTTACCATTTGCGTATTAGACGGGAGAGGAACGGGCGGCAATTGCTCTTGACAAAATGCGCGAATTTCCGAAACAAAACGTTCTCCATATTGAGTCAATTTATGAGTACCAACTCCAGAAATTTCTGCAAATTCTTCCAGAGTTTGGGGTTGCTGTTGTGCCATTAACTTTAGACTAAAATCGGAAAAAACAACATAAGGTGGAACCGATTGAGCATCAGCTAGCTGCTTTCGTAACTTTCGCAGTTTTTCAAATAAAATTTCAATCTCAGCCGCCCTAGGATTAATATCAGCTAAGGCTTTAGTTGCTGGGGTTTGGATAACTGCAATTTCAACAGAACGTTGCTTGCGTAAAACTTCCCAACTTAACTTATTGAGTTTTAAGATCCGATAGCCATCGCTTGTTTCATCGACTAACCCTTGATGCAATAGCGATCGCGCCAACATTTTCCACGCTTCCGCTGTTTTATCTTTCCCAATTCCATAAGTTGATAATAAATGATGCCCGTACTTTTCAATCTGCTGCTTGCGAGAACCCCGTAGCACATCAATAATATGATTCATGCCAAATCGTTCCTGACAACGCGCCACACACGATAAGAATTTTTGCGCTTCTATTGTCCAATCTTCTACAGGTTTAGGATTGCGACAATTATCGCAATTATCGCAATTTCCCTTAAAGTGTTCGCCAAAGTAACGCAGTTGAATTTTGCGGCGACAATCTGTCCCTTCCGCATAATCAATCACCTGACGTAATTGCTGACGGGCAACTAATTGTTCTTTTGGATCGGGTTTTTGGTCGATAAAATAATCAATTCTGGGAATATCTCCGGCACTAAAAAATAGGGTACAATTAGCAGGTTCCCCATCTCGTCCCGCTCGTCCTGATTCTTGATAATAACTTTCTAAATTACGGGGTAAATCGTAGTGAATGACAAACCGTACATCGGGCTTATTAATACCCATGCCAAAAGCAATGGTTGCTACCATCACTTGCACGTCATCTCGAATGAATCGGGTTTGATTCACTAATCTATCCTCATCCGTCATTCCCGCATGGTAAGGTAGAGCAGAAATTCCATCTTTCTGAAGTCGAAAGGAAATTTCATCCACTGTACGACGGCTGAGACAATAGATAATACCTGACCCTTTATGGGATTTAATTTGTTTGAAGAGTTGATTATAAGTTTGCTTCTGTTTCGGTTGAACTTCATAATAAAGGTTAGGACGATTAAAGCTAGCAAGATGAATTCCTGGTTGCCGCAACATTAATTGTTGGATAATATCCTGTTGCACCCGCTTTGTTGCTGTAGCAGTAAGCGCCAGAATAGGAATATCTGGATATCGTTGGCGTAGTTGTTTAATTTGGCGATATTCGGGACGAAAATCATGTCCCCACTCCGAAACACAATGCGCTTCATCAATGGCAAAGGCAGAAATTCCAACTTGCGATCGCACCTGATCTAAAAATGGTCCAAATCGTTCGCCTAACAAGCGTTCCGGTGCGACATAAAGCAGTTTAATCTTACCGTTGAGAATTGCTGTCTCACGCGATCGCACATCTTCCCAATTCAGGGTACTATTAAGAAATGTCGCCCCAATCCCGTTATCTTGGAGCGCATCTACTTGGTCTTGCATCAGCGCGATTAACGGCGACACTACAACCGTTAAACCGGGTTTGAGTAAGGCGGGTAGTTGAAAACACAACGACTTTCCCCCGCCTGTGGGCATAATAATCAGCAAATCTCGATTCTGAAGCGCTTCTTCGATAATTTGCCCTTGTCCTAGACGGAAACTATCGTAGCCAAAGAAATGTTTGAGTGCTTCCTCCAGCGAGTGAAATTGAGTCATTCGATTTTGGATTTTGAATTTTGGATTTTGGATTTCGGTACTAGCGCGGGCTTATGGAATTATTGTAAAACGGTTGTTGGTTGTTGGTTGTTGGTTGTTGGTTGTTGGGAAACTCAAAACTCAAAACTCAAAACTCTCCTCCCCACTCCCCACTCCCCATTACCAAGGACTACCAATCATGGTGAAACCAGACCAATAATAAGGATGGGATAAATTAGTATTGGTCATTTTTGCTAACTCCGGCGGTAGTGACACAGTACCTGGTATCTCAGAACCTTGTAGTTCTCCGGCTTCAATTTTTAACTGTCCTTGGATCATGGCTAATTGTGCTTGACGCAACGCTTCCGATTTCACCTTAGCTGATTGCAACTCGTGGTAAAATTCAGTCATTAAGGCAAATGTTCCTTCATCACTAACTGACCACAAACTGGCTAAAGCGGACTTAACTCCCGTTGCTACTGTCAACCCAGCAAACCCCATTTCACCATCCCCACTATCAACTGCTGTGCGACAAGCAGAAAGGGTTAATAATTCCACTGCTGCTTCCTTCCAACGGAGTTGTGGCACTTCAGATAAAGGTAGTTTCTCACTCCATAATTGAATGTAGGAATTATCAACAGAACCGGGATTAAATTCTGCATGGGTGGCTAAGTGAACAATCGGATAACGATGTCCTTGGCGAGATTCAACTAAGTTAAATCGGTTAAAATCTTCATTCAAAAAAACTAATCCATCCCACATTTGGTTAATAACGGATAACTCGACCGATACAGCAGGTAAGGGGTCATGATCTTGGAATGTCGTTGCTCCCATTGCTAAGGCTTGAGCATTTTCTAGAGTTTTATAAGTCGGATTGATTAAGCCAAAACTAGGAACCATTCCCAAGCTATATTTTTCGACTAAAAATTGCTTGCCATCATGCAATGCGGCAATGGGTAAAGTTCTCAATCCTGTATCCATTGCAAACAGTAATGTATTAATTGATTTGGCTTGCAATTGAGGCTCAATCGGTGCAATTAACCATTGATAAAGTTGTTGTGCAGGTGCTAAATAACTTGTATTCCCGCGACGGTAGGAAGTGGCAATGTTAGTGCGAAAGTCTTTAATGGCTTGGAGTAATTGTACTCGCTCTACACCCGGAACAGTTATATTAATCGGTTCACCATCTGGCGTAATCACAACGAGTTTTACAGCAGCGGAAACTGGGTTACTCTCGGAGGTATTATCGGGGAGATTGACATAGATTACAGCCGAGCGATCGCCTGTTTGTTGTTGAATATCAGCTAAGGTTAGACGAATGCTATCTGCACTGACAGATTGTGCAAATAAGTCTTTGCCAAAGTATTTTTCAAATTCTTTTTCTCGGCTTTCTTCAAGTTCAGCAACGGCTTGATTGGGATTATTTAAAACTGAACTAACAGTTAAACTTCCGGCTGCATTATTGAGAATAACCCCATTTAAATAGATTGAACCCGTATCCGTATGCAGAGAACCTGTATTAATGGTTCCTTCAAAACTAGTAAGGTTAATATCGCCACTCCCTCTTGCACCTCTGGAGATAATATTACCCGTGTTGATATCGGAATGAGCGTTAACACTAATTGTCCCGCCTCTACCCGTTTTACCTGCGCTTTCGATATCTTGGGTAGTGACAGTACCGTTATTGCTAGTTAATTTAATATCACCACTATTTTGACCAGCATGAGCATTAATATTTTGGACATTGATATCATCGGAAGCGCTGATCACTGTATCTCCAGAATCTCCCGATTCAGCCGTTGTATCAGTATTACCGATAGTAACGCCACCATTATGACTGATGACAGTCGTATTGCCGCCACTATTCCCTATTGGTGAGGAATTAGTGTTAGGAGTAGAAGTATTATTTTGGGGATTAACTTCACCACTATTTGCAGGATTGCCAGAGGAACTGTTATCAATTTCAGCACTACCCGTTGTTCCATTATTGGAATTTTCATTACCTCCAGCAGCCGTTGAAATTCCACCTGTATGAATATCATCATTAGCGCTAAGATTAACATCTCCCCCATCGCCTTCTGCGGCACTAGCGTCTATCCCTTCACTAATTTCCATTCCTTCTCCAGCAGTAACAGTCACATCACCACCATTACCGTTACTTTCTGAATTAGATAAAACGCCATCTACTTCAACATCTTCATTAGCCGTCAGATTAACATCGCCGCCATTCCCACCTTCAGCAGACGACACAATCACACTATTATCTCCCTGAATTCCACCGCCAGCCGTGAAATTAATATCTCCGGCATCACCATTAGACGCAGACGAATCCACGGTATTTGCTGGCGTATTAATCTCTCCTCCACTGTTAAGAATAATATCGCCTGCGATCGCATTCAGCGTCACTGTACCCCCATTCGTAATCGAACGAGTATCGAGGTTGCCAGCCGCAATAAATGTTCCGGCTTGATCGGAAATTGTTGTATTTGATTTCTTCAATCGTACCGTACCATCCGCATCAACACTTACTCCTAAATTTCCACCTCCAGTTAACAATACAGGTAAATCTAAGGGGGATAATTCTAACGCTGTTGGTAAACTATTATCACTCATCCCTTCCGTAGTTTGAATCTCCAACGAAAGGAGCATTCCAGGTTGAGAAAGGCGTACCAAATTGTGTCCGGGAACCGCTGTAATGGTAATATTTCCCCCTGGTGCGGTGATAGTACCAGTATTAATAACTTTCCCACCGATGAAGCTCAAACTTTGCCCCTCACTGACAGCTAAATTGGCAGCATTCACAATGTTTCCTGACTGATTCATTGTGAAACCAAATTTGTTGGGAGAACCGAGCAAAACTTCATAATTATTTTCCCCAGTAGCATTAAACCAACCACCATCAAAACCAATACCATTTGCTGTCGTTGCTGTAAAAGCCCCAGGCACATTCAAACTAGCACCTCTGCCAAAAATAATTCCGGCTGGGTTCATTAAAAATAAATTAGAAGTTCCGCCTGTGACTTGGATTAAACCATTAATGATTGACGGATCACCCCCAACCACTCGACCTAAAATATTCTGAATTTGAGGATTCGACAAGAAATTAGCCGCTTCATTGGCATCTAATCCAAACTTTTCAAAGCTATGGAAGAGATTAGCACCATCGCCTGAAAACGTGCCACCTTCAATATTGAACGTTTTACCATCTGGAGTGGTAATAATCGTACCCGTGCCATCGGGAGCAGCGGTAATGGATTGTGCTTGCAGCGGTTTGGTGTTAAATAGTCCCGAAAGAAAAAGCACAAACGCTGTTGCAAAAAAAGGGCTGACTCTTTTAGTATTTCCCATAACTCCTACAGGATTTAAGAGATAGATATGGTTTTAGATTCTTCCTAGAAATTAAGTTTGAATCTTGCCAAGTTTATGAGCCATTATTATGGCTAATTATCCGGAAATTAACACTGTTTTAAAGCAAGCTTGACCGAATCTTTATACTCTGAATGTAGCTTATTCTATTTGCCAAAAATCAAGGATTTTACACCAGCTTAAATCCACTCAATACTATGTTTTCTTTACTTTTAATAAAGGATATTAACAAACTCAACATAGTTGGCACTCAGGAATTACAGCTACATAGGTAGTGCATTATTCTGGGACATAACCCGTCATCCGATAACTTCATCAAATCTTTTAAACTCTGAGTGTAGTTTAGAGTTACAGTAAAGATTTGATGAAAAAACAGTAAAGTTTAAACGGATATTCTCTAAAAGTTCAACTCAAAAACAATGATTGAACCTGCACAAGAACGCTTGCGCCGCTGGCGACTCCTTTTAGGAGGTGGAGAAGCGGATGGTATTTGTCAGAGGGGTGGTGAGGGAGAGGGTGATGGGAACTTTAGTCTCAGTAGCCCTGATCAAGCCATGGACGATGCGCTCAGTGCCCTCTATGATTCAGATAAGAGCGGTGGGCTGGGTAGTTCATCCCCTAAAATTGCCCGTTGGTTAGGTGATATTCGCCATTATTTTCCTACTTCGGTTGTGCGGGTAATGCAGAAGGATGCTTTGGAACGGCTTAACCTACAACAAATGTTGTTAGAACCCGAATTGTTGGAAGTCGTTGAACCTGATGTTCATTTAGTGGCTAACTTGCTATCTTTAAGTAGCATTATGCCCAGTAAAACCAAAGAAACAGCGCGTATCGTTGTGCGTCGCGTCGTGGAAGAATTGCAGCGGAAACTTGCTAACCCCACTCGTCAAGCTGTGATGGGAAGCCTAAATCGCGCTATCCGCAACCGCCGTCCCCGTCATAATGAAATTGATTGGAATCGTACTATTCGGGCTAACCTTAAACATTACCAACCGAAATATCGCACTATTATTCCAGAAACTCGTATCGGTTACGGACGCAAACGCAGCGCCCTACGAGATATTATCCTCTGTATCGACCAAAGCGGCTCAATGGCAACATCAGTCGTTTATGCTGGAATTTTTGGGGCAGTGTTGGCATCTTTAAAAGCCATACAAACTCGTATCGTAGTATTTGATACCTCGGTTGTGGATTTAACTGAGGTTGCACAAGATCCCGTTGACGTATTATTTGGTACTCAATTAGGAGGCGGTACTGATATTAATCGGGCACTGGCTTACTGTCACGGACTGATCCGTCAGCCTCAAGAAACTATTTTAATTTTAATTAGTGATTTATATGAAGGGGGCAATTCAGAGGAAATGCTGAAACGTGTTGCAGCATTAGTGGGATCGGGGGTTCAATTTATTACGTTGCTAGCCCTTAGTGATGAAGGTGCGCCCGTGTATGATCATGGAATTGCTCAGAAATTCGCGGAATTGGGAATTTTGGCAATGGCTTGTACGCCGGATCAATTTCCCGATTTAATGGCGGCGGCTATTCGTCGTCAGGATATTGCTCAATGGGCGGCGGCACAGGATATTATCACAACGCGTATTCAGGGCTAAAGAAAGGGATCTGCGCTTCGTTATCGCGCCTCCTTTCACTCTGCCAACCCCACGTTAGATTACCAAATATCGTACTACATACTCCAGATTGATAAGCATAATCTGGCAAATGAGCGGCGATCGCTTAGATTTTACTTATCATTTTTGGATTTTGGATTTTGGATTTTGAATTGTGCTAACGTCTCTGGCTACACTTGGTGAACGCGTCGCGGCGCTACATAGATACAAAAATTCTGAAAGACTTACTCTGTCAAAGTTCCACTAACTCCTGTGTCGCATTTCTTTTTAAATTGCTAGAAGTCAAACCAGCAACCTCCTCTCCCTCTCGGGAGCATCCTGTTTTTGCAAAAGTACCTGGCCTGGCGATTGGAAATCGCGGCT
>DNGI01000123.1:0-10512 GCA_003486645.1 Cyanobacteria bacterium UBA11370 | reverse complement strand
TTGCAACTTTGGGATGCACCCTCCCCCTCTCCCCCTCTCCCTCTCTCCCTCTCCCCTCCCCAATTTTCTACACTCAAGTTTCCGGATCGAGAAGAGGGGCTTGTGTTTAATACTAAAAACCATCTGTGGACAGAAAAATCGAATTCAGTAATAACACGGTTGGCAAATCTACTTGAGCAATAACCTAATCTAGAGCAAAAGCTAGCTCTGGCAAGAGAATTCTGATAAATCTCTCATTTGCTATATCTTGAAAAAACAATTCTTGATATGATAGCGCGTGTTATTGGCACAGTAGGCTCGTGTGATGTGGTGTGTAAGGAGTTAAGATGCCTAATACTGTTGATTTTAGTGGTAAGCCATTTCATTTCATCGGCATCGGTGGAATTGGAATGTCAGCCCTAGCTTATGTTCTCGCAAAGCGTAAACTCCCTGTATCTGGGTCAGACATTCGTTCAACGCACATTACTCAACGTTTGCAGGCTGTCGGCGCTCATCTTTTTAGAGAGCAGAGGGCGACGAACTTAGAGTTTTTCCGGGCGAAGACAGACTCAATCTCGAAAGGCTTATCAGCAACGGCTATTGGGATTAATCCCGATCTGGGAATGCGGACTGGACTCTCACCCGCCCCCCAACCAACCTTAGCTCACCCCCTCTCCTCCAGCTTGCCTCAAGTCATCTGTTCAACGGCAATTAATTCGATCAATTCTGAGTATCAAGCGGCTTTAGAACGGGGCTACCCCATTTTTCATCGATCAGATTTACTGGCAGCGTTACTTCAAGATTATCACCAAAGTATCGGTGTTGCAGGCACTCATGGGAAAACGACAACCAGTAGTTTGATGGGATACCTGCTATTACAAGCAGGTTTAGACCCAACCATTGTAGTTGGGGGTGAAGTGGACGCTTGGGAGGGTAATGCGCGTTTGGGAGATAGTCCCTATCTGGTTGCTGAAGCCGATGAATCTGACGGCTCGTTAGCCAAGCTATCACCTAAAATTGGTGTAATTACGAATATCGAACTCGATCATCCCGACCACTACCAAAATTTAGAACAAGTTATTGAAACCTTCCAGATTTTTGCTGATCGCTGTCAAACCCTCGTTGGTTGCATTGACTGCGAAACCTTGCGATCGCAACTCAAACCCACCATCAGTTATAGCCTACGACGAGATAGCGGAGCGAACTACAGCGTAGATTGCGTCACCTATCAGGCCGATGGCACCACGGCCCGTGTTTGGGAGGGGGATGACATTTTGGGTGAGCTGCGGGTAAAGTTATTGGGTCAACATAATCTCAGTAACGCTCTAGCGGTAGTAGCCGTAGGACGACATCTGGGATTGGCATTTAACACGATAGCAGACGCGATCGCTACGTTTGAAGGCGCTAAACGTCGCTTTGAAGTTCGGGGTCAGTGTCATGGTATTACCTTTGTGGATGACTATGCCCACCACCCCAGCGAAATTCAAGCCACCCTGGCAGCAGCACGCTTACAAGTTGCATCCCCACGGCGAATTATTGCCATCTTCCAACCCCACCGCTATAGCCGCACGTTGACATTTTTGCCAGAATTTGCTAAGTCCTTTGGCAATGCCGACCTCGTTGTTCTCACCGACATTTACAGTGCTGGTGAACCCAACTTGGAGCAAATTACAGGTGAACAGGTACAAGAAGCGATCGCTGCTCACCAAAAAAGGGTGTATTACGAACCAACCTTGGAGGATGTCTGCCAACGTCTAACTCAAATCCTCCAACCAGGCGACCTTGCCCTATTTCTAGGAGCGGGAAATCTCAATCAGATTATCCCCCAACTGGTGGACTTCTACCAAACGGCTGACCGAAACCCATCGAGGAAAGTGAGTTAAACCTTCTGAGTTGGGTCAAGCCCAAGTCGAAAAATAGCCTTGCTGCGATCTCAACTGCCCAAAACCAATCGGCATTATTTTGACGTGTATTAATATGACCCTTTCCTATAACTCCCCTGGTGTGACCAGCGCACTGACCCGGAAAAAAACCATTTACCAACCCCAGCTTTACTTGCCCGGAACCGATTGCCCTTTGCGATCGCAAGTTTCTTTAGCCAGCCTGACTTCGTTTCGCGTTGGAGGTCCGGCAGAATGGTATGTCGCTCCCCGGCGCTTAGAAGACCTGCAAGCGTCCTTTGAGTGGGCGTATTCCCAAGGCTTACCCCTAACCCTCTTGGGCGCAGGTTCTAATCTTTTGGTGAGCGATCAGGGCTTACCCGGTTTAGTTGTTTGTACCCGCCACCTACGCTATACTCACTTTGACCTCGAAACAGGAACCGTGACAGCGGGAGCGGGAGAACCCATTGCCCGTCTGGCATGGCAAGCCGCAGAGCGGGGTTGGGAAGGATTAGAGTGGGCTGTGGGTATCCCCGGTACGGTGGGGGGTGCAGTCGTGATGAATGCAGGTGCCCATAATAGCTGTGCGGCTGACTTGCTGGTTAATGTTGAGACTCTCTCAGCTAATGGCACCGTTGAACGACTCACTCCCGAAAAGTTGGGATTTAGTTATCGTACTTCAATTTTGCAAGGTAGCGATCAGCTAGTCAGTGAAGCAACCTTCCAGTTGAAACCTGGCGGTGATCCCAAACAAGTACGGGCAACAACAACTCGACATTTAGACCAACGACGCACGTCCCAACCTTATCATTTACCAAGCTGTGGAAGTGTATTTCGTAACCCTGAATCCCATGCGGCGGGATGGCTGATTGAACAACTTGGCCTAAAAGGGTATAAAATTGGCGGCGCTCAAGTTGCGGAACGTCATGCTAACTTTATCCTCAACTGTGGCGGTGCCCAAGCGAGTGATATCCTCCAACTCATCCACCACGTTCAGCAGCAAGTTGAACAGCATTGGTCACTCTGGTTAGAGCCAGAAGTGAGAATCTTAGGGGAGTTTCAGTCGGTTTAAGGATGTTACACTGACTGGAGCGGTACTAAGATCAAGACTTACCAAGGATACACCCGTCCAACTCAGATTAATAAAACCAGTTATGACCAAAGGACAAGGACAAGGATTTGGTTTCGGTTTAGGCAAAATGAAAGAACTAACCGAAGCGTTCAAAAAAGCCCAACAAGTTCAGCAAGGCGCAAAACAGCTTCAAGAAGAATTGGAGCAAATGGAAATAGAAGGCTTATCGGGCGATCGCAGCGTTAAAGTTGTCATGAGTGGCAACCAAGAACCCCTGCGAGTCGAAATTTCTGCTGATGCCATCAACAAGGGAGCAGCAGCACTTTCAGAAACCGTCACTGAGGCAATGAAAGATGCCTACAATAAGTCTACCGCGACCATGAGGGAACGGATGGAAGAACTTACCAGTGGATTAAATCTTCCAGGGATGTAGTGTTGGTTGTTGGTTGTTGGTTAGGACTCAGAATCTTGAACCAATCTTAACAAGTCGAAAAACAACGGCTCTACCCCTCTGGTTCTCCCGTGAAAAAAATTCTTCCTTATCTTCCCCCCGCGTCGGGGGGATAGATTCTCTTTTAAGAGTGCTGAGTGAGAAATACCCAGAATACTCAAACTACCAGCAACGGGTCAAAAAGCTGATTCCTGGTTTGTACTGAGAAAAAAAACGCAGAGCATAATAAAAAGATTACTACATCTTATGTGCAAACGCCAACCAGTAACAAAATCGTCATAGTTGATGCAACTAAACTTAAAGTTCAGGATAAAATAACGAGGTGGTGTGAGTAAGCAAATATAACTATTTAAGAATGTCAACTCGTTCATCTAGTGTGCTAGATTCACCAAGTCGGCTTGGTGATGCCCAATTAGGGACAAGTCGTTCAACAACAGCAACCCGCGATCGCCTGATTCAATTGATGAAGTCTACCTATCAGGCAGATCAGCAACTCAAGTACCTGCATTTGCAAGCGGAAGTGGATTCCCTCTTGCAGCAACTCCAAATCCTCAAACAGCAACGCTTGACTTCGGTGAGTCCTGATGCTGATCATCAGGAGCAATAAAGATTTGATTGTCAGCTATGCTGTTAGATGCCCTAGAACTTGCGCCTGGGGTGTGTATCTCTTTTTTAGATATCAGAGAGATAAAAAACTCTGTCTGCCATGGACCTAAATCCTGGCAGAATTTTTATGTACCTCACCTTGGGTAATTCACCCAACTGATCCTGGAAATCTTTTCATGACTATATCGGTAATTAAAGAAACAACGCTCACCCCACCCCTTACAAATCTTGATAAACCCTTGCAATTGAAAGATGTGATCCGAGTTTTGCCTCGTGAGGTTTTTACTAAAAATCGTCGCAAAGCCTGGACATCATTACTCGTAAATGCTCTACTGGTTGGGTTAGGGTATTGGGGTTTAGCTGTTGCACCGTGGTTCCTTCTACCCCCATTATGGATTTTTATCGGAACCGCATTGACGGGTTTTTTTGTAATGGGTCATGATTGTGGTCATCGCTCATTTGCCAATCGCCGCTGGGTGAATGACTTAGTGGGACATTTAGCCTTTTTGCCGCTAATTTATCCCTTCCATGGCTGGCGAATCATGCACAATTACCATCATACTCACACCAATAAACTTGGTGAAGATAACGCATGGCAACCTTGGACAACCGAGTTTTATACTCAACAACCAGGCTGGTTACGAGGATTTTACCAGATTATGCGGGGTCGAGCTTGGTGGTTGGGTTCCATTGCTCACTGGGCTGTACTCCATTTTAACTGGAATCGGTTTGAAGGAAAACAGCGTTCTCAGGTAAAGTTTTCGGCGTTAGTTGCACTGAGTTTTGCAGCGATCGCGTTTCCGTTACTCATTGCCACAACTGGGATTTGGGGATTTGTTAAATTCTGGCTACTTCCCTGGTTAGTTTACCATTTCTGGATGAGTACCTTTACCATCGTTCACCACACCGCACCCCAAATTCCCTTTAATCCCGAAAATCAGTGGAATGAAGCTGAAGCACAACTTTTTGGATCAGTTCACTGCAATTATCCTGCTTGGATAGAATTTCTGTGTCACGACATTAATGTTCACATTCCCCATCACATCTCCACCGCGATTCCGTTCTATAATTTGCGATTAGCGCATCGCACACTTAAAGAACATTGGGGCGATCGCATTTGTGAGTGTCGTTTCTCTTGGTCATTAATGAAAGAAATTACCGATCAGTGTCATTTCTATAGTGCCGAGAATTGCTACCAGTCGTTTAAGGAGTATCAATCTCAGCCATAAATTGAAAGCAAGATCCCTAACTTCCTTCAGATCCCCGACTTCTTAAAGAAGTCGGGGATCTAAATTTTAAGTTCTTCCACATTCATATAATCCGTAGCGAAGGCTTTACGTAACAGATTATTGGGAATAAATTCATCATATTTTTGCAATTTAGGCGCTTCTGCTGAAACCATTAAATCATCGCTACTCAATCCTTTTTCACAAAACGATACTAGTTCCGACTCTAACTCATTGCCAGTATTATTTCCTAATTCAACCGTTAAAAAATAAGGAGACTTTCCGCTAATTCGTTTAATATCCAAAACCTCTCTAACCACAAAATTTAACACCCGTTCCATCGTGCGATAAGCTATCGTTCCACTCCAGGGGAAAATACAGTATTTATTGCCTTCTAGAGGTAGAATAGTTTTTTGATCTAACCCCGCGCTTCTCCCTAACTGGCGTACCATTTGAAGGCGATGTTTCGCCCCTTTTTGTAAATACGGATAATCAACACTCTCAAATAAAACTCGTCGCATTCGTTGCAAAACCTTAGTATGAATATTACCGCTACCACTGCGCCAAGATGTATTCGCAATTCCTTCAACGGGTTTCACCCAAAGGGTTTTACTTTTACGATCAATATCCCATATTTCCCAAGTTTTTCCCGCCAAAGCAAATCGATTTCCTGGAGGAGGAGGCATCACAATACTACCAATTTCCCGCGATTCATCCCGCACGGTATATTCTAAATGTTCAGAAAATACAGCATAAAATTTAAAATTACGGACAAGTTTCTCTCCGGTTACACCAATAATAATTCCTCCAGTTTCCGTTCGTTGGATATGATCGATATCGATTAAATAATGTAGCAGTTGGCGAAACTCTTCTTTGGAAATTGCCGCAAATGGCGGTAACGTTAAAACCTGTTGGGCAAGAGTAGCAACAGAAAGTTCTCCCATCGCTGCTAAAATACTCATGGTTTGATGATACAACAAGCTAAAAGAGTAACGTAGCGGCTGAATCGGTTCAATCCAACGTTCTTCTAAATAAAGTTGAATAATCGCAATACATTGTAAGAGTTGCCAGGGGATTTGTTCGGGTAGGGAGTCTTGATCCGAAGGTTCATCTTCCGTACAAATAAATCGCATATCCGCAGGACTACCGCGCCTCCCAGTACGTCCTAACCGTTGCAAAAAACTGGAAACTGAAAAGGGAGCATTTAATTGAATGACCCGTTCTAATTGTCCGATATCAATGCCTAATTCTAACGTAATTGTCGCAGCCGTCACAGCAGGATTATGATCGCGCATTGCTGCTTCTGCGGATTCTCGTAGTGAGGCAGAAATACTCCCATGATGGACATGATAAATATCGGGTAAGCCTTCAGTTTGAGCGATTTTTCGTAAGGAGGCGATCGCACATTCTGCTTCAGTCCGATTGTTCGCAAAAATCAGACATTTTTTGCCGTTACTCTGGTTAAATAGATAGTGATAGTAAGAATTATTGACTAATTGGCTATCTGCCACTTCATTATTAAGGTAAAAATGTTCTAAAGCGAGTTGAACGTTTCGTTGTCCACCCTGAATTTTAGGGGTAATTACTGGTGTTTCAGTTCCCGATTTCAACCATTCCTCTGCTAGGGAATAATCCCCTAGAGTTGCTGATAAACCAATGCGACGAGGTAAAATTTTGATCAATCTCGATAGGCGTGCGAGTTGACAGAGAACCTGACACCCCCGTTCCGAACCCATAAAGGCATGAATTTCATCAATAATAACAAATCGCAAATCTCCAAATAGGTGAACTAACTGGCTATGCTTGTTAATTAATAAGCTTTCTAAGGATTCTGGAGTAATTTGCAGGATACCTTGAGGATTTTTTAGTAATCTTTGTTTGCGACTAGAAGAGATATCCCCATGCCATGCCCAAACTGGAATATCGGCTTCTTTTAGTAAGTCATTGAGGCGTTCAAATTGGTCATTAATTAGGGCTTTAATCGGGCTAATATAAAGTACGCCTACCGTGCTAGATGGGTTTTGATGAAGTAAAGTTAAAACAGGTAAAAAAGCCGCTTCTGTTTTCCCGGAGGCAGTCCCAGCGGCAAGTAAGAGATGAGCATCCGTATCAAAAATTACCCCACAAGCTTCTATTTGAACCTGTCTTAATTCTGTCCAGCTATGGGTATAGATATAATCCTGGATAAAAGGAGCGAGTCTGTTATACGGATTGGAGATTGAAGCCTTATTGGTAATAGCCATAGCCGAGAAAAAATCAGGATGAGCTAAAAAATTTTATCAGCTTTGTACCTTATCCAGTTGCAAGCTAGTGTAAATCTAAAATATTAGCTAAATCGAGTATAATCTTTGAAAATTTTAACAACAGCTAAGACGAAAATGCCTAAGTTCCACTCCGAGGTTTCACTTAATTTTTTAGACCTAAAACTTTACTAATCTTTACATTCTGGAGAGGAAATTATGTTATTTATGTAAAACGTTACTTTCAAACACTTGTCGCGGCAAAAGAGATCCGCTAGTCTCCAATCATAAGTAGAAATGCTTGCTTATAATTCTAGTCGTCTTTCAGTAATGTGAACGCATAGGTGTTTAAAGCAATGAGCTATTCATCTACCAAACAACAATCATCTGTAGCTGTAGTTGGGGCAATGTTCATCAGTCTAGGAACAGTCCCACCAACTGCCGCCGCTACTTTTAGTCCTGCACCCCTATTCCAAGAGGTCAATAGCTATAGCATAACGATCGCCGCCAATGGTGACTTAGCAGATATATACTTCCCAGTGCCTTCAAACTCAAACAACACTAAAGAATTTCCGATTGCGCTACTGTTACAAGGGGCACTTGTCGATAAATCCGATTATTCTTCCTTCGCTCGCCAAGTAGCAAGTTATGGTTTTGTGGTGGTTGTGCCTAATCATTTCAGAACGATAACCAATCCCATGACTGGGCAAACCTTAACAGGATTGTTACCCGAACAGCAACAAGTGAATGACGTTCTATCTCACATGGTTGGGGAAAACTCTAACCCCTCATCCCCAGTTGCGGGTCGGGTTGACACAGATAAGCTAGGATTGTTAGGACACTCCTTTGGCGGTGCTGTAGGACTTGCCGTTATTCAGGATATTTGCTTTCCGTTTGTTTGCTCTGGCAGTTTTAACCAACCCCCTGAATTAATGGCTGGGATATTCTATGGTACAAACTTCAGAGATCCTCCCCAGGTAGGTTCATTTCCTCCGGTCAACAATGGCGGTATTCCCACCGCTTTAATTACTGGTAGCCAAGATGGTGTTGCTCTACCTGCGGCTAGCGAAACCACGTACAATCAAATTCAAGACCCACCCAAAGCTCTTATCCTCCTTGAAGGAGCCAACCATTACGGTATCACGAACTTAGACAACCTCCAACGTGATCCAATTAGACCAACCTTAGACCAAGCTGTAGCCACAGAAACGCTCGCTCGCTGGAGTGCTATCTTTTTACGCGCTCATTTGCTGGATGATGGGGAGGCTTTTGATTATGTGTATAACACAGGGGATGCTACAGATGAAAATGTCACCGTCATTAGCCAAACCCAGCCTGTTCCTGAACCAGCTTCAGTGTTGAGTATAGTAGTGTTTGGTGTAGGGAGTGTGTGTTCAATCCTGCAAGACAGAAGGAAAAAGGTTAGTTGAAGACCCCATCCCCGAATGGGTTGGTAGTTAAAAAATATGATATTTCTGGGTAGGCATCAGTACCGAGATTGTACGTAAATAGAGATGGGATCAACTAACCCTTTAACCCAATTCCTGCACATCAATGAATCAACAAGCCTCAGTCCATGTTCCCTTCGTCGATCTCACCCCCCAACACCAACCCATCCAATCCCAACTTGAACACGCCATTCAAACGGTAGTCCAGCGGGGAGATTTTGTTTTAGGTCAAGCCTTAGCCGAGTTTGAGCAATCCTTTGCTACTGCTTCGGGTGTAGAATACGGAATTGGAGTCGCTTCTGGAACCGATGCGATCGCCCTAGGATTACAAGCCTGTGGTATCGGTGTTGGTGATGAAGTGATTCTTCCGGCTAATACCTTTATTGCTACTCTAATTGGCGTTTTAGAAGCCAAGGCAACCCCTATTTTAGTGGATTGCGAACTCGATACCGCCCTCATCGACCTCAACGCTGCCGAAAAAGCTATTACTCCCAACACTAAAGCCATTTTACCCGTTCATCTCTACGGTCAGATAGTTTCGCCACATCAATTATTAGACTTTGCCAATACCCATAATGTGCTAATTTTTGAAGATGCTGCCCAAGCTCACCTTGCTGAACGAGAAGGATATCGAGCGGGTTCTATCGGGAAAGCAGCGGCTTTTAGCTTCTACCCCAGTAAGAACTTAGGCTGTTTTGGGGATGGTGGAATTGTGATTACTACCGATAATTCTATCGCTCAAAACGTGCGATCGCTCCGCAATTATGGCGCACCTCGTAAATATTTCCACGCTGACTTAGGCAGAAACAGCCGTTTAGATACCTTACAAGCTGCTATCCTCCAAGTCAAACTCCCCCACTTACCAGAGTGGAACCACTCACGCAACTTAGCTGCCCAGCAATACGATAAGCTACTAGAACCCCTTGCTAGCAAAGGACTCATTCCCATCCAAAACCACAGCAGCACAGGTCACATTTATCACCTTTACGTTATTCGAGTCACTCCAGCCTGTCCCCTAGATCGACAAACCATTCAGGATAAACTAGCAGAAGCAGGCATTCAAACCGGAATCCACTATCCCATCCCCTGCCATCTCCAACCAGCTTACCAATATTTACGCTATCAAGTTGGTGACTTCCCTCATGCTGAAACCTTATCTCAGGAAATTTTATCCTTACCCATGTATCCTGGTTTAAGTGATCAACAAATTCATCATGTCGTTGATACATTAAAGAAATTAGTTGTTAGTTGTTAGTTGTTAGTTGTTGGTTGGTTGTTGTTTGTTGTTTGTCAGTCGTCAATTGGACATCTGCACAAAAGAACCTGAAATCTTTATTCTGCCTAGATGAACATCTAATCTGAAGAGGTTTATTGAACAGCATACGACCAACCAACAACTAACAACCAACAACAAAAAGGGGAGTGGGGAGTGGGGAGTGGGTGCAGGGGGAAAACTTGTGGTACATAATCTTAAACTATTAAGCTATTCCACCAACAACCAACAACCAACAACTAACAACCAACAACCAACAACCAACAACCAACAACCAACAACCAACAACCAACAACCAACAACCAACAACCAACAACCAACAACCAACAACAAAATG